>JAEUSV010000139.1 GCA_016788485.1 Flavobacteriales bacterium
CCACCTCGTCGAGCAGCGCGGGCAGGGTGCGGTAGGCGTCGGGGCCCACCACCAGGTCCACCAGCTTCTTCTTCTCCAGCAGGTCCTCGCGCATGCGCTCGGCCATGCAGCCCAGCACGCCCACGCGCAGGTCGGGCTTGCGCCCCTTCAGGTGGTTGAGCCCGTCGATGCGGTGCAGCACCGTCTGCTCGGCCTTGTCGCGGATGCTGCAGGTGTTCAGCAGCACCAGGTCGGCGTCCTCGGCCTTGTCCACCACCGTGTACCCTTCCCTGGCCAGGATGCTCGCGACGATCTCGCTGTCGCTGAAGTTCATCTGGCAGCCGTAGCTCTCGATGTAGGCGCGCTTGCTCACGGTAGGCGGAAAGGGCCCGCAAAGGTAGGGGTTTTCGGGCGGGTGCTGACAAGGTGGCAGGCGGGAGGGAAGGAGCGTTCTTCATTCCTTAGCGAGGCATGGAACGGTGCGTTCTTCTTTGGGTCGCTTTGATGCTGGCATCGGCTGGCAACGCCCAAGGGCCGTGGCAGGTCTCCGCAGCGCCTGCGCTGGTGGTCTATCACGATCAGGAGCCCGAGGGGTGGTCGGGGGGGCCAGCGTTCGGTGGGGGCCTTTCGGTGGGCTATGTGGCGGATCGTGATGACAGCACGCGGACCCATTTCGTGGTGGAAGGCGGGTTCATGTACAGGCGCGCCCTCCTGCGATCCGGTTACACCGGGCATTTCGGAAGTACCGATATCGAACGGGTCCAGGACCACTTGAACGTCCAGCTAGGCGGCTTGCTCCGGTTCCCGGTTGGAGCATCCATGCGGGCATGGATGGAAGCAGGGGTGGCATTGGGTTTTCCGATCTGGGCGCAGACCCAGGAGTGCGGCCCTGTAACGGGTCCGTATGGCGATGTTCCGGTCGATACGGCGTTCAATGCGCTTTCGAACATGGGTCCGGACATGCGCATCCTTGCGGGTTTCAACCACTTGCTCGGCAGCCGCGGGGATCATGGCCTCGGCGTTCGCCTTTCCTACGGCGTGAGCGATGTGATCACGGACCGCGATGGGAAGCAGAACAGCGTCGACCTGGAGTTGCGGTACACCCGGTACATCAAGTCCCGTTCATCAAAGGGCCGCACCGAGCCTCGCCGCTGATCGGTGGCGGGGTCGAAGTGAGCGGCGGCTTGCAGCGGGAGGAGCACGATAACCGCTCGTTGGACTTAAGCCTGTGGTGCGCCCTATGGCGTGTGTTCCAGGCTAGTCATTTGTGTGAATGATCAATAAAGGGGGCATCCGCACATGGTAACCATCGAGCTTAGGTCATGGGCACATCAATGTTGCCGCCTTGTAAACATCGGCATGTGTCAACTTGAAGTTCTGCATGGCGACAAATGAAATGGTGTTCTCGTCCAATCTGTCAACGCTCCTTGGTATGAGCAAGAAGGGTCTTTCTGAATTCGCCAGGGGGGTGTTCGAAATAATGGTGCCATCGGTACTATTGACTTGAATGGATCGAATGCATGTTCTCATGTCGGTGTTCTTGAATTCGATCTCTTTATCTGTTCCGTCACCCTGTGCGGCGTTGAAAAGTAGCAGGAGCCGGTCGCCTTTGGATATCACAGCGCAGGATCCATATTTGATGTACACAGAGCTCAGTGATTGGTTCTTTTTCAAGATCTGATGCCATTTCACGCTTCCGGTTCTTGACATCCTGAGCAACTCAGTATTCCCGGTGTGCAGGCCGTTCCTTTCATTGAGATTTCCCTGCTCTTCGTGACCGAAGTGGACGATATGCTCGAAGGCCAAGATCAGGTCATCCCCGATGCCGCTCATGTGCGTTAGGTGGTAGAAGTCATTGGCGCGTTCGCGCTTCTCACCATTGGAGAATTTCGAATGCGGATGGACCTGCTCTCTGCTCCAGTGAGCGTTGTCTGCATCGATCGTCAGGGTTCTTTGTTCGGCAGGTTCATCCGCCCTGTAGTAGCTGATATGGAGTCCACAGAGCTCCTTCGAGTCGCTCATTTCGAATGTTCCGGCGACCGCATATTCACTTGATGAGGTTTGTTGTATTTCGATATCGTAGATCAAGTGCTTGGTTGATCTTATCGGAAAGATGAATGTCGAATCCTTTGTCCTCGAGTAGTGCGCAACAAGATGATCTCTCCCTAGTATTTTTGGACAGTCCTCGTTTGAGTATCCATAGATGCTAGCATTGTTCTGTACGAGTATAGCAACGTTATCCTTGTCCAATGCTAGGACCTTCTTTGGCCAAGTAAGATCAGGATGGATACGGGCGCTAATTTTATGACGCCACATTTCCTTGAAGTTCTTGTTGAAGCAAATGACATGCACCGATGCACCACTTAGCTTACCCTTTCCGTCCTCCAAGAACCAAACAAATAGATAGTCCCCATTACGCGTAACGGAGTAGTTGATGTGTGGCATGTACCCATAGAAATCCTCGTATAGTGGTTTTTTTACCAAAGGGAAATGATCGACACTTGCGATCTCATCATACATAGTTAATGGCTCTCCAGAGTTTGGGTCATATTGTTTAAGGTAAACGTTCTTGTTCGGTTCGCGTGTAAATTGATCTGTGCACAGGATGAATAGTCTATTGCCAAATAAACCAGAAGCTTCAAGATTTTTTTTGTTCTTGCCTAGGTCTAATTCGATTTCAGACGTAAATCCTGGAGAAAGGCCAACAAGTTGATGAATGGTTGCCTTGGGATTTTTGTCAGTTGAATTGCTTGGCTGGTTCGCTAAGTATAGCATTCCATTGCTCCCGGTGAATGAGGATATATATTCCCCATTGATCTTACTGCTCATTTCTTCGCTCCACGATAGCACGCAATCCTGTGACTGCACATCATTGCAGGATACCATGCCTGCGGCAAGGCTGAGGATGGCCACATAACTCAACGATTTGGATCCGATCCGGCCATGTCTTGCCTTTAGGATGCTTAGCACGTTATGTATGGGCTTCATGGAGATATCTTCGAGACTTGTATTGGGTTTGCTCCCTTCCGACGACAACGGATGGGAATTCAAGTTCGCTAGTATAGAAGATCGGACCCATATTCAGCTGATCCCAGGTCTCGGGCCATGTTGGCTGATCAATTACCTCGTATCGCATTGGTCTCATGAAGCCATGATCTTGAAGCCATGCAGGAATGACCGCGGACTGGTCTTACCCTGAGCAGCCTGTGAGGTGCTCAGAATTCAACATGCCTTCGTGGACAGAGCTTGTTTGCGGCGGCACCTCAGCAACTCCATGGCGGATGCACATGCCAGGCTCTTTCGGTGATCACGTGCGCTGTTGAAAAAAACCTTCCCCTACGGGGAAGTATATATAGGTATAGGAGGCAGGTGAACGAACTGGCCGGTCCCGCCCTTTCATTTGCGCCCTTCATCCGCCAAAGCGACGATGCGAAGGCGGACCTCAGACCGGCATCCCATGGCGAAGAAGAAGGCAAGCGGCAGCGGCGACCTGGTGATCGTGGAGTCGCCCGCCAAGGCGAAGACCATCGAGAAGTACCTGGGCGAAGGCTACACCGTGCTCAGCAGCTACGGCCACGTCCGCGACCTGCCCGAGCGCGACCTCAGCGTGGACGTGGAGAACGGCTTCGAGCCCACCTACATCATCCCCGACGATAAGAAGGACCGCCTAAGCGCCCTGAAGCGCGAGGCCGACAAGGCGGCCATCGTGTGGCTCGCGACCGATGAGGACCGCGAAGGGGAGGCCATCAGCTGGCACCTGAAGGAGGCGCTGAAGCTGCCCGCCGACAAGGTGCGGCGCATCACCTTCAACGAGATCACCAAGCCCGCCATCCTCAAGGCCATCGAGAACCCGCGCCAGATCGATGTGCACCTGGTGGACGCCCAGCAGGCCCGCCGTGTGCTCGACCGCCTGGTGGGCTACGAGCTCAGCCCCATCCTGTGGCGCAAGGTGAAGCCCAGCCTCAGCGCGGGCCGCGTGCAGAGCGTGGCCGTGCGCCTGATCGTGGAGCGCGAGCGCGAGATCCTCGGGTTCGCCGAGAAGAGCGCCTTCCGCATCACCGCCCTGCTCATCACAGGGTCCCCCGGTTCGGGGACCGGGGCCACCGTGAAGGCCGAGCTGCCCAAGCGCTTCGCCACCGAGGCCGAGGCCATGGCCTTCCTGCAGGGCTGCGTGGGCGCCACCTTCACCGTGAACGCGGTGGAGAAGAAGCCCGGCAAGCGCACCCCCGCCGCGCCCTTCACCACCTCCACCCTCCAGCAGGAGGCCAGCCGCAAGCTCGGCTTCGGCGTGGACCGCACCATGCGCATCGCCCAGGGGCTCTACGAGCAGGGGCACATCACCTACATGCGTACCGACTCGGTGAACCTGAGCGAGCAGGCCATCGCCGCCGCCGAGGCCGCCATCACCGCCCAGTACGGCGCGCGCTACTGCAAGACCCGCCGGTACCAAAGCAAGAGCAAGGGCGCCCAGGAGGCCCACGAGGCCATCCGCCCCACCGATTTCAACGTGGGCTCCGCCGGCGCCGACCGCGATGCCGAGCGCCTCTACGACCTCATCCGCAAGCGCACCTTCGCCAGCCAGATGGCCGACGCCGAGCTGGAGAAGACCGTGGTGAACATCGCCATCAGCAGCCGCCCCGGTGAGGACCTGGTGGCCCAGGGCGAGGTGATCCTCTTCGACGGTTTCCTCAAGGTGTACATGGAAGGCCGCGATGACGAGGGCGACACCGAGGAGCAGGAGGGCCTGCTGCCCGACATGAAGCAGGGCGAGCGGCTCGGCCTGCAGGAGATGACCGCCACGCAGCGCTTTGAGCGGCCCGCGCCGCGCTACACCGAGGCCAGCCTGGTGAAGAAGCTCGAGGAGCTCGGCATCGGACGCCCCAGCACGTACGCGCCCACCATCAGCACCGTGCAGAAGCGCGGCTACGTGGTGAAGGAGAACCGCGACGGCACCCCGCGCCCGTACCGGATCCTCACCCTCGCCGGCGATGCCATCAGCGACCGCACGGCCATGGAGAACGTGGGCGCCGAGAAGCAGAAGCTCTTCCCCACGGACATCGGCATGGTGGTGAACGACTTCCTCGTGGAGCACTTCCCCACGATCGTCGACCTCAACTTCACCGCCTACGTGGAGGGCGAGTTCGACCAGATCGCCGAGGGCACCATGAACTGGCGCCAGATGCTGAAGGAGTTCTACGCGCCCTTCCACAAGACCATCGGCACGGTGAGCGAGACCGCCGAGCGCGCCACCGGCGCCCGCGAGCTGGGCCTCGACCCCGCCAGCGGCCGCAAGGTCCACGCGCGCATCGGCCGCTTCGGCCCCATGATCCAGATCGGCGAGGCCGACGACGAGGAGAAGCCCAAGTTCGCCAGCCTGCGCAAGGACCAGAGCATCGGCACCATCACCCTGCAGGAGGCCCTCGACCTCTTCAAGCTGCCTCGCACCCTGGGCGAGCGCGATGGCGAGGTGTGCTCCGTGGGCATCGGCCGCTTCGGCCCCTATGTGCGCCTGGGCAGCACCTACGCCAGCCTCACCGCCGAGGACGACCCGCTGGAGATCACCCTCCAGCGCGCCATTGAGCTCATCGACCTGAAGAAGGCCGCCAGCGCCACGCGCGACCTGGGCGAATACAAGGGCGAGATGATCGTGGCCGGCCGCGGCCGCTTCGGTCCCTATGTGAAGTTCGGCAAGACCTACGCCAACATCCCGAAGACCGAGGACCCCGCCGCCGTGACCCTGGAGCGCGCCATCGAACTGGTGGAGGCCAAGCTCGCCGGCGCCCGCCAGAACGTGCTGAAGGAGTTCGAAGGCTCCGTCATCCAGGTGCTCGACGGCCGCTATGGTCCGTACATCACCGACGGCAGCAAGAACGCCAACGTGCCCAAGGGCACGGAGCCCGAGGATGTGACGCTGGAACAGGCCACCGAGCTGCTCGCCGCCGCGCCCGAGAAGAAGGGCGGTGGTCGCCGGGGCACTGCCCGCGGTGCCGCGGCCAAGAAGGCGCCCGCCAAGAAGGCCGCAGCGAAGAAGACCGCCCGCAAGCGCAGCTAGGGTAGGGTAGGACAGGCTTCCCAGCCTGACCCCCAGGGCCATGGGCCTTCGCCGCGTTGCCAACAGGCGCCTGTGCGCACTTCACCCGCGCCGGGCCCGGCGCCGCGCACCGCCGCTGCGCACCTTCGCCAAGCCCCCGCGCCGGCCAGCGGTCCTTGCCGTGCGCAGCCCCATGGACATCAGCTTCTACTTCCAGCCCTCGCAGCGTTTCGGCAGCAGCCGGCCCGAGTGGCTCGCCCACACCATCGGCGACAACACCCGCTTCCACACCAAGGGCGGCTTCCCCTCCCTCGAAGGCGCGCAGGTGGCCATCCTCGGCGTGCTCGACGACCCCGGTCATGCGCGCCCGCGGGCCTGCGTGGAGGCGCCCGATGCCGTGCGCGAACACCTCTACCAGCTCTACCTGCCGGCCGGCAACGTGCAGCTGATCGACCTGGGCGACATCCACCCGGGGGCCAGCGCGCAGGACACGCAGCATGCCCTGGCCGAGACGCTCGCCGAGCTCATCCGCATGAACATCGTGCCCATCGTGCTGGGCGGCGGGCAGGGCCACACCTACACGCAGTACCTGGCCTACGAGAAGCTCGAGCGCACGGCCAACCTGGTGTGCATCGATGGCCGCCTGGACCTGGGCGAGCCGGGGCAGGCCCTGGCCGACACGAGCTACCTGAGCCACATCGTGCTGCGCCAGCCCAACTACCTGTTCAACTACAGCAACCTGGGTTTCCAGACCTACCTGGTGGACCAGCCCGGCATCGAGCTCATGGACAAGCTCTTCTTCGATGCCCACCGGCTGGGGGAGCTGCGCGCCGCCATCAGCGATGCGGAGCCCGTGCTGCGCAACGGCGACACCGTGAGCGTGGACATGACCAGCGTGCGCCACAGCGACGCCCCCGGCACCACGCGACCCGGCCCCAACGGCTTCCACGGCGAGGAGATCTGCCAGCTGATGCGCTATGCGGGCGTGAGCGAGAAGATCACCAGCCTCGGCATCTACGAGCTCGACCCCACCCGCGACGTGCACGGGGTCACCGCCCAGCTGGCCGCCCAGATGGTGTGGTGCTTCCTGGACGGGTACCGCAGCCGCACCAACGACCTGCCGTGGATGGACCGCAAGCGCTTCACCCGCTACCGCGTGCCCATCCGCGGGCACGACCAGGACCTGGTGTTCTACAAGAGCACCGTGAGCGACCGCTGGTGGATGGACGTGCCCTACCGCGCCGAGCAGGAGGCCCGCTTCGAGCGGCACCACCTGGTGCCCTGTTCCTACGGCGACTACCAGAGCGCCTGCCGCGAGGAGGTCCCGGACCGCTGGTGGCGCACCTTCCAGAAGCTCGCCTGAGGGTGGGGAAGGGGTGCCCCTGAATTCCCAGTGGGCTGTTAAAAAGATCGTACAGATCGGCTTTTTGCTATTTTGGCGCCGGGATCAACCAAAGGTCCCGGGGGGGAGACCGTCTCCGAACCGGGTCCGAACGAACGCGAAAACGTAATGAGGGGGATACTTACCGCAGTTGTCTGCGTGGGGTTGGTGAGCACTTCGTTCGCCCAGCAGGACCCGCAGTTCACGCAATTCATGTTCGACCGCCTGTCGATCAATCCGGGCGTGGCGGGCACTTCGGGCAACATCTGCGCCACGGCGCTGTTGCGCCAGCAGTGGACGGGCTTCGATGGCGCCCCGAAGACGGGCCTCATCAACATCCACGGTCCCATCAACAAGATCAACAGCGGGGTGGGCCTCACCGCCTACTTCGATGAGCTCGGCCAGCAGAAGAGCTCCACGGTGCGCCTGCACTACGCCTACCACTTCAAGCCCGGTGGCGGTGTGGGTACCCTGGGCGTCGGCCTCTATGCCGGCCTCATGAGCCGTACGCTCGGCAGCCAGTGGGTGGCGGTGGACGATGTGACCACCGACGATGCCATCCCCGACAATGGCGTGAGCGATTCCGGCTTCGACATCGGCGCCGGCCTTTATTACCAGCACCCCAAGTTCTGGGTGGGCCTGAGCTCCACGCAGATCAACGAGACCCAGCTCACCAACGTGAGCATCAAGAACGCCCGCCACTTCTATGCGCAGGCCGGGTACTACTGGGACATCAACCCCGACTTCCAGCTGCAGCCCAGCCTGCTGGTGAAGAGCGACGCCGCCTCCACCCAGCTGGACCTCAACGCCACCATGCTCTACAAGAAAATGGTGTGGTTGGGCGTTACCTTCCGTACGGAGGACGCCATTGCCCCGCTCATCGGTTACCAGACCAACGTGGGCAAGGAGAAGAAGTCCATGCTGCGGATCGGGTACAGCTACGACCTTACCACGTCGGAACTGAAGAACTACAGCAGCGGTAGCCATGAGGTGATGCTCAGCTACTGCTTCGGGATCAAGAAGGTGGTGAAGCGCGAGATCTACAGGAACGTCCGATTCCTTTAATACGCACCGTAACCAGAAAACCTCCAACACCGTTCAAGGTCTTGTCTGAAGTGTCCGCTTACCCGGACCACCTCGGATCGAACCCTGCAAGGAACCCTGAACGGTCAACAAGGAAGACCATGGAACTACGTCCCATTCTGTATCTCGGCGCCATCGGCTTGCTGGCGAGCTGTGGCGGTGGTGGTCAGGGGCAGCTCATTGGAGTGCAAGGCCGCCCGGATTACTACCAAGCGGACCCCTACGGGATGAACTACATCCCGATGGGTGCCTACACCATGGGCCCCAGCGATCAGGACGCGCCCTACGCGTTCACCGCGAAGTCCAAGACGGTGTCGGTGCAGGCCTTCTACATCGACCAGACGGAGATCACGAACAACGAGTACCGTGAGTTCGTGCAGTACGTCATCGATTCCACGGCCAAGCGGATCCTCGGTGACGAGGACATCGGCGAGCACGTGATCACCGAGGACGAGTTCGGTGAGGAGATCGATCCCCCGGTGATCAACTGGAAGGAGCGCATCGACTACTACGGCGAGGAGGAGCGCGAGGCGCTGGCCGACATGTACTACCCGGAGAGCGAGCGCTTCTATCGCCGCAAGGAGATCGACACGCGCAAGCTGATGTTCGAGTATTACTGGATCGACCTGAAGGAGGCCGCCCGCAAGGATGGCCGCGACCTGGACCTGAGCTACACCAACAGCAAGGGCCAGAACAACGCCATCAAGGGCCACAGCGACCGCAGCAAGTTCATCATCAAGGAGGTGATCAACGTGTACCCCGACACGCTCGCGTGGACGCACGACTTCACCTACTCGTACAACGACCCGATGACCAAGAACTACTTCTGGCATCCGGCGTACGACAACTACCCGGTGGTGGGCCTCACCTGGGTGCAGTGCAACGCCTTCAACGTGTGGCGCACGCAGCACCTGATGAACCCGCACCTGAGCAATGTGGCGGAGCCCTTCATCAACGATTTCCGCCTGCCCACCGAGGCCGAGTGGGAGTACGCCGCCCGTGGTGGCCTGGACCTGGCCCCCTATCCCTGGGGCGGCCCCTACATCCGTAACCGCCAGGGCTGCTTCCTGGGCAACTTCAAGCCCTTGAACGGCAACTACACGGACGACGGTGGTTTCCACACCGTGCCGGTGGACAGCTACAGCCCCAACGATTACGGCCTGTACAACATGGCCGGCAACGTGGCCGAGTGGACGAGCACCGCGTTCGATGAGAGCGTGTATGACTTCGACCACGACCTCAACCCCGAGTACAGCTACGACGCGCTCGCCAACGATCCGCCCTCGCTCAAGCGCAAGGTGATCCGCGGCGGCTCCTGGAAGGATGTGGGCTACTACCTCCAGACCGGCACGCGCAGCTACGAGTACCAGGACACCGCGAAGACCTACATCGGCTTCCGGTCCGTGCTCACCTACCTTGGCCGCGGCAAGGCCGTCAACGCCGAGGACCTCTAGATCAACGGGAACCAGCGCACGTTACCTGCAAGACGTGACCGCATTCCATAAAGTGCTCCAACTCTTCAGACCAACCTTTAACCACGGACGAACACGATGAAACCCGGCAGCAAAAAGTGGAAGAACTTCATGGCCAAGCTTTACGGTATCGGCGCTGCCGTCGTTATCGTAGGGGCTCTCTTCAAGATCCAGCACTGGCCCTTCGCCGGTCTGTTCCTGGTGCTTGGCCTGAGCACCGAGGCCATCATCTTCTTCTTCTCGGCCTTCGAACCCCCGCATGAGGAACCCGATTGGAGCCTGGTGTACCCCGAGCTCGCCACCGGTGAGCGTGCCGAGGGCGACGACTTCCGCAAGGACGACCAGCGTTCCATCACCGAGCAGCTGGACGACATGCTGGAGAGCGCCAAGATCGAGCCTGAGCTCATCCAGAGCCTCGGTGCCGGCATGCGCAGCCTGAGCGACCAGGCCAAGCAGATGACCGAGATCACCGGTGCCGCCAGCGCCACCAATGAGTACGCCAACAGCCTGAAGGATGCGAGCCAGAAGGTGAGCAGCCTCAGTGACAGCTACGCCAAGGCCAGCGAGAGCCTCGTGGGCCTCACCCAGAACGTGGACGCCGGCAAGAACGCCGGCGAGAGCCTCAGCCGCATGAGCCAGAACCTCAGCGCGCTGAACGAGATGTACGAACTGCAGCTGCGCAGCAGCCGCGAGAAGCTCGAGGCCGCCAACCAGATGTTCGAAGGCGTGGGCGAACTGCTCACGAACCTGCGCAACAGCGTTGACGATACCAAGCGCTACAAGGAGAACATCGCCCAGCTCAGCGACAACCTGTCCAAGCTGAACACCGTGTACGGCAACATGCTTGCCGCCATGCAGGTGCGTTGAACCATCGTCCCCTAACGACCACAACGGTTGACCTAACCCCCTAGAGGACCATGGCAGGTGGAAAGCTGTCCCCGCGACAGCAAATGATCAACATGATGTACCTGGTGCTGACGGCGCTGCTCGCGCTGAACGTATCCAAGGAGATCCTTGATTCCTTCGTGACGGTGAACAACGGTCTGGAAACGACCAAAGGCACCCTGAAGGAGAAGGTGGACGGCACGTACAAGACGTTCGCCGCCTATGCCACCGAGAACAAGGAGAAGTACGGTGCGGCCTATTCCCAGGCCCAGCAGATCCAGCAGCAGGCCTCCGAGCTCATCACTTACATCGACATGATCAAGGCCAAGTCGATCATGGCGACGGAGAACTGGCCGATCGAGAAGGTGATGGGCAAGAACGCCCAAGGGCAGGACACCATCATCAACCTGGCTTTGGTGAACGCCAAGGACAACCAGGACGGGATCACCAACCAGATGATCGGTGGCGAGGCCGCGAACCCGAAGACCGACGAGCACTCGGCGGTGGACCTGCGCATCCGTCTGGAAAAGTTCCGTGAGGCCATCAAGGCCCTCGCGAACAACCCGAAGAACCCCAACCCCACGCTGATCGCGAACGTCGACAAGATGTTCAACTTCGAGAAGTCGAAGGAGGGCGGTGCCTCGGGCGAGGAGGTGACCTGGGAGGTGAAGAACTTCTACCACGTGCCTTTGGCCGCCGGTGTCACCCTGCTGAGCAAGATCCAGGCTGATGTGCGCAACGCCGAGAACGAGTGCGTGAACTGGATGCTCGGCTCCGTGGAGCAGAAGACCTTCAAGTTCAACACCCTCACGGCGATCGTGAAGCCCCAGAGCAGCTACGTGACCGTGGGCAGCAAGTACATCGCCGACATCTTCCTGGGCGCCTACGACGACAAGAACGCCCCCGAGGTTTACATCTGCAAGGCCGGCGCGCGCGTGGACACCACGAGCGTTCCCCCCAAGATCATCGGCGACTCCGAGAAGCTTCCCATGAACGGCGCCATGGCCCGTCTGGAGGAAGTGGCAGGCGGTGCCGGTGTGAAGACCGTGTCCGGTATCATCAAGTTCAAACCTGTGGGCGGCGAGGAGCAGATCCAGGCCTTCGAGACCACCTATGAAGTGGCCGCACCGAACCTGGTGGTGAGCCCCACCAAGATGAACGTGTTCTACCGCGGCGTGGAGAACCCCGTGAGCATCAGCGTGAGCGGTTACAGCGACAAGGACATCGTCGCGAGCATGACCAACGGTACGCTCTCCAAGGGCAAGGACGGTTACGTCATCAAGCCGGGTAAGGACAACGAGGCCACCGTGAGCGCCACCGTCACCAACCCCGACGGCAGCAAGAAGAGCATGCCCGGCATGAAGTTCCGCGTGAAGAACGTGCCGAACCCCTCGCCCTACTTCGCTGGCAAGAGCGTGAACGACGAGACCATCAAGAAGACCGAGGTGACCGCCGCCCAGGGCGTGATCGCCAAGATGGAGAACTTCGAGTTCGACCTGAAGTTCGAGATCGTGGGTTACAAGGTCACGATGATCGTGGGCGGTACGCCCATCGAGAAGATCTCCAACGGTGCCGCCCTCACCGGCGACATGAAGGAGATGCTGGCCAAGGCCAAGCCCGGTCAGAAGATCTACATCGAATCGATCAAGGCCCGCGGCCCCGACGGCACGGTGCGCAATCTGGGCGCACTGAGCTTCAAGGTGACCTAAGCCTTCAAAACCACACGTGATGAGGACCTGCAAGAACATCCTGTCCTGTGCGCTGCTCACCGCCGGCCTTACCGCCGCGCTGACCAGCCCCGCACAAACGGTGCTGGATGGAGCCTACATCAAGGAACACACGAAGACCCAGCGCGTGGTGCCCTACCCGCACCTGCGCGAGGCCGATGTGATGTGGGCCCGCCGCGTGTGGCGCACGGTCGACCTGCGGGAGAAGATGAACCACCCGCTGTACTACCCCACCGAACCCATCAACGACCGCAAGAGCCTGTTCGACGTGATCAAGCAGGGCCTGCTCGTGGACGGTTCGATCACGGCGTACGACGCGGGTCCGCTGCTCACCGACGACGAGTTCCGCAAGCCCCTGCTGGCGAGCGAGCTCAAGGACATCTTCACCCGTGTCGACACCGTGTACACGGAGGACCTGAACACGGGCGAGATGGTGGCCACCGTGCAGGAGACGGTGCTGGAGTCGCGCGACATCAAGATGTACAAGATCAAGGAGGACTGGATCTTCGACAAGCAGCGCTCCTCCATGGACATCCGGATCCTGGGCCTGGCCCCCATGCGCGAGGTGCGGGGCGATGACGGCGAGGTGCGTGGTTACGCCCCCATCTTCTGGCTGTATTACCCCGAGCTGCGTTACGTGCTGGTCAACTGGGACGTGTTCAACCGCGAGAACGACGCCGAGCGCCGTTCCTTCGAGAGCATCTTCTGGAAGCGCCAGTTCAGCAGCTACATCACCAAGTGGAGCAACGTGTACGACCGTCAGCTCAGCGATTACAAGACCGGTATCGACGGTCTGCTGGAGGGCGAGGAGATCAAGCAGGCGCTGTTCGAGTTCGAGCACGACCTCTGGAACTTCTGATCCACGATACAACGACCTGAAGGACCCCGGCCAAGTGCCGGGGTCCTTGCTTTCCATGCACACCGATCGGCGTACGCGGCGCGTTCAGGGTTCATGAGCGCCCCTCACTGCCACGCCCCGCATCGCCCCCTGCTCGAAGGCGCGCTCGGCCTGCTGCTGCTGTGCCCTGCCATCGCGGTCGCGCAGGGCCCCGGGGCGGAGGAGGGGCCGCGTCGCGTGGTGCCTCCGGCCCACATCCGCGAGGCCGATGCCATGTGGTCGCGCCGGGTGTGGCGGCGCATCGACCTGCGCGAGAAGGTGAACCACCCGCTGTACTTCCCGCTCACGCCCATCGAGGGCCGCAAGAGCCTGTTCGACGTGCTGCGCGACGCCCTCCTCACCGAAGGGTCGATCACCGCGTACGATCCGGGGGCGCTGTTGCGCGACGATGGCTTCACCGATCCCCTGGCCCGCGCGGAGGTGGAGGCCCTGCTGCATCGCGTGGACACCGTGCACACCGAGGACCTGGCCACCGGCGAGCTGGTGCCCGTGCGGGTGGAGTCGGAGGTGGGCGCCGACGAGATCACGCAGTACCTGGTGAAGGAGGACTGGGTGTTCGACAAGCAGCGGAGCGTGTTGGACATCCGCATCATCGGGCTGGCCCCCATGCGCGAGGTGCGCGGTGAGGACGGTGAGCTGCGCGGGTACGCCCCGCTCTTCTGGCTGTACTACCCCGAGCTGCGGTACCTGCTCGCGCAGCACGATGCCTTCAACCGGCAGAACGATGCCGCGCGGCCCACCTTCGAGGACGTCTTCCGCAAGCGGCTCTTCAGCAGCACCATCGTGAAGGTGAGCAACGTGCAGGACCGCTGGATCGCCGACCACCTCACCGGTGTCGATGCCCTGCTCGAGGCGGAGCGGCTCAAGCAGGAGCTCCTGGAGTTCGAGGTGGACCTCTGGCACTACTGAAGGTCACCTTCGCGCAGGTCCTGCATCAAGGGGAAACCCGATCACCATGGACCGCCTGCGAACGACCCTTCTCCTGCTTGCCGGCCTGCCGTGCGCCGCGCTTGATGCGCAGAACGTGCTGGACGGCGCCTACATCCGCGAGCACGCCCCCACCAAACGGGCCGTGCCCCAGGCCCACCTGCGCGAGGCCGATGTGATGTGGCACCAGCGCTATTGGCGCACCATCGACCTGCGGCAGAAGATGAACCAGCCCCTGTACTACCCGCTCACGCCCACCAACGGGGTGAGCAGCCTGTGGGACGTGATCCGCAAGGCCGTATACGAGGACGGGTCCGTCACCGCCTATGACCCTGGGCCGCTGCTGCAGGACGACGGCTTCACCCGCGCAATGACCACCGAAGAGCTCGCCGCCGTGCTCGAGCCCGTGGACACCGTGTGGACCCCCTCGCTGGAGGATCCCGAGGTGAACATCCCGGTGCCCACGCCCAAGCCGCTCGAGAGCGGACACATCCGCATGTACCGCCTGAAGGAGGACTGGTTCTTCGACAGGCAGCGCGGCGTGATGGATGTTCGCATCATCGGCATCGCGCCCCTGCGCGAGGTGCGCGGCGAAGATGGGGAGCTCCGCGGCTACGCGCCCGTGTTCTGGCTCTACTACCCCGAGCTGCGGTACGTGCTGGCCAACGCCATGGCCATCAACCCCCGGAACGAGGGCGCCCGCCTCACCTACGACGACATCCTCACCAAGCGGCTTTTCGCCAGCACGGTGACCGCGGAAAGCAACGTGCACGGGCGCAGCCTGGCCGACCACCTCACCGGGGTGGACGCGCTGCTCGAGGCCGAGCGCATCAAGCAGGGCCTTTTCCAGCGGGAGCACGACCTGTGGAACCCTTGAGGGGCCTCCGCCGCTGCGGAATTGGGTACCTTCGCGGCCCCGTTTCCAGCGGCGCACCATGATCAACGTCTCCGGCCTCACGCTCCACTTCGGCGAACGTCCCATGTTCGACGACGTGTCGTTCTTCATCGGCAAGGACGACCGCATCGGCCTGGTGGGACGCAATGGCGCGGGCAAGAGCACCCTGCTGAAGATGCTGGCCGGGGAGGACCGGCCGGACAAGGGGGCCATCGAGAAGCCCCGTGACCTGAGCGTGGGCTACCTGCCCCAGACCATGAAGCACGACCTGACGCTGACCCCGCGTCAGGTGGCCATGAGCGCCTTCGCCGAGGCCGAGCGCCTCACCAAGCGCCTTCCCGAGATCGAGGAGGAGCTCAACAACTCCCTCGACGACGAGGCGCGCATGATGGAGCTGGCCGAAGAGCTCGCCCACGCGCACGAACGCCTCAACCACCTGGGGGCCGGCGACCACGACAAGCAGGTGGAGGAGACCCTGCGCGGCATCGGCTACAGCGCGGAGGACATGGACCGCCCGCTCGGTCAGCTGAGCGGTGGCTGGCGCATGCGCGCGGAGCTGTGCCGCATCCTCTTGCAGAGCCCGGACCTGCTGCTGCTCGACGAGCCCACCAACCACCTCGACCTGCCCGCGATCCAATGGCTCGAGGACCTGCTGATGACCTATCCGGCGGCCCTGGTGCTCATCAGCCACGACAAGACCTTCCTGGACCGCCTTACGCGCCGCACCATCGAGGTGGGCGGCGGCCGCCTGATCGACCGCAAGGTGCCCTGGAGCCAGTTCGTGGAGCTGCGCAAGGAGGAGAAGGCCCGCCAGATGAAGGCCTACGAGGAGCAGCAGAAGTACATCGAGCACACCCAGGAGCTCATCAACAAGTTCCGCGCGAAGAAGGACAAGGCCGCCTTCGCCCAGAGCCTCATCACCAAGCTCGAGAAGCTTGACCGCATCGTGGTGGAGGACGACGCCTTCCGCGCCATGATCGTGAAGTTCCCCCCGGCCCCCCACAGCGGCAAGCTGGTGGTGGAGATGCGCGGGGTGAGGAAGTCCTATCCCGACCGCACCATCCTCACCGATGGCGAGCTCACCCTGAGCCGCGGTGAGCACGTGGCCCTGGTGGGCGCGAACGGCACCGGGAAGAGCACCGTGATGCGCATGCTCGTGGGCGAGGAATCCCACGAGGGCGAGATCCGGCTGGGCCACCAGGTGACCATCGGCTACTATGCGCAGGACATGCCCGACCGGCTCGATCCCTCGATGACCATCTTCGAGACGGCCGAGGCGGCGGCGAGCGACGAGAACCGTCCGAAGGTGCGCGGCATGCTCGGCGCGTTCCTCTTCAGCGGCGACGAGATCGACAAGAAGGTGAAAGTGCTCAGCGGTGGCGAGCGCGCCCGCGTGGCCCTGTGCTGCATGCTGCTGCGCCCGCTCAACTTCATCCTGCTCGACGAGCCCACGCACCACCTCGACATCCAGAGCAAGGACGTGCTGAAGCAGGCGCTGAAGGACTACGACGGCACCTTCCTGATCGTGAGCCACGACCGTGACTTCCTCCATGGCCTCACCGACCGGCTCTTCGAGGTGAAGGACGGCCGCCTGCGCGACCACCACATGGACATCCTCGAGCTCATCGAACGCAACAAGGCCCTGGTGCAGGAGATGAACGCCACGCCCAAGGTGGCGGCCAAGGCCGCGCCGGTGAAGCCCGCGCCCGTGGCGGACGACCGCGAGGCGCGCAAGGAGCGCGAGAAGGAAACGCGCCGCCTGCGCACCGTGGTGGAGCGCACCGAGGCCGAGATGGCGAAGCTGGAGGCGGAGCAGAAGCAGCTCGAGTCCTCCATCGCCGGTGGCACGCTCGACACCGATGCCCTGCAGAACGGCTACGCACGCCTTGGCGTGATCGCCGAGCGCACCGCCGAGCTCATGCGCGACTGGGAGGAGGCCGGCGCGAAGCTCGAGCAGCTCGCGAAACAGGAGGCCTGACCGCCGTTCGCGTTACGCGGTGATGCGTTGCGCATTGCCTTGGTACAACACCCACGTACCATGGCCAGCGCCAAGATGCCCCCGCGCCAGCGGATGATCAACATGATGTACCTCGTGCTCACCGCCATGCTGGCGATGAACGTGAGCAAGGAGGTGCTCGACTCCTTCGCCGTGCTCGATGCCGACCTGGTGCGCAGCGAGCTCGCGCATCACCAGCGCAGCACCGAGGAGTACGCGCAGTTCGACGACATGGCCGCGAAGATGCCGGAGGTGTACCGCACCAACCGCGCCAGGGCCCAGCAGGTGCGGCTCGCGGCCGACAGCCTCGTGGCCCACATCGCCCAGCTCAAGGCCCGCGTGATCGCCGAGGCCGAGGGTAGGCCCCTCGAAAAGCTCATGGCGAAGGGCGCCGACGGACGTGACACGGTGGCCAACCTGATGTCGGTGGAGCGCAAGGACGATCGGGAGACGCTCACCCGCATGCTCATCGGTTCGGAGCCCGCTGCACCGGCCGAAGGGCCGTTCACGGCGCGCGACCTGCGGCACCGCATCGAGGCCTACCGCGACCTGGTGAAGGGTGTGGTGGCCGATGATCCTGCCTTCGCGGCCTCCTTCGATGTGCTCTTCGACCTCAGTGATCGCCGCGACGCCTCGGGCACGCTCAACAACTGGGAGTCGAGCAACTTCTACGACGTACCGCTCGCCGCCGGGATCGCCGCGCTCTCCAAGGTGCAGGCCGATGTGCGCACCGCCGAGAACGACCTCGTGAAGTGGCTCTTCCGGCAGGTGAACCGCAATAGCCACGCCGTGAACACGCTGGCCGCCGCGGTGATCCCGGTGAGCACCACCGTGCTGCAGGGGGAGCCCTTCCGCGCCGATGTCTTCCTCGCCGCGAGCGACAGCCGCATCAAGCCCGAAGTGCTGCTGGGGGAGGGGCGGCGGATCGAGGTGGGCGCGGATGGTAAGGCGCACGTGGAACTGCCCAGCGACCGGGTGGGGGAGCAACGGGTGCAGGGCGTGATGCGCTACCAGGGGCCGAAAGGGTTGGAGGAGTACCCGTATGAGCTGAAGTACGAGGTGATGGCCCCGCTGCTCGTGGCCTCGCCCACCAAGATGAACGTGCTGTACCGCGGCGTGGACAACCCCGTGGAGCTCTCGGTGCCCGGTGTGCCGGCCGACAAGGTGCAGGCCACCATCGATGCCGGTTCCATCGTGCGCTCGGGGAACGGCTGGGTCGCCAGCAGGCTCAGTGGCAGCAAGGCCCAGGTCTTCGCCGTGGTCACCAACGCCGATGGCAGCACGCGTCGCATCGGCCCGGTCGTCTTCCGCGTGAAGGACCTGCCGCCACCGGGTGCTTTCGTCAATGGCAAGGGCGCACGCGAACAACAGATGCGCAAGCAGGAGCTCCAGGCCGCCCAAGGCGTGGTGGCGCGCCTGGAGGACTCCGACTTCGACGCGCCTTGGAAGGTGCTGCGTTACCGCGTGGTGGTGGTGCGCGGCAGCCAGGTGGTGGAGAAGCACGTGGACGGCAATGCCTTCACCGAGGAGGTCCGCACGCTGCTGGCGGCCGCCCGCGCAGGGGAACGGGTCTACTTCGAAGGCATCAAGGCCCAGCTGGCGAACGGTCAGGGCCCGGTACGTGACCTCGCCCCTCTCGCATTCAAGGTCATTCCGTAGCCGATCGTCGAACCGCACCGAAAAAGATCTACATTTGCAGCCCACTGCGGGGTGGAGCAGATGGTAGCTCGTCGGGCTCATAACCCGAAGGCCGTAGGTTCGAGTCCTACCCCCGCTACAACGAAAGCCCGGTCGTCCCGATGCCTCGGGAGGCCGGGCTTTCAGCTTTTCAGGCCTGCCGGTGCGCATCCACGGTGCGTTCCGATCGGCGATCTTCGCGGAGCTTTCCCATGGCGCACAAGGCCGGATACGTCAACATCATCGGTGAGCCCAACGTGGGCAAGAGCACCTTGGTGAACGCCCTCCTCGGGGAGAAGCTGGTGATCACCAACCCGAAGGCCCAGACCACGCGCCACCGCATCCTGGGCATCCTCAACGGGGACGACCATCAACTCGTGCTATCGGACACGCCGGGCATCCTGGAGCCGCAGTACAAGCTGCAGCAACGCATGATGCACGCCGTGGACGAGGCCCTCATCGATGCCGACGTGCTGGTGATGCTCGTTGAACTGGGACAGACCCCGGAACGCTCCGAGCTGCTGCTGAAGCGGGCCTCCCGGTTCGACGGGACGAAGCTGCTGCTCGTGAACAAGATCGACACCGGCGACCAGGTGAAGGTGGCGGAGGCGCTTCAGCGCTGGCAGGAGGCCCTGCCCGGAGTGAAGGTCGCCGCGATCTCCGCGCTGCACGGCTTCAACATCGACGACCTGCGTTCCTGGCTCATCGGCCACCTGCCCGAGCACCCGCCCTACTTCCCCAAGGACGACCTGAGCGACCGCGACCAGCGCTTCTTCGTGAGCGAGATCATCCGGCAGCACGTGCTCGACCAGTTCAAGCAGGAGGTGCCGTACTCCACCCAGGTGGTGGTGAACAGCTTCGGCGAAGCGGAGGACATCGTGCGCATCCAGGCGGACGTGATCGTGATGCGCGAGAGCCAGAAGGGCATCCTGATCGGGCAGGGCGGTACGGCCCTGCGCAGGCTTGGCACCGCGGCGCGAAAGGACATCGAGGCCTTCGTGGGCACCAAGGTGTTCCTGGACCTGAAGGTGAAGGTGGACCCCGACTGGCGGGAGGATGAGAAGAAGCTGAGGAACTACGGATATTGAAACGACCTCGCCGGGACTTCGGCGTTCAAGCATGAGCAACATCGTCGCCATCGTGGGCCGCCCGAACGTGGGGAA
>JAEUSV010000079.1 GCA_016788485.1 Flavobacteriales bacterium
AGGAAGAGCCCGCTGTGCTCGGTGCCCACCACCAGTTCGCCGGTGGGGGCGATGAAGAGCGTGCGCACGAAGGGGTCGCTGAGGCCTTCGGTGGCGCCCAGGGTGCGCAGCACGAGCCCGTCGAAGCGGGCCACGCCGCCGCCATAGGTGCCGAACCAGAGGGTGCTGTCGGGTGCGCGGCGGATGGCGCTGACGATGCGCGAGCGCAGCCCATCGCGCTCGGTGACGTGCACCAGCACGGTGCTCACGAACTTGCTGACCCCGCCGAAGGTGGTGCCGGCCCAGATCGCGCCGGAGCGGTCCTGGTAGAGGCTGCGGACGTCGTTGTGGCCGAGCCCGTTCGCCTCGGTGATGGGGAACACGCGGCGGTGGCGAAGGCCTTCCCCATGCGGGGCGATGCGCAGGATGCCGCCGGGGGTGCCGGCCCACACCACGCCGTCGCGCGCCTTCAGCACGGCGTTCACGCGTTGCGCGGGCAGACCGCCGGTGGTGTCGATCAGCGTGAAGCGGCCGTTCACGCGCAGGGCTAGCCCGTTGGTGGTGCCCACCACGAGCTCCGTGCTGTCCACCGCGATGTCGAGCACCTCGCCGCGCGGCAGCCCGTCGTCCTCGGTGAGCTCGGTCCAGCGCGTGCCATCGAAGTGGAGGAGCGCGTCGTTGGTGCCCACCCAGATCGCGCCACCGGGGCCGCGCACCAGGCGGTTCACCCACAGGCCCTTGAGCGCATCGCTGCGCGTGGAGCGCTGGCCCGCGGGGGTGAACACAGTGGCACGGCCCTGGGCATCGCAGGCCCACACGAGCCCGTCGGTGCCCACGCACAGGCTGCGCACGCGGGCCTGCAGGCGACCGGGGAAGGCCTTGAACTGCTGCCCGTTCCAGCGGGCCAGCGCACCGTCGACCATGCCGGCCCACAGGGTGCCGTCGGCCGCGCGGTGCAGGGCGGTGACGGAGCTGCCGGGCAGGCCCTGGCGCTCGTCGAAGGTCTGGAAGGCGTGGCCCTCGCTGCGGCACGCGCCGCCGTCGGTGGCCAGCCACAGGTAGCCTTGGGCGTCCTCGGTCACGGCGCGCACGGTGGCGCTGGGCAACCCATCCTCCACCCCGAACACGCGCAGGTCGTATTGTTGCGCGCCCACCCGCTGTGCCAAAGTGCACAGGAGCAACAGGGCCGCGGTGGAGAGGCGGGGCATGATCGCAAGGCCGCCCGGAAGGCGGGTGGCACCAAGGTCAAAAAAAGTGCCATTGCCGGTACCAACCGCATCCGATGACCTTAACTTTTCAGTGTGTTCCACTCCTAAACCCGTCGCCCCATGAACATCACCTTCAATGAGCTCCGCCGCATCAAGGACCGCCTGCCCGACGGGAGCATCCACCGTATTGCGCAGGAGCTCGACCTGAACGTGGAGACCGTTTGGAACTACTTCGGGGGCTACAGCCACCCGGAAGGCCGCCCCATGGGTGTGCACTTGGAGCCCGGCGCCGATGGCGGCGTGGTGGCCTTGGACGATACGCGCATCCTGGACATCGCCCGGCGCATCCTGGGCGAGCCGGCCCACGCGTAGCGTTGCGTTGCGCCCGCCGACCGGCGGGAAGGGAGAGGGGCTGAAGGGCCCCTTTCTCTTTTCGGGGCAGCCCCTTCGCGGCGCTGGCGGATCCTTCGTCCCGAATTCTCGGGACTCAGGATGCCACTATGGTCGGGCTGCCTACCGCTCCACCACCCTGAACTCCACGCGACGGTTCTTCGCGCGGCCCTCCTCGGTGGTGTTGGGCGCGAGCGGCTTGGTCTCGCCATAGCCCTTCCACGCCAGGCGCTCCACCTCGATCTTCTCCTTCACCAGCGCGTCCACCACGGCCTTGGCGCGGTCCTCGCTCAGCTTCAGGTTGTAGGCGTCGCTGCCCTGGTCGTCGGTATGCGCCTCGATCTCGATCCGCAGGTGCGGGTAGTCGGTGAGCAGGTCCGTCACCTTGTCGATCTCGGCCTGGCTCTCGGGCTTCAGCGTGGCCTTGTCGAAGTCGAAGAAGATGTTGTCCAGACGGATGCGCGTGCCCACGGCGGGCTCCACGTTCAGGATATCGACCTTGGCGCTGCTGGCGTGGTCCTCCACCTTCACCTTGGGCGGCGGCGGCACGCTCGCCTTCGGCTTGGGGGTAAGGGCCATGCCCGAAGGCGCGATGCGCACGTTCACGTCGTCGATGAAGTAGTAGGCTCCGCGCTCGCCGTCGGGCTGTCGCTCGTGAACCGTGGTCTCGTCGCTGTAGAAGTTGCCGATCAGCAGGTAGCGCTCATTACCGGCGGCCTCGATCACGCCGCTCACCTTGTGCCAGCCGCCCTTCACCAGCTTCTCCTCGTTCACCACCGGGGTGATGTAAAGCGGCAGGCAGTCGCGCGTCTTCACCGGCACGTCGTGCAGCGCGATGCCGATGTTGTTGCTGGCCTCATTACTGAAGCTGGCGCGCAGCACCCAGCATTCCACCACGTAGCGCGTGCCGCCCTGCAAGGCCTCGGGCAGGGCCACCTGCAGGTACTCGTGCCAGTGCGTGGGCGTGTTCCCACGACCGTACACCTTGATGCCGCACATGTTGCTGCCCCCGTGCGGCAGGGCCTTGCCGTTGGTGCGCTTGGCCGGGTGGCCCCAGCAGTCCTTGTCGGCCGTGGTGCTGAACAGGTCGGGCGTTGTCTCCGTCGGGGACATCCAGTCCACCATCACCTCCTCGTTGAACTTGCGCGCCTGCTGCGTCCACGCGCACTGCACCCGCTTGGTGACCTCGAAGCCCGGGTTGGGCACCAGGTTCGGCATGGTGTCGTTGTTCAGTGTGCGTTGCAGGATGTTCTGGGCGGCGAGCGGCGCTACGGCCAGCGCGCAGGCCACGAGGAGAGCAGGGCGGAAGAGCATGGGTCCAAAGCTACCGGGGCGCCAAGGGCAAGGACCGGGCCACGCGGGCGGGGATCATCAACAGGGGCGCGGTTGATAAGGCAGTTTGAGCGTGCATCGTACATGCACGCTCCTGACGCTGCACGAACAACGACGCTCACCCTCGCACCCAGTTCCCCAGCATCCGCGAGCCTTCCGGTGTCATGACACTTTCGGGGTGGAACTGCACGCCGCACACGTTGTACCGGGCGTGGCGCAGGGCCATGATCACGCCCTGTTCGCTGCGGGCGGTGATGCGAAGGTCGGTGGGGAGCGTGGCGGGGTCGGCGGCCCAGCTGTGGTACAGGCCCACGGTGAAGGGGGAGGATAGGCCGGCGAAGAGCGGGTCGCGCGGCTCGGTGGGAAGGCAAGGCACCTCCACACCGTGCATCACGCGAGGCTGGTTGAACAGCGTTCCCCCGCAGGCCTCCACGATGCCCTGCATGCCCAGGCAGATGCCGAGCAGGGGGTGCGTGGGCATGAGCTTCGCGATCAGCTCGGGCATCACGCCCGCCTCGGACGGCAGGCCCGGTCCGGGCGACAGCACGATGCGGTCGTAGCGCGCGGCCTCGTCCACCGTGATGGCATCGTTGCGCACCACATCGATGGCCTCGACCAAGGGCGCCAGCACGTGGTGCAGATTCCAGGTGAAGCTGTCGAAGTTGTCGAGGAGCAGCAGGCGCATTCTTCAGGTGCAGGAGCAGGGACGGGTGCAGTAGGTCGGTGTGCGAAGATCGGTGTCACCGTCCATCACGGGATCGTGTACGGTCCGAAGAGGGCAGCTAGCTTATCAAAGTTCGAGCTGACGAGAAACACACCACACCATCAACATGGACAACACCACCAACGCCCTCAACTGGTTCGAGATCGCGACCAACGACCTGGACCGCGCGCAGAAGTTCTACGAGCAGGTCTTCGGCATCACCATGGAGCCCATGGACCTGCCCGACCTGCAGATGCGGATGTTCCCCGGGGAGGGCAACAACGGCAAGGTGGGCGGCGCCATCGTGAAGAGCGGCATGCACAAGCCCAGCCGGGAGGGCGCCGTCATCTATCTCAACGCCAATCCCGACCTGGCCGTCGCTTTGGGCCGCGTGGAGGCCGCCGGTGGCAAGGTGCTCATGCCCAAGACGCACATCAGCGACGACATCGGCTACATGGCCTTCTTCCTGGACACTGAGGGGAACGCGGTGGCGATGCACTCGGGCCAGTAGGCAGGAGCAGGGTCAGGGGGGCAGAGCAGTTCCTGCCTACTGCGCCTGCTCCTGCCCCTTGCCTTTGCCGATCCACCCCAGGTGCGTGTGCTGGAAGTGGTCGCCGAACTTGAGGCCGTAGCCGAGCGCGCGGTCCATGCTGCTGTGGCCGAACAGGATGATGGCGGTGAGCAACAGGCCATGACCGAGCCCGGGTGTGGCGAGGGCCAGGTTCAGCAGGTCACTGCCCAACGCGAGGGCGGCCACAAGCAGGGCGATGCCCTTGTGGTGGAACAGATTGTAGGTGATGGCACCCACCCGTGTGTTCACCAGGTAGCCGAGCATGCCGAAATCCGGGCCGAGCAACAGAAGCAGGTAGGCCCACCACGGCACCGCGTTCATCACCAGCAGCAGCAGGCAGGCCAGGAACTGGGCAAGCTCTTCGAGGCGGAGAAGGGTCTTCATGGCTGCTTCGTCAAGGGTTGGAAGTTGGATCCGGAGTGGCGAGTAAGCGAGTAGCGAGTGGTGAGTCGAAGTTGGTCATGCTCACTCATTACTCGCTACTAGCTTACCCGCCACTCCCATCCCTTTCCGCCAGCTCGCGCCCGATGCGCTCCACGATGCCGGTGACCAGTGCGTTGCCCATGAGGAAGGCGCGGCGTTCGTCGGTGGCGCCCTGCGTGTGCTCGTCGGGGAACATGTTGAGGCGCTCGAGCTCCACGGGGGTCAGGCGGCGCAGGCGGCCCTTCGCATCCTTCACCACGTGCTTGAAGCGGCTGGGCGTGCTGCCCCCTTCCGCGGTGATGATGGTGCGCGAGGCCTTGTCCAGCGGATCGGGGAAGGCCATGGCGCCTTCGGAGTACTTGTAGGCGGCGCCGCTGCCCTTGTTCACGCGCTGCTCGTTCTTGGCGCCCTTCAGGTAGGTCCACTTGGCCACCTGTGCCTTCGGGATCAGGAACTTCTTGGGCACGCTGCCGTTCTGTTGCAGGATGTCGCCGAGCGTGGTGAAGGGCCCGTCGTACGCGGCCTTGGTGTCCACCGTCCACACCTTGCGGTCGATCATGAGGCCGGTGTTGAGGAAGGGGCTCGTACCGCGGCGCTCCTTCGCGTTGAAGCGCGTGCTGATCTCGGCCAGGTCGCCGGCGATGGGGAATAGCTCGGGCTCACGCGGCTGTTTCAGCACGGCGGGCAGGGCCTGCGCCATCACACCGTCCTCCAGCAGCCAGCCCTGCGGGTCCTTGGCCTTGCGCACGGCCTTGGCCAGTGCGGTGTCCTTGTGGTAGCCGAGGAAGAACACGCGGCGGCGGCGCTGCGGCATGCCGTAGTCCGCGGCGTTCACCACGCGCCATTCCACCACGTAGCCCAGGTCGGCGAGCGAGGCGAGCATGATGGCGAAGTCCCGGCCCCGTTGCTGCGCGGGCGACTTCAGCAGCCGGTCCACGTTCTCGAGCAGCAGGTAGGCGGGCTTGCGCTTCTTCTCCTTCAGGATGCGGTGGATCTGCCACCACAGCACGCCCTTCCTTCCTTCGAGCCCGGCGGCCTGGTTGAGCGTGCGGGCCACGGAGTAGTCCTGGCAGGGGAAACCGCCCACCAGCAGATCGTGCTCGGGGATCTCCTTCCCGGCGACCTCGGCGATGTTGGTGTTGCTATGGCCCTCCTCGCCGAAGCGCGCCACGTAGATGTCGCTCGCGTCCTGCCGCTTGGTGCTGGGTTCCCACTGGTTGCTGAACACCACGTGGAAGGCCTTGCTGGCGCGCTCCAGGCCCACGCGGAAGCCGCCCACGCCCGCGAACAGCTCCGCCACCCGGATGTTCTTCGCACCCCGCCTGGCCATCGGGGCCGAAACTAGGATCGGCCCGCCGCGCGATCAAGAGGGCCGTGCACAGGCTATGAACAAGGGGATGTGATCTGAAGTAGCACCTGAAAGCGGATGTCACTCCGGCCCCGAGCCGGAGTCGCGAAGAGGGCAGGAACCACGCGACTCCGGGTCCTTCGACAAGCTCAGGAGCCCGGAGTGACCATGCGGTGTGGGCGAGCCTACCACGTGATCCCCACGGGGCAATGGTCGCTGCCCATCACCTCGTTGAGGATGAAGGCGTCCTTCACCCGGGCCTCGAAGCCCTGGCTCACCAGCACATAGTCGATGCGCCAGCCCACGTTCTTGGCGCGGGCGCCGAAGCGCTGGCTCCACCAACTGTATTTCACGGTCTCCGGATGCAGGTGGCGGTAGGTGTCCACGAAGCCGGCCTTCAGCAGCGCGTCCAGCCCGTCGATCTCCTGCTGGGTGTAGCCGCTGGTCTTGTCGTAGTTCTCCTTGGGCCGCGCGATGTCGATGGGGCGGTGCGCCACGTTCAGGTCGCCGGTGATGATCACCGGCAGCTTGCCCTTGGCCAGCTTGGTCACGTACTTCCGGAAGGCCGCGTCCCACTCGCCGCGGTAGTCCAGGCGCTTCATGCCCTCGCCACTGTTGGGGGTGTACACGCACACCACCACCACGTCCTTGAAGGTGCAGGTGACCACCCGGCCTTCATCGTCGTGCCCGGGCATGCCGATGCCGAAGTCGACCTTGGCGGGGGCCTCCTTCGAGGCGATGGCCGTGCCGCTGTACCCGAGCTTTTCCGCACCGTAGGCATGCACGTGGTAGCCGTTCACGCCTTTCAGCGCGGCTGCCACCTGTTCGGGGGTCGCCTTGGTCTCTTGGAAGCAGAGGATGTCGGCGTTGAGGTGCGTGAGCGTGTCGTGCAGGCCCTTGCCCACGCTGGCGCGGATGCCGTTCACGTTGAAGGAGATCAGCTTCATGGTCGTTCGCCGAAGGTGGAGGCGGACCGCGAAGATGGGGCTGTGGACGATCCGTGCCGAACGGTTCGCACCTCCCTTGGGCTTCACCCTAATTTGGCATGAAGTTCACCGTGCGATCGAACCTTCGGGCTGTCCGAAGGTCCATCTCCACGAACCGGAAGCGCGTCCCATGCCCCTCACACCCTACACCGGCCCCTTCGGCCCGCCCGAGCTGCGGCACCTGCTGCGGCGCAGCCTCTTCGGCTGTTCGCTCGGCGACATGGCCCACTTCAACGGCATGTCCTTGAGCCAAGTGGTGACCGAGCTGCTCACCTTCACCAACAACACCACGCCGCCGCTCAAGACCTACTGGCTGCCCAACGGAGGCACGCCCGACCCCGCGCTGCTCGACCCCGACGTGCCCTTCGGCAGCACCTGGGTGAACACGCCGCGCGCCCAGGGCCTCAACCCGGATCCCAGCTTCGCCCGGCGACAGAGCCTCGGCGCATGGCACGTGGGCCTCATGATCCACCAGGAGCGCAACCTGCGCGAGAAGCTCGTGCTCTTCTGGCACAACCTGCTGGTCACGCAGTCAAGCGTGGTGCAGATGGGGGAGACCTACTACCGGTACGTGCAGCTGTTGCGCAACAACGCCACCGGCAATTTCCGCCAGCTGATGTACGCCATCAGCACCGACCCGGCGATGCTCATCTACCTCAACGGTTACCTCAACGTGGCCGGCAGTCCCGATGAGAACTACGCCCGCGAGCTGCTCGAGCTCTTCACCCTCGGCGAAGGCACCGGCTATACCGAGCCCGATGTGCAGGCCGCGGCCCGTGTGCTCACCGGCTGGACCATCCAGCTCACCAGCGGCGGCAACCCCATCATCCCGCAGACCATCTTCGTGCCCTTCCTGCACGACAGCACCGACAAGCAGTTCAGCGCCTTCTTCAACAACGCCGTGGTGCAGGGCGCCACCGGGGTGAACGCGGGGCAGATCGAGCTCAACGCGCTGCTCGACATGATCTTCACCAAGGACGAGGTGAGCCTGCATGTGTGCCGCGAGCTCTACCGCTTCTTCGTGCATGGCGACATCAGCCCGCAGGCCGAGACCGACGTGATCGAACCGCTGGCGCAGCTCTTCCGCAACAACGTGGGCGCGCCCGACCAGATGCGCATCGTGCTGGACGCGCTGCTCACCAGCGACCACTTCTTCAGCGCCGACATCCGCGCGTGCATGGTGAAGAGTCCCGCAGACTTCGTGGTGGGCACCCTGCGCGAACTGGAGATGCCCATGCCCGCAGCCACCGTGCCCGAGGCGCAGTACCGCGTGTGGACCGAGGTTTACGCCTTGATGGGCTATTGCGGACTGGCCATCGGCGAGCCGCCCAACGTGGCCGGCTGGCCCGCGTACTACCAGGCGCCGCAGTACGACGAGATGTGGATGGACAGCGCCACCTACGCCATCCGCAAGCAGATCTACGAGTACTTCACGGTGGTGGGCCTCAGCACACCGAACAACCTGTACGATCCCGCCAGCGAAGGACTCACCTTCAAGCCCGACTTGGTGGCGCTGGTGCAGCAGTTCAGCAACGCCGACGACCCGAACGTGCTGGTGTCCGAGGCGGCCGACCTGTTCTTCACCGTACCGGTGTCCCAGAGCGTCAAGGACCAGCTGAAGACCGGCTACCTGCTGCTTGGGCAGGTCAACGACATCTACTGGACCAACGCGTTCCAGACCTACGTGGGGGACCCGAACACGACGGACCCCGTGGCGCAGCTCGTGCCCGTGCTGCTGGCCGGGCTCTTCGTGGACATGCAAGGCGCCGCCGAACACCAACTCCTCTGAACCCCCACCCATGGACCGCAGGAAATTCCTCCGAGGCACCTCGATGGCCACCGTGGGCGGCCTTACCGTCCGCGGCTTCGCGAGCCCGCTGCTCGCCCCCCTGTTGAACCGCGCCGTCGCCGAGGACCGCGTGCTGGTGATCATCCAGCTCTACGGAGGCAACGACGGGCTCAATACCGTGATCCCGCTCGACCAGTACGCGCTGCTGTCGCAGTTCCGCAGCAACATCCTCATCCCCTCCAACCAGGTGCTGCCCTTGAGCGGACTTCCCGCCACGGGCCTCCATCCCGCGATGACCGGCATGCAGGACCTGTGGAACGACGGCAAGCTGAGCATCGTGCAGGGCGTGAGCTACCCGGCCCCGAACTACTCGCACTTCCGGGCCACCGACATCTACGAGACCGCCAGTGACGCCAACGTGGTGCTCGACAGCGGCTGGGTGGGTCGCTACCTGGGCTACGAGTTCCCCAACTACCCCGCGGGGTTCCCCAACACCGACATGCCCGACCCGCTCGCCATCCGCATCGGCGGGCCGGTGAACCTGGGCCTGCAGAACCTGGGGGTGAACATGGGCATCGCCATCAACAACACCGACGATCCGCTCAACCTCACCGGCAGCGTGTACATCGACCCGGTGACCGGTTCGTGCAGCGGCAGCAAGCTCGACTTCGTGCGCACCGTGCAGCGCCAGACCGACCTCTACGGCGATGTGATCCAGAACGCGGCGCAGCCCGGCTGCAACCTGAGCACGCTGTACCCCACCGGCAACCAGCCCGGCGCCGAGCTCGCGCAGGCCCTGAAGATCGTGGCGCAGCTGATCTGCGGCGGCCTCAAGACCCGCATCTACTGGGTGAGCGAGACCGGCTTCGACACGCACGCACAGCAGACCGACGGTACCGACACCACCATCGGCATGCACGCGAACCTGTTGCAGGGCGTGAGCGACTCCATCCGCGCGTTCCAGGACGACCTGCAGCTGCTGGGCATCAGCGAGCGCGTGCTGGGCATGACCTTCTCCGAGTTCGGCCGGCGCGTGTACAGCAACGGCTCCGGCGGCACGGACCACGGCAGCGCGCAGCCCATGTTCCTCTTCGGCGACAAGGTGATCCCCGGCATGCTCGGCACCAACCCGGTGATCGACCCCAACAGCACGCCGGCCACCAACCTGGCCATGCAGTACGATTTCCGCAGCGTGTACGCCAGCGTGCTCAAGGACTGGTTCTGCCTGGAGCAGAACGAGGTGGACCAGGTGCTGCTCAACAGCTTCCAACCGCTCGCCCTGGTGGACCCGCAGGGCTGCATCGATGCCAGCGTGCACGAGGCGAACCAGCGCGCGGGGCGGAACCTGCTGGACGTGTACCCGAACCCCTTCACGGACCGCACCACGGTGCGTTACACCGCGGGCGGTGGGCGCGTGCTGCTGCAGGCGTACAACGAGCAGGGCCAGCTGGTGCGCACGCTCGTCGATCAATGGATGGCCTCGGGCGAACATACCGTGACCCTCGACCTCGAGGGCATGTCCACCGGCATCTACTACTGCCGCCTGCAGAACATGGGCTCCCAGCAGGTGCGCAACGTGCTGAAGGTGCGCTGAACGCGGCGCGGCCGTCCGGTCGGGGAGCGGTGAAGTCCGCTTGATCGGTCGCTCTGCCCGATCCATCCCGCAACGCGTGACGATCCCTCCCGCACCGCGGTAGCTTGGGTCCAAGCTCCACGGTCATGCCCATCACACCCTATACCGGTCCCTTCGGCGAGGCAGAGCTGCGCCACCTCCTGCGCCGTGCCCTGTTCGGCTGTTCCCCCGCGGACATGGCCCACTTCAGCGGCATGTCCCTGAACCAGGTGGTGGATGCGCTGCTCACCTACACCACGCAGCCCGCGCCGCCCATCAAGGCCTACACCGAGGATGTGGGCAATGGTCCGGACCCCAGTGCGGTGGACCCTGACGTGCCCTTCGGCAGCACCTGGGTGAACACCGTGCGTGACACCAACGCCGCCGTGGACCCCACTTCGCCGCGCATCCTCAGCTTCATGTTCTGGCGCACGGGCCTCATGGTGCACCAGGAGCGGAACCTGCGCGAAAAGCTCACGCTGTTCTGGTTCAACCACATGCCCGTGCAGGTGTTCACCGTGTTCGACAGCGAGCTGTTGTACCAGTACGACATGCTGATGCGCACGCACAGCATGGGCAACTTCCGCCAGCTCATCGAGGATGTGACCAGGCACGGCGCCATGCTCGACTTCCTCAACGGGCGCTACAACACGGTGGCGAGCCCCGATGAGAACTACGCCCGCGAGCTCTTCGAGCTCTTCACGCTGGGTGTGGGCTCGGGCTACACCCAGGACGATGTGCAGAGCGCAGCGCGCGTGCTCACCGGCTGGAAGATCCGCCGCCAGCTCAACGGACAGCCCGTGATCGCGTACACCGCCTTCGTGCCAGCCGACCACGACACGGGGAACAAGACCTTCAGTGCCTTCTTCAACAACACGGTGATCCAGGGCGTGGCGGGAGCCACCGGCGGCCAGGACGAGCTCACCGCCCTGCTCGACATGATCTTCGCCAAGGAGGAGGTGAGCCGCTTCATTGTGCGGCAGCTCTACCGCTGGTTCGTGCACGGCGAGATCGATGCCGCCACCGAGGCCGATGTGATCGAGCCCCTCGCACAGCTGTTCCGAGACAACGCCAGCGCTCCCGACCAGATGCGCACGGTGGTGCACGCCCTGCTCACCAGCGCCCATTTCTTCGGGTCCGATGTGCGCAACTGCATGGTGCGCTCCCCGGCCGACCTGCTCGTGGGGCACCTGCGCTCCCTTGGCATGCCCTTCCCCACGGCGGCCCAGTTCGAGGCCCAGTACAGCATGTGGGCCGATGTGTACTGGGCGGTGGGCTATGCCGGCCAGGACCTCTGTGCACCTCCGAACGTGGCCGGCTGGGTCGCGTACTACCAGTTCCCGCAGTTCGACAACCTGTGGATCGATACCGCGCTGCTGCCCAACCGCACGGGCGTGCTCAGCTGGTGGACCTATGGCGGGCCTGCCACCGATGGAACGCCCTACCAGACCCAGAGCCAGAACCTGGAGATGAGCGTGGACTTCGTGGCCCTGGTGGGCCAGTTCGCGGATCCCGCCGACCCCAACGCGCTCGTCGATGAGGCGTGCAAGCTGCTGTATGGTCCAGGTGTGTCGCAAACGGTGAAGGACCAACTGAAGACCGACTACCTCCTGCAGGGCCAGCAGAGCGACTATTACTGGACCAGCGCCTACAACCTCTACATCATCGACCCGAACAACGCGGACCCGGCCGCGCAGATGGTGCCCGACATCCTGCGGTGGATGTTCGGTGAGATGATCAACGCCGCCGAGATCCACCTCCACTGATCCCAGACGCACCATGGAACGTCGACACTTCCTCCGCAGCGCAGGGCTGGCCACCATCGGCGGCCTCGCCGTCCGCGGCTACAGCTCGCCCCTGATGCGTGCCCTGCACCAGAAGAGCGTGGCCGCCGACCGCGTGCTGGTGATCGTGCAGCTGTATGGCGGCAACGACGGGCTCAATACGGTGATCCCGCTCGACCAGTACGGCCAGCTCGCCCAGTTCCGCAGCAACGTGCTCATCCCCTCGGGCCAGGTGCTGCCGCTCTCCGGACTTCCCGCCACCGGCCTGCACCCGGCGCTCGGTGGATTGCAGGACATGTGGAACGACGGCAAGCTCAGCATCGTGCAAGGCGTGGGCTATCCCAACCCCGACCTCAGCCACTTCCGCAGCACCGACATCTGGGAGAGCGGCAGCGACAGCAACGTGGTGCTCAACAGCGGGTGGATCGGCCGCTACCTGGCCAACGAGTATCCCAACTACCCCATGGGCTACCCGAACACCACCATGCCCGACCCGCTGGCCATCCGCATCGGTGGTCCCGTCACCGTGGGCCTGCAGAGCCAGGGCATGGGCATGGCCGTGGCCCTCAACAACACCGACGACCCGCTGGACCTGACGGGCAACATCTTCGTGGACCCGGTGACCCCGGATTGCGCGGGTTCCAAGCTCGACCTGGTGCGGTTGGTGCAGCGGCAGACCGACCTGTACGGCGATGTGATCGAGAACGCCGCGGTGCTCGGGTGCAACCAGAGCACGCTCTACCCCACGGGCAGTGCGCCCGGCGCCAAGCTCGCCAACGCGCTGAAGATCGTGGCCCAGCTCATCTGCGGCGGCCTCAAGACCCGCATCTACTGGGTGAGCATGAGCGGCTTCGACACGCATGCGCAGCAGGTGGACAGCGCGGACCATGCGCAAGGCGAGCACGCTGAGCTGCTCCAGGGCCTCGGCGATGCCATCCACGCCTTCCAGGACGACCTCAACCTGCTTGGCCTGGAGGACCGCGTGATCGGCATGACCTTCTCCGAGTTCGGACGGCGCGTGATGAGCAATGGGTCCGGGGGCACCGATCACGGCTGGGCCGAGCCCATGTTCCTCTTCGGTACCAACGTGATCCCCGGCATGCTCGGCACCAACCCCGTGATCGATCCGAACACCGATTGGGACACCAACGTGGCCATGCAGTACGACTTCCGCAGCGTGTACGCCGGTGTGCTCAAGGACTGGTTCTGCCTCGATCAGCAGGGCGTGGACGATGTGCTGCTGAACACCTTCCAGCCGCTCGCCCTGGTCGATCCGGCGGGCTGCATCAGCACCGATGTGCAGGCCGCGAACCAGGTGGCCGGCCTCGAACTGTTGCAGGTGTACCCCAACCCGTTCCAGGAGCGCACCACCGCTCGCTTCCTCTCGAACGGCGGCCATGTGATGCTGCAGGTCTTCACCCCGCAGGGCGCGTTGGTGAGCACCGTGGTGAACCGCGTGCTGCCGGCCGGGGAGCACAAGGCCGACATCGACCTGGGGCCCTTGCCCACGGGCACCTACTACTGCCGCCTGCAGAACGGCCGCGCCCAGCAGGTGAGGCACCTGATCAAGGTGCGCTAGGCTCAGTGCACCACCAGCCGCACGCCCCGCCCGGTGCGCAGCGCGCGCAAGGTGTACGTGCCCGGTGCGAGCATCACGGGCCATGTCGGAGCGGCGTGCGCGGACATCACCGTGCGGCCAAGCGCATCGGTCACCACGAACGGTTCACCTGGGCGGAGACCGAGCATCGCCAGGTCCACCGGTGAACCCTGTGCGACAAGAAGCCCGGCGCGTGCCTCGACGCTTTCTGCCTCATCAAGGCCGGTGGTGATGAGCGACGGCCCGAAACCCAACGGGAAGGCGTAGGAATTGTAATCGCCCATGCCATAGGCCCAGGCCTGGAAGCCCTTGGACGACTCGATGAGGTGCTCGCCGGGCAGTATCGTGAACTGGCCCCAGAACACGCCTGCCACGCCGACCATCGGCTGCAGCTGCGGGCCCACATCCTGCCCGTCCAGGAAAACCTGCGGTGCACCTGCTTCGCCATTGGCCACGATGTTCACGAAGTGCTCCGGTGTTCCCGCACCGGTGCGCGCCGTCCAGATCGCGCGCTGGTCCTCGTGGTCCGAAGGGTGCACCCACAGGTAGCAGGGGTCGCCCGTGGTCACGTTGCAGGTCTGGCTGTCGTTGAACTGGCCCACGGCCACCGGAGCGGACGAGGTGATGGTGAGCGGCACGTCCACGAAGAGGTCGGCCACCTCGCCGCTGTCGAGCACCACGCTCGGCTGCCCCGTCACGGTGATGGTGGTGTTGTCCGCGGAGGCGAGCACGCGCACCTCATCGCCGTTGCGGCCGCTGAAGGGAACGATGCGGAAGGTGCGGCCCCAGTTGGCCAATGGCTCCACCTGCTGGAACAGGTGATCGTCCGCCGACCCCGCGCAGTTCACGATGGCCTGCCGAGCCCCTGCGAACACCGCCACCGGCTTGGCGGGGTCGAGGCTCCGAACACGGCTGCCGCTCAGGTCACCGAAGGCCTGTTGCTGGAACACCTGGCCTGCGTTCAGCAGCACGGTGTATGGCACGCCAGGCGGACGGAAGCTCACGGTGAGCACGCTGGGCACCACTTCGATCACCGTGGAGTCGGCCGTGGCCAGCACCACGAACTCGCTTGGGCTGCCCTGCCCGGCATCTTCGTGGGCCAGCACCAGGTGGTCCGTGCCGAGGCGGTCGTAAGGCAGCGCCATGGCACCTTCGGAGAAGTAAGGCCGGTCGTGATAGGCGTACACGTTCACCGGGTCGTTGGCCACCACACGCACCCCGAAGTTGAAGACGGCCTCGTCGCCCTGCGGATAGTAGATGTTCGTGGGCAGCGTGATCACCGTGTCGCTGAGCGCGGCCACACTGAAGGGGAAGGTGAAGCCCGTGAACGGCACCTGCACCTCGCCCACGGTGGACACGTCGCTCGAGATCACGAGGTGGAAGGAGGGAGGTCCGTTGAACTGGAGGTTCAGGTTCTCCATGTAGGTGATCCACAGCTCCGTGCCGGTGGAGTTCGGCTGGGCGAAGCCCATGACCGAGGCGAACAGGGCGGGGAGGGTCAGCGTGCGGCGCATGAGGCGAAGTTGGTGACCCTAGGACACACGATGGCCCCGGGATGTTGCCTGGGACAGGGTCACCTTTTCCGGGCGGTCGCATTCAAGAACGAGACCCCCACATCCCCCACGCCCATGACCCGCGCCCTCATCCTCCTGCTGCTCCTGCTGTTCGGTCGCGCCGAAGCGGCCACGGACACCCGCCAGCTCACCCTGCACTTCGCCTACGCCGACCACCGCCTCGAGCCTTCCGCGCGCGAGGCCCTGGCCGCCTTCCTGCTCACCTGCGACCGCTCCGGCGAGCACGAGCTGGTGCTCCAAGGACACACCGACGGCGACGGCCGTGCAGGCTACAACCAGGAGCTCGGCCTGCAACGTGCCGGGGCCGTGCGCGCCGCGCTCATCGAGCTGGGCGTGCCCGAGGGCCTCATCACCCTGCGCAGCGCCGGGGAGAATGAACCCGTGGCCGCCAACACCGATCCGGAGGGCATGCAGCGCAACCGGCGCGTGGAGGTGGTCTTCAACCGCTATGTGCTCGAGGACCTGCGCGACCTGCAGGGGCTGCTCGGCAACGACCGTGTGCACACCTACAGCGTGAGCACGGCAGCGCCCCAGTGGCTGCGCACCCCGCAGGGCGCCGCGGTGCATGTGCCTGCCCATGCCTTCCGCGACGCGAAAGGCCGAGTCGTGCAAGGAACGGTGGATGTCACCATCACCGAGGCCATGGCGCTGCAGGACATCCTGGCGGAAGGGCTCTCCACCGTCTCCGGCACCGCGCTGATCGAAACGGGCGGCATGCTCAAGGTGGAGGCCAGCGCGGCGGGAAGCCCCGTGACCCTCGATGCGCAGGCCTCGCTGCTCGTGTCGCTGCCCACCAAGGAGCGCGTGGCCGACATGCAGCTCTTCGTGTCGCGCACCGGCACCGATTGGCAGGCCACAGGCCGTCGCCCCCTCAGCAAGCTGAAGCTCGAGCTGCCCGCCCGGCCCGGGTTCCGCTGGCCCGTGATGAATTACCCGGCTTACGTGCCCGACCTTGCCGGCAAGCCCCGCAAGCCGCTGGAGCCATGGTGTCCCATCGAGCCGACGGCCCCGCGCCGCGAGAGCTACACCACCCGTCCTCGCTGGTACCACTTCGTGATGCGCGAGCGCATCCGGGCGAACGACGAAGCGCGCTACACCGCCGCGCTCGAGGCCCATGCCCTGCGCGTGGCGAAGTACGAGGCGAAGCTGCGCGCCTACGAGCAGGACAAGGCGGCCTACCCGGAGCGGATGGCGGCCTATGAGCAGGCCATGGACCGCTGGAACCAGGAAGTGCTCCCCGCGCGCTACGAGGAATGGCGGACCAGCGTGCTGGTGCCTGCGCAACAGCAGTATCAGGCCCGCCTGCGCGTGGCCGAGCAGCGGTACGCCGATGAGCTGGCGGTGTGGACCGACCGCAACCGCGAGCTGCTCGACCGCCATGCCGCGCAGATGGACAGTCTGGGCCTCGATGATGTGGCGCTGTTCAACACCTACCTCTTCGCCACCAATACCCTCGGTTGGATCAACTGCGACCGCTTCATGGACGTACCGGCCGCGCAGAAGCACGACATCATCGTGCAGGATGCGGACACGGTGCGAAAGCACGTGTTCCTGGTGTTCTCGGACATCCACAGCATCGCGCGCATGACACCCACGGAGGCGGGCTACCACCAACCCGCCATCCCGCGCAACGAGGCGGTGGAGCTGTTCGCCTACGCGGTGAAGGACGGGCGGCCGTACGTGTGCCGCGCACCGATGACGGGGAAGCCGCGCGGCGAGCTGAAGATGGAGCGCACCACGGTGGCCGGGCTGCGCAAGCTCATGGCCGACCTGCAGGTTAAGGGGTAGCTCACTGCTCCGGCAGGCAGTCCGCCTTGTTCGGCTCGCAGGCGGGGGCCTCGGAGGCAGCGGGCACGGGGCGTTCCTTCCAAGCCTGCTCGAGCGCGCCGAGGAAATGCTCCGCGCTCTGGGCGCCGCTGATGGCGTACTTCCGGTCGATCGCGAAGAAGGGCACACCACGGATGCCGAACTGCTGCGCCTCGTACTCGTCCAGGCGCACCGCGTCGGCCAGCTCCTCACTGGCGAGCACACGCTCCACCTCACCGGCGTCCAGGCCGATCTCGGCGGCGAGCCGCTTCAAGGTGGCGTGGTCCGCAAGCGCGGCGCCCTCCACGAAGTAGGCCTTGAAGAGCCGCTCCTCGGCCGCATCGCCCTTGCCGTGGCGCTTGGCCAGCTGCAGCAAGCGGTGCGCATCGAAGGTGTTGCCGTTCACCACCGCGTCGAAGTTGAACGGGATGCCCACGCTGCGCCCGCGCTCGGCCACGCCGGCCACCCGTTGCCGAGCCTCTTCCACGCTCATGCCGTATTTGCCGGCCAGCATGGTATAGGTGTCCTGCCCCAGCCGTGGCGGCGCGTCGGGCGCGAGCTCGAAGCTCTTCCATACCACCGCCACGCTGTCGCGGTGCGGGAAGCGGGCCAGCGCGGCCTCGAACTCGCGCTTGCCGATGTAGCAGAAGGGGCAGGCCACGTCGCTCCAGATCTCCACGGTGAGCGGGGCGTTGCGGGTGGTGGTGGTGTCGTTCATGGTGGTCTGTGCGCCCGCCGAGAGCCACAGCACGATGGCAGGGTAGAGCAGGGCGGTGCGCATGGAAGATGGAACAAGGATGCGGCCGCGAAGTTCGGTCACCGGACCTCCAGCTGTGTCGGTACCCACATGGCACTATCGCCACTTGAAGGCGGCTCCCATCGATGCGGCCCCCAGACATCGTAAGGTCTGAGGATTCGATAGCTGCGGTAGCTGAAGAAGTACCCGGGCTGCGGAGGCCCCATGGTCTCAGGAGGCGACATGGGAGCCGTCGATCGGTGGCCGATGAGCTCGAACCGATTGCCTGTCACTTGGGCGCGCCACGGGATGGTCGGACAGCCCGACGCAGGTTCAATGTAGAAGGCTCCGATACCACCAGCCTTCGACGTGTCCTCCACTTCATGGTCGGGGCACGTGCAGGCATAGGCGATGTAGCGCACCACGATGGTGTCCTCCCGGGGCTCCCGACCTGCGCCAGGGGGAATGGTCCTGCGCGCACCCCCGCTGTCGGGAAGCATCAGTTGCTGAAGCAGCATCGCGGTGTCCATGGGTGCGACCGCGTTCCACATGCTGTCCGGGTGTCCGATCACCGTGCCTGGTGCTGGTTGCTCCGCCACCGTTCCCTTTCGACAGCTGGTGAGCATGTTCGTTGCCAGCGATGTGATCAAGAGGGATGCAGCTAAGCGGTTCATCGTACCCCGTTCTCAGGCCTCCTTCTTCACCCACGCCTGCACCATCCGCAGCTGCCCGAAGCTGAAGCGGTCGCCGAAGTTGGCGCGCGCGTCGTTCAACCCCTTGTCCGGGTGCTCCTGCATCCAGCCGGCAATGGTGTCGCGCTCCTCCGCGGGCATCAAGGCGTCTATGTCGAGCACGTCCTCGGCGATGCCGCGCGCCGCGTGGCCCTCGATGGTGCTCACCGACATGCCGCGCTCCTTCGCCACATCAGCGAGGCTGCGGCCTTCCTTGATGAGCACGTAGGTCTTCAGGTAGGTCTCGCCCTTGATCTTGGGCGGTGCCTTCTCCTTGTCCGCCGAAGCCTTGGCGAAGGCGGACTTCTTCGACCGTTTCTTCACCGGCGCATCGGGCACTTCCCATGCATCGGTGGCCTTGCGCTTGGTGCGGCCGGTCTTGCGCGAGGTGGCGGGCGCGTGCGCCTGCGCCCAGGCCTTCACCTCGTCCACGAGCGCCGTGCGCTGCGCGGTGATGCGTTTCTCCAGCTCGGGCACCTTCTCCACTTCGCGACCCTCGAGGATGCAGGTGGCGATGTGCACGGCCTTGCCGAGCTGGGCGAGCTTCTTCACGAGCATGCCGTCGAGTTCGCGCAGGTCCTCGCTGTACTGCTTGGTGCGGCTCAGGGCCTCCACCTGCGCCAGGTGCTGAAGCAGGTCCTTCATGGCCGCGGTGAGCAGGTCGGTGTAGTAGCCGCTGCCCTTGCCCACGCGCTCGAGCAGGGCGCCGCGCTCATCGCCCTGCAGCAACCGCACGAGCTGGCCCTGGAACTTGCGCGTGTTCTCCTCCTCGCGCCCGAGCAGCTCGCGGAAGCGCACCAGCGCGGTCTTCATGCTGTCGTCCTCGAACTCGGCGGTCTCGGGGTGGTCCTTGCGGATCCAGTCCACCTTGCGTTGCAGGTCACCGAGGTCGAAGGTGCTGGTGAGCACGGCGCGCAGGTAATGCTGCTGCTGCTCCTTCAATTGCTCGGGCAACGGCTGCTGCGCGTGGCGCGCCTCGCTGAAGGCGACCACGTCCCGGTCGGTGGTCACCACCGACGGGTCGATGCGCGTGCGCAGGACCAGTCCGTCGAGCGAGCGAAGGCGGCTGAGCGCTACGTACACCTGCCCCGGTGCGAAGGCCTTGCCCACGTCGATGATGGCCTTGTCGAAGGTGAGGCCCTGGCTCTTGTGCACAGTGATGGCCCACGCCAGTTTCACGGGGTATTGCGTGAACGTGCCGAGCATCTGTTCCTGCTGCTCCTTGCTCACAGGGTCCACCACGTAGCGCTTGTTCTCCCACGTCGCCTTCTTCAGCGTGTACGGCATGCCGGTGTCGACCATGCGCACCTCCACATCGTCCTTGGTGATGCGCTGCACGCGGGCCAACTTGCCATTGAAGTAGGCCTTCTCCGGGTCATTGCGGGTGAACATCACCTGCGCGCCGGGCTTCAGCTCCAGCGTGCTGAGCACAGGGTACATGCTTTCTGGGAAGTCGCCTTCCACTTCAGCCTCGAAGCGCCACGGCTTGCCGGGCAGCTTGTCGAGCTCCTGTTGGTTCAGCTCGTCGGCGGTGCGGTTGTGCGTGGTGAGGGTGATGACGCCGTCCGTGTCGGCGGCGCTGAGCGAAGGACGGAAGTGCGTGTTGAGCTCCAACACGTCATCCGCGGTCACCTTGTTGTCGCGCAGGTTGTTGAGGATCCGGATGAAGCGCTCGTCCTGCTGGCGGAAGATCCTGTCGAGCTCGATGTGGGCGTAGCCGCTCTCGCGCAGCACGCGGGCGTTGAAGAAGTGGAGGCTGGGGTACCAGCGGCGCAGCACGGCCCACTCGTCGTCCTTCACCACGGGCGGCAGCTGGAACAGGTCGCCGATCATGAGCACCTGGGCGCCGCCGAAGCTGCGGTCCCAGCGTTGGCGCACGCTGCGCATGCGGTGGTCGATGGCGTCGAGCAGGTCCGCGCGCAGCATGCTCACCTCGTCGATGATCAGCAGGTCCACGTCGCGCAGCACGTTGCGGCGCACGGCGTTCAGCGGGTGGCGCCGGTTGAGCGTGTCGCGGTCGTGGAAGGCGGCGTACTCGGGCACGTCGGCCGGCAGCTGGCGCTCGGGGACGAAGGCGCCGAAGGGCAGCAGGAACTGGGAGTGGATGGTGACGCCCCCGGCGTTGAGCGCGGCGATGCCGGTGGGGGCGAGGATCACGAATCGCTTGTGGGTGCGCTCGGCCAGGCGTCGCAGGAAGGTGGTCTTGCCCGTGCCCGCTTTGCCGGTAAGGAAGACATGCCGGTCCGTGCTGTTCACGAACTGCGCGGCCAATGCGGCCATCTCGGTCTCCTGGTGCACCTCGCCGTTCACGGGGCGCAAGTTCGGTGCTGGCGGCACAGCTTGGTGGGGTGGGGGCGTGGTCAGGTCATGCTTGGCAACGGCGTACATGGGTTGGGGATGAACGAACGGCTCCGGGGCTTGACGACTTCATCGTCACCGGCTCGGCCAGAAGATAGGTGTGAGGGCTGAAGTGTGCACTATTGTCCTTCACCCTTCGGCGTTCCGTTTTCGCGCGTCATCCTTCGAGGCGTGCGTCGGGTGCGATGTGATGCGGCGTATTACTCTTCATCATTGACCAGGAGGTGAACGGTCCTGGGGATCGAGCCGTAGCCTGGGTCATGAAGCGCATCGACAGGGCTCCCTGGCCTTTGATCCATGCCATCTCGCGCGGTGCTTCGTACCTTGTAGTCCTAACCTATTGTGCATGCATCGATCAACGTTACACTGCACGACCCTCCTGACCCTTGCTTCGCTTATCGGGAGGAGCGGGACCTTGGAAGGACAGACGCTCACGGCGGCCAACAGCATACCTGCCATAGGACATGTCGAGAACCGCACCCACTACGGGGGGATGAACGTAGGCCTTTGGAGCACGAGCGGTAGCGGCAACATCTGGGATGCGTCCAGCGTGCAGTGGGATGGGAATCTGAGGGGCTTCCTGTACCACGACCCGGGGTCCAGCCCCTTCGCCGCGCTCTATCCGCAGGCCACCCTCTCCGCCCAGCAGCTCCCCGGACCCATCTGGTATCATTACCGGGTGGACAATGACCGGGTGGAGCTGATCGGCACGGATGGGGATGAGTGGGTGGATGGCCGTACCCTCGCCGAGTTCCCGTTCGAGCTCGGCGATTCCTTCACGGACCAGGCCACCATCGTCGGCATACCGTGGACCGAAACGCGTGAGTACGTGGCTTCGGGAGAGCTGGTGACCCCTTGGGGCGTTATCCCGGACGTGGTGATGGTGTATGTCAATGGCAATGTGTACGAGCTGTACACGGCGGATGATATCCTGGAGCCCATCGGCAACTACAACATGGGCGGCGCGGGGATCTGGAAGGTGGATGACATTACCGGTACAAAGGATCTCGAGGAGCTGGTGCTCGGCATTTGGCCCTCTCCCGCACGTGTTCTTGCCACGGTGAGCTTACCCTTTTCAGGGCCTGTGGAGGTGCAGATGATCGATCAGACAGGACGCGTCCTGTGGTCCGACCGGGTGATGGGGCCCACATGCGAGATCCCTGTGGCCGGTGTTCAGCAAGGGGTATATACCGTGGTGGCCGTCGATTGCTTGGGCCGTTCGACCACGGGACGGCTAGTGGTCGCGCTGCAAGATTGATCCACGTCGCGCAGCGGGTTCACCGGATGTTCACGACCTCATCGTCACCGGCAGGGCCAGAGGATGGAGGTGATGCCGGTCACACGGCATCGCGTCGGCCTTGCCCGATCTTCGCGCCCGATGAACTGGACCCCGCTCACCGAGCTCGCCCACTTGGACGTCATCGACGCTGCCTCGAAGGACCGACCCGTGCTCATCTTCAAGCACAGCACGCGCTGCAGCATCAGCAGCACGGCCTTGCACCGGTTGGAGCGCGAATGGCGCACGGAGGACCAGGCGCATGCGGTGTGGTACCTCGACCTGCTGCGCTTCCGCCCGGTCTCAAACGCCATCGCCGAGCGCTACGGTGTGCGCCACGAGTCGCCGCAGGTCCTGGTGGTCCGCGATGGACGATGCGTGCATAGCGCCTCGCACACGGCCATCACCTACACCGGAGTGGTGGCCGCGCTGATGGGTTGACCGGCATGCGGTGCGGTGGGGATGGCGGGTTCCACGAAGTACATGCTCAATATGCCCTTGCCCTTCACCTCGACCTGCCCGCGGGGGATGAAGCGCAGGCCGCTGGCGCCGTTCAGGCGGGCGTATGTATCCGCGCTGATGTTCACGCGCCCCGGCTCACCGGTGGTCTCCATGCGGCTGGCCGTGTTCACCGTGTCGCCCCAGATGTCGTATTGGAACTTGCGGTCGCCCACCACCCCGGCCACCACGGGCCCGGTGTGCACCCCGGCACGCATGGTGAACGCGGGCCGTCCGTTCGCTTCCCGCATCGCCGCGTAGGAACGCATGAAGGACTGCATCTCCAGGGCCGCCTGCACCGTGCGCAGGGTGCTGTCCGGTGATGGGTTGGGCACCCCGCCGGCGGCCATGTAGGCGTCGCCGATGGTCTTGATCTTCTCGATGCCGTGCCGCGCGATGATGGCGTCGAAGGCGCGGAAGCAGGCGTTCAGCTCCTCCACGAGCTCCTCGGGGCTCATGCGTTCGCTCACCTGGGTGAAGTCCTTGAAGTCGGTGAACAGGATCGAGACGTCCTCGAACCGCCGCGCCTCCGCCTGGCCCTTCGCCTTCAGCTCCTGCGCCACCTCGTTCGGAAGGATGTTGAGCAGGAGGGCGTCGGAACGGTCCCGCTCCTGCTGGATCACGGAGCGCGAGCGGCGCATGAAGAGGAGGCGGTTCCAGAGCCCCGCGGCGAGCAGTACCACGGCGGCTCCGATCACCAGGAAGAGGCGCTTCTGGTAGCGCTCGCGGTTGATGCTGGCGGTATAGGCCATGTCCCGCACGAGCCGTTCACGGGCCACTGCAAGGCTGTCGTCCAGCTGCCGGCGGGCGAAGGCATGCGTGAGCTCCACACGCGCCATGTCCTTCATGCGGTCGCTGCTGTACAGCGAGTCGCGCAGGGCCACCCATCGCTTGAACCAGTCGAGCGCCTCGTGCTTGCGCCCCAACAGGTCGTAGGCCTTGGACAGGCAGTCGGCGCACCGCACTTTCATCGCTAACCGGTCGAGCTCGCGTGCGATCGTGAACCCACGCGCGCACCACTCCTCAGCGCTTAGCCCGTCCTTGTCCTGGAGGTAGGTGAGCCCCATTTCATGGAACATGATGGAGCGCAGGTGCGACCGGGGCTGCCGTTCCGAGAGCCGGATGGCCTCCGTGAGGTGGGCGCGCGCTGTTCCCGTTTCATTGCGCTGGATGTGGCAGGCGCCGATGTGCTGGTGCGCGATGGCCTGCCAGAGGGTGTCCTGCCGCTGCGTCCAGTAAGTGAGGCTCAGGTGGTGATGGTGCAGCGCACTGTCCACATCGCCGAGCTCCTCGTGCAGCGACCCCAGGTTGTTGTGCAGGATGGCGACCTCGCGCGCGTTGCCCAGCCCGGTGCGGATCGCCATGCTGTGCTGGTAGTGTTCCATCGCCTGCCGGAAGTCGCCGGCGGTCTGGTGGATGGCCCCGAGTGAGTTGTACACCTCCGCCATCCCGGCCTTGTCATCGTTCAGCTCGCGGATGCGCTGGGCGCTGAGGTAGGCGTCCAGGGCGCCCACATAGTTGCCGCGCGCGTGCGCGATCAACCCCTGCTGCATCATGATGCGCCCCTGGAGGTCCGCGTCCATGGAACCCTGTGCGATGGGCAGCGCGCGCTTCACGAGCGAATCGGCCTCGTCAAGTCTTCCCCGGTCGTATGCCGATCGCGCAAGGTCGAGCAGTGAATCGCAGACACAGCCCGTGGTCTGCGCGCTGACGAAGGTGCCGGGAAGAGCCGTGAGCGCTGCTGTGAGGAGAAGTTCCGTGCTGCGCATCCTGAAGCGTGGCGGGGGGGATCTGATGTAAGGTATTCATCAAGTCCTGCATTTCCAAATGTGGCGGTCATCCATATCGCGATAGCTTCATGTACCTGAAACCCATGATGATGAAGACCTGTTCACTGTTCCGTTCTACCGGCCTGGCGGCATCGCTGGTGATCGGGGTCCTGTTCCTGTGCAGTGCGATCCCCCCCTTGGCCGTAGGCCCGGGCTTCGCGACGGCCTACCTCTCCTCCGCCACTTTGAGCGAGCTGGCGAACGGGACCGGTGCCGCTGGTGTGCGTGTGTACAACGCGCGGCGAAGTGCCACGGACGCTGCCGGCACGGTGGTGGTCATCGGTGTGCAGTCGTTGAAGGGGGCGGAGCTGAGCGGGAGCGCCACGGACAAGCGCTACGCCCTTTACGACAAGCTGGGTTCGAGCTTCGTGGTGGAGGCGCGCTTGGAACGCTCCCTGGCCCGGTCGGCGGTGCTGTTCATCGTTCCCACCAGGGACCTCCGCTTCTGCGTGGACCTCGCCAAGGCCGATGTGGGGCGGCTCCTGTCCGCCAACGGCTGCAATGCCGTCAAGGTCGAACCGGTGCCACAGGGCTCCGGCTTTACCATGCGCTTCACACCGGTGAAGGTGGTGAACGGTGTGCCGGAGCCCATCTCCGGCGCCGTCGTCATCACCGCTACGGAACCCTGTCCCACGGCGTGCGGCCCCTTGACCAATTACCTCTGGTGAACCAACCCTCCTTGCATCATGCGCTTCCAGATACCCCTTGCGGCGCTGGCCCTTGCCACGCTCCTCCATAGCTGTGGTGGCGGCGATGGCCACAGCGACGATCCCAAGGACACCGTGACCATTGTGATGTACGATACCGTGCGGCTGGCGCCGGATCCCGGGCTGGTCAATGCCCTGCTATCGAAGACCGCCGTGGAGGAGATCATCGCGAGCAAGGAGCATTGGGGTGTTCGCGTGTACAACGCCTGCCGTTCCAGTTCCGACGACAAGGGCACAGTGGTCGCCGTGCCCGTGATCAAGGAGGATGGCGAGGAGGACCGCGGGGAGAAGAGCCCCTATTACCGCTACCTGAAGATCGAGGATGATCGCGTGGTGGAGGAGATGCTCGACCTTGACCACGCGAAAGAGGCCGTCACCTGGGTGCGTGACCGGAAGCTGCCGCTGTATTGCGCGGAGTTCGGTAAGGGCCGCCTGAGGGAATTGCTCGACGTGAGCGGCATGGAGGCCATCCTCTTCAGCCCGGTGCTGATCTACAGTGGCGAGGGATCACGCTTGACCATGACAGCGACCGCGGTGAAGATCGACGCAGGCCTGCCTGTGGACATCACGGATGTGGACCTCCTCGACACGGACCCTTGCCCGGTGGTCTGCGGCGACATGTCGTACTACCTGGTGGATATGACCCCTTGATCGCGCCGCTAGCGCACCACGAAGCGCTTGAAGCGGTCGCCAAGCCGCAGGATATAGGTGCCGGCAGCGAAGCGTGATGCATCGATCGAGCCTGTGGCCACCCCTTGGTGGACAACCCGTCCCTGCATGTCGTGGATCACGAGCTCCGCTCCCTGCAGCGTTGCCGGATACGAGATCCCCAGGCGGTCGGTGACCGGGTTGGGGTAGAGGAGGAGCTCCACCACCGGCTCCGTCCCTTCAATGCCCACCGTGCCGTTGATCACCGTGAGCTGGCCGTTGAGGAAAGGGTCGCTCCACTTCTCATCCACGTAGAGATTACTGCCGCTTAGCGTGCGCAGGAAGGCGGCGAGCTGCCCCTTCTCCTGCTGGGTGAGCTGCAGGCGCTGGATGTTGCCCGCAGGTCGCAGGCGCGGGTCGAGCTGCGGCGTTAGCGATGCTGCCGGCATGCTGTCGTAGTGGAAGATCACGCCGATGAGGTCCGAAGACCCGCCGGTGTGGAAGAACGGCCCGTTGCTCGCGCCGTTCGGGCCCACCACATCGCGCAGCGAGGGCGAACGCGTGTTGGTGAGGTCGAGGCCCCCGCCCAGGCTGTTGATGATGCCGTTGTTGAGGCTGTTGGGGTCGATGTCGAACTCCGGCGCGCGATGGCAGGCCTGGCACCCTGCTCCTCCTCCGATGCGGAAGCCTTGGGCGTCGAATACCGGCGCGGTCAGGAACAGGGTCTTGCCGGCGTTCTCCTGCCCCGTGTAGTTGGGGAAGGGTGCCTGGTCGTTCGGCACCGAGGCGCGCCCCGCATCGTACTTGGAGTCGAAGCTCTGGATGCTGCGCACGAACTGCGCGAGCGCACGCTGGATACGGTCCTCGGTGATGTCCGGGTCGCCGAAGGCCGCGGTGAACAATGGGTCATAGTAGGAAAGGCCTTCGAGCCGCGTGATGAGCGAGTCGATGTCAGGGTCGCCCTGTGTTCCGCTGAAGCCCATCTCGCCATGGTCCTTCACCGGCATGGTGGCCTGCATCTCCAGGCTGTCGGCGCGTTCATCCCAGAAGAAGTGCGTTTCCTGCGCGAACCGGGCGTTCACCAGGCGCATGCTGTGCCTTCCGGTGGTGCCGGCCACGCCCGTGCTCGCCTGCGCCGTATCGCTGAAGGCGAACTGCTGGCGGTGGCAGCTGCCGCAGCTCACCGTGCCCGTGCGCGAGAGCTGCTGGTCGTGGAAGAGCACCCGCCCGAGCGTCGCGCCTTCATCGGTGATGAGGTTGGCGCTCGAGGTGTTGTCGCGCTGGATGTAGCCCGGCACCGGCTGGTTCGCGTAATTGGGCAACGCGGACAGGTCGATCACCCCGGCGGCCTTCGGGCCGCCCTGGTCAGGCCCACCGGGCTTGGCGGCGATCAGCGCGAGCACGGTAAGGGCGATGGCGGCAAGGGCAGGGGTGCGCATGGGGCGGGAGCTTGGCGGTAGGACCGCATGCCGCCAACAGGGTTTAATGGATCCGGCGTCCGGCAGGCGTCCGCTAGAGCGGTGCGTCGAACGGGAAGGTGCGCACGTGCTCGTCCAACGAGGTGTCGTCGAGCTCGCGCTTCAGCAGCACCACGTCCTTCACGCCCAGGTCGCCGACGAAGGGGTGGGGGTGCAGCAGTGCCCAGGCCGCCTCGAACTGCGCGGCCTTCAATCCCGTGGCCAGCACCAGCATGGGTCGCTCGCTCACGTCCACGCCCAGCTTCTTGATGCGTCGATTCGCACGCACATGGTCGGCAATGCGCTGGCGCATGGGTGCCACGGCATCCTTCTCCTGCACATCGATGAAGATGGTGCGCTTGTCCTCGCTGTGCGCAAAGCCCGAGAGGTGCAGGCGGAAGGGTTGGTGCCCCACGCCTCCCCGTTGGATGGCCTCGCACAGTGCACCTTCATAATCGGGCGGCAGCTCCGTCTCGAGCAGCGTGATGCCCGGGATGCGGTAGTAGCCGCCGAACACACCGATCTTCTCCTTCAGGATCTGCCGCCACTCCATCACGCGCGCCAGCACACCGCTCGCCGGGTCGATCACCAGCCGGTAATGGCAGGTGTACACGAGCGAGTCGAAGAGCGTGAGGGCGTCGGTGTCGTGGCGGCGGGCCATGGTGCCGCAAAGCAAAGGTGCCGAGCGGCCCCATCCGAAGACCCCGCGGTGAACTCAGGAACAGGTCGATGTGGGAACCGGTCGATCGCCTTGCCGTCCCAGCCGAACGGTCACTGTCGCACCAGCCGTATCCCGACCGCACGCCCGACGACGTCACATCATCCCGGTGGCCTTTGACAGGGCGCATCGCCGAGTACGGCAAGCAGGTATTGGGAGAGCGTTCGATAGCTTAGGGCCATGAGCAGGATCGTCGGAGCGTTGTTGGCCGCCATGAGCACGGCCTCCCTCCTCGCGCAGACACCACCGTGGGAGAACCCGCTCATGATGGCCTGGTCCGCCGACGGGGTCACCTTCGATCCTCCCGCGCTGTTCCAGGATTCGGCCGGTGTGCCTTCCGTCGCGCGCTGGCGTGGCGATACGCTCGCCTGCGTGTTCCAGTGGTTCCGCCAGCCGCAGCCTTCCCCTACCTGGGACCGGGTGGCCGTGAAGTTCAGCTACGATGCGGGCAGCTCATGGACGGAGCCGACCCCCATCGTCATCAATGGACTGCCACCCAACTACCAGCGTCCGTTCGACCCCACGCTTGCCGTGCTGGGCGGCGACAGCCTGCGCATCTACTTCTCCAGCAGCGAGGGAATGCCCATGAACCTCGACTCCACCGTTAACACCTACAGCGCGGTGAGCACCGATGGCATCCACTACACCTTCGAACCGGGCGCACGCGTGGATGTGGTCGACAACCGCGTGATCGATCCCGCCGTGATCCACTTCGGTCCGGGCTGGCATTATGCATCTCCGGTGGGAGCTCCACAAGCCGGTGCCTATCACTACGTATCGCCCGATGGGATCACCTTCAACGCGGTGCCCACCATCCCGTCCGATGCCCAGCACAACTGGACCGGTAACTACGTGGTGGCCGATGCGAACGATCTTCGGTTCTATGGGTCAGGACAGAACGGGATCTGGTACAACAGCTCACCGAACGGCGGCCAATGGAACGGCTTCGTGAGCACCAACGTGATGGGTGGCGACCCCACCGTGGTGCGCGTGGACTCCGCCAGCTGGCTCATGGTGTACGTAGGCCCGCCCTATGCCACCAACGTCGCTGAGCGATCGCTGACCGGCGCCCTTCAGGTCTTCCCGGTCCCTGCATCGGACCAACTGGTCGTGCGCGCCTCGGGTGGTGGACGACTGATGGTGTGCGATGTGCAGGGCCGACCGATGCTGGACCGTCGCATGTCCGCCGAGGATCGGCTTGATGTCGCCACTTGGCCGGCGGGCTGTTATGTGTTCCGCTTGGTGATGGAGGATGGGGTGCTTGAAGAACGGGTGCTCGTGGAATAGGCCGGCGCCAACATCGGTGAACTTCGCACCTACCACCCGAACGACAGCAGGAACACGCTCTCCAGATCGCCCCACCGCAGGAAGCCGGTATAGCGGCCACCGGGCAGATCGGTCACGTCCACCCACTTGCTCGTCTCTCCATCCGCAGGCATGTCCACACGCAGGGTCAGTGTATCGCTCGGCACACCGGTGCTGTCCTGCAGGTACAGCTCGAACCGCGTGCCCGGTCCACTGGCCGGGAACTCCAGCAGGTGGTGCGCGTAGTTGGGGTCGCGGTCGATGGTGATGGTGGGAGGACCGGTACGCAAACCGTTCGTCTCGAGCGTGAAGCTGTGGTGCTCGGTGTAGTACAGTCCACGCAACTCCTCGCCTTCAGCACTCCAGAGCGCGTCGAAGTGTTCCGTGAGCGCCATCGTGTTCGGCTCCAGCACCAGGTCGATGTTGGTGAACCAGCCCTTGCGGAACGGCAGCAGCACGGGTGGGCGCGGAGGAACACCGAGCTTGGCGGTCCGCTCCAACATGCGCGTCTCCAAGCGCCCGTCCTGGTTCAGGTCCACGATCATGGTGTCGGCCCCACGCACCACGCGCAGCTTGTTGTCCGGGAAGCCGAAGAGCGGGCCCATTTCAACCACCATCAACGGCGCGCCGTTCACCTGGATGCAGGGTGTCAAGCTGCG
>JAEUSV010000099.1 GCA_016788485.1 Flavobacteriales bacterium
CCTGCATCACCAGGCGCAGTCGCCCGTCCACGAGCTCCACGCTGCCGATCTGCTCGTTGGGGTCGAGCAGGTCCTTCAGCCCGTGCGCATCCCAGATATGGCGTTCCTCCTCAATGCGCACGACAAGGCTGTCGAGCCACACGGTGTCCTGCCGGCTGCCCGGGTCAAGGCGGATGTATTTCACCGCGGAATCGGCGGGTATGGTGAAGCGCAGCAGCTGGGGCAGGGTGCTCGCCGGGATCTCGTGCTTGGCGTAGCGCTCCTTGGTGAAGGCGCCGGGGCGCACGGCGTAGTACACCTGCGCCTCGTCGGCGTGGCGGAAGGTTCCGGCCAGGGTGAGCTCGATCGAGCGGTCGGTGAAGGCGATGCGCGCCACCAGCGTGGAGACCAGGGCGTACAGCGCCACCGCGGCGAGCATCACCACGATCATCGGGCGTGTGACGACCTCCCGCCAACGGATGCGGGGCACGCGCACCGTGCGCAGCACACGCAGGAGCATGCGCAGCAGCAGCAGCACCAGCCCGGTGACCACGATCGCCTTCAGCAGCGGGGCCACCACGGGGCGGTCGGTGCCGAGCACCGGAGCCAGCTCACGCGACACGTCGGCGCGCGTGGCGAGGTAGGGGTCGTTGCCCGTGCACACCACGCGCCATGCATCATCGATCGTGCGGCTCCGGGCCGTGTCGATATGGTGCATGGGCACGAAGCGGTCCAGCAGGTCCTTGTGGTCCCATTCGAGCGTGTGGTAAGGCCCTTCGATCCGCAGGCCGAGCAGGTCCACGGGGCCCGCGAGCCCGCCCGGGTCGAGGCGCAGACCGCGCAGCGTCCGTAGCACGGGCAGCCTGAACTCCACCGTGTGCCGCAGCTCGGAGGGCTGCACGCCGCCCTGGGCCATGAGCGCATCGGTGTAGCCCGTGCCCAGCGTGTCGTAGAAGAGGTGGTAGGTGTCGCTGGTGTTGCTGCGCACATCGAGCAGCACGCGCACGTCGTTGCGGGGCGCTTCCGGGGCGCGGAACGACCACCACAGGACGCCCAGCAGCACCGCCGCCAGCAGCATCATCAGGTTCCGTTCCCGTCGCGCGTCCATGGCCTAGAACCTGAAGTAGAGGAAGGGGGTGAAGGTGCTGCTGGCCATGTGCATGGCGCAGAGCAGCAGCACGGTCAGGTGGAACACGGTGTCGAGCGAGCGCCACGCGGTGGCCATCGCGGAAGCCGGACGGACGGCCTGGCGCAGCCGGGCGATGAGCAGGCCGGGCAGCGGGGTGGAGCCCAGCACGCCGATCACGAGCATCAGCACCACGTCGGGCGTCAGGTGCAGCGAGGGGTAGTAGAGCGGGCTGGCGTTGGGGTCGAGGCCCAGCATGCTCACGAAATAGTGCCAGGCCTTGGTGATGTCGGTGTTCTGGAAGAAGGCCCAGCCCAGGTTGAGCACCACCAGCATGTAGAGGTTGCCCACCAGGCGCGGCGCACGCTCGAGCAGGCGGCCCAGGCCCAGGCGCTCGATCACCATGAAGAAGCCATGGAAGAGGCCCCAGACGATGAAGTTCCAGCTGGCGCCGTGCCACAGGCCGGTGAGCAGGAAGATGAGGAGGAGGTTGCGGTAGGTGCGTGCGGTGCCGCCGCGGTTGCCGCCCAGAGGCACGTACACGTAGTCGCGGAACCAGGTGGTGAGGCTGATGTGCCAGCGGCTCCAGAACTCTCGGATGCTGCGGGCGATGTACGGCATGTTGAAGTTCTCCATGAACTCGAAGCCGAAGAGCCGGCCGAGCCCAATGGCCATGTCGCTGTAGCCGCTGAAGTCGAAGTAGAGCTGGATGGAGAAGGCGAAGGTGCCGAGCCAGGCCACGCTGGGCGGCAGGTGCGCGTGGGGGATGGCGAAGATGGCGTTGCTCACCCGGGCCACGGTGTCGGCCACCAGCAGCTTCTTGCCCAGGCCGATGATGAAGCGGCGCACCCCGCTGGCGTAGCGCTCCAGGGTCACCTGGCGGTCGTCGATCTGCTGGGCCACGTCCACGTAGCGCACGATGGGGCCTGCGATGAGCTGGGGGAAGAGCGCGATGTAGAGGGCGATGGCGCCGGGCCGCTTGTGCGCGGGGGCATCGCCCCGGTACACGTCGATTACGTAGCTCATCCCCTGGAAGGTGAAGAAGCTGATGCCGATGGGCAGGTGCACGGGGTCGAGGTGGATCAGGGGCACCTCGAACAGGCGCAGCAGTTCGTTCAGGTTGTCGACGAGGAAGTTGGCGTACTTGTAGAAGGCCAGCATCCCCAGGTTCACGATCACGGCCAGGGCCACCGCGGTGCGCTGGGCGGGTTGCCCGCGCGTGCCATCGACCCACAGGCCGAACAGGTGGTTGAGCAGGATGCTGGCCAGCATCACCAGCACGTACCCGAGCTCGCCCCAGGCATAGAAGAGCAGGCTGGCCACCGTGAGCACGGTGTTCTTCGCCTTCAGGCTGCCCGCGAGCAGGGTGGCCAGCAGCACCAGCGGCAGGAAGAGGAAGAGGAAGACCGGTGAGCTGAAGACCATGGCACGTACCGGCGCCTTCGGCCGGGCACGCTGGGGCCGGATGGGGGGCGGGCCGACGAAAATAGCCGGGCCGTCCACACCGGGACGTGGACGGACCATGTTAAGCCAATGTTAGATCCCTGTGAACTTGATGTACCTTTCCTGCGTTGAACGGGAAAACAACGGCCATGCGCACGCTCCTCATCGCCCTCGCCCTCGCGGTCCCCGTGCTCGCCACGGCGCAGCGCCATGCGGAGCGGACGTACGATGAACAGGGGCGCCTGGTGATTTCCCGCTACGAGAAGGACGGGCGTGAGTTCGTGTTCACGTACCATGCCAACGGCCGCCTTGCCGCCTCCCAGGAGTACGTGGGCGGTGTGCGCGATGGCCTGTGGCGGGCCTACGACGAGCAGGGCCACCTGCTGGTGCGCGCCTGCTTCGACCGCGGTCGCCGCTGCGGCACGTGGGAGTTCTTCGCTGATGGTGCCCTGCGGGGTCGGCTGTCCTTCGAAGCGGGCGAGCTGGCGGAGGGTGAGGCCTACGGAACGGCCGGTGAGCTGATCGCGGCGCGGGAATACTGACCTCCCTGATTCGATCGGAAGGCGGTGTGAGGCCGCCTTTTTCGTTCAGGACCGGTTCACTCGTCAAGGAATTGCCGCCACGCGGGATTTCCCGCAAGCCGCAGGAGCAGCATCGTGCCGGTGATGACCAGGACCAGGATCAGGGGCCAGCTGAAGGGCCAGTGCGGAAGCTTGAACATTGCTCCAACCTCGACCACCGACAACAAGGTGAAGGTGGTCATAAAGGATGTGATGAGGGTGCCGTTGGATGGCGTTCCGGTGGAGATGGTCCTGGCGAATGAAGCGTCCTTCCTCAGGGCTCTTCCGAGGACGATGACGACCACTGTGCTTAGTGCCCACATCATGGGCAGAAGCCAGGTAGCCAGAGGAGGGATGAGGTGCCCGCCCACCCACAGCAGGCCCAGGGCCGTTCCGGCCAAGGCCAGCAACTTCCCTCTGGTCATCCCTTCTTGAACAGGCTGCTCGGCTTCTCGAAGGCCTTGAACTCGATGGCGTGGCCGTCGGGGTCCTCGATGAAGAAGCTCATCTGCTCGCCCACTTGGCCCTTCATCACCACATGGGGTTCGATGAAGAAGGTGACGCCGACCTTCTTGCACTTGTCACGCAGCTTCTTCCAATCGTCCATGCCCAGCACAATGCCCCAATGGTCGCTGGGGATGTTGCTCTGCGGGTTGTAGATGCGGGCGGTCTTGATGAGCTTGGGCACCTCCTGGATGGTGAGCTGGTGGCCGAAGAAGTCGTAGTCCACCCAGTGATCGGCGCTGCGCCCCTCGGGGCAACCCAGCAGGCCGCCGTAGAAAGCCTTGATGCGTTTGAGGTCGGTGGTGGCGAAGGCGATGTGGAATTTCCCCTGCAGCATGCGCGTGGCGCCCGCGTTGGTGCGATGGCGATGGCTTGAAGGTAGGGGGCTGGCTCCCGCGGTCCTCCCCGTGGCCTCCTGGAAAGATGAACGCCGGTCGGTTGATCACCGCCGGCGTCCGGTCCTATCGCGTTGCGTGGGGATCAGTCCTCGTCATCGTCCCCGTCATCCCCACCACCATCGTCGTCACCATCCTCGTCCTCGTCATCCTCATCGCCGCCGTCGTCCTCGTCGGTGTCCTCCTCCTCCTCGTCACCGCCCTCGGCACCCTCCAGGTCGGCGCCCTCGCCGGCCTCGATGTCCTCACCGCCGGCACTGCTGTCCTCCTGCTCCAGGAACTGGTCGATCTCCTCCCGGCTCTCGGGGTTGATCTTGATCAGGTAGATGGCGTCGGCGGTGCGCAGCTCGATCACACGCAGGCTGTCGCCCTTGGCGGTGGCGATGGTGCGGATGTGCGAGTTGTCGATGCCGTCAGGGTATTGTTCCTGCAGCTTTTCGCGCAGCTCGTCGGTGAGCGTGTTGAAGGAGCGGATCAGGCGTTGCATGCGTGGCGGACGGGCTTACATGTCGAGGATGTACGCGAACATAAGCGGCGCCACGATCGTGGCATCGCTCTCGATGATGAATTTCGGCGTGTCGATGTCGAGCTTGCCCCAGGTGATCTTCTCGTTGGGCACGGCGCCGCTGTAGCTGCCGTAGCTCGTGGTGCTGTCGCTGATCTGGCAGAAGTAGCTCCAGAAGGGGATGCCGTCCATCTGCAGGTCCTGGTGCATCATGGGCACCACGCAGATGGGGAAGTCGCCGGCGATGCCGCCGCCGATCTGGAAGAAGCCGATGCCCTTGCCGGAGCAGTTGTTCTTGTACCAGTCGGCCAGGAACATCATGTACTCGATGCCGGTCTTCATGATCGAGGGCGAGCAGTCGCCCACCAGGCAGTGGGCGGCGAAGATGTTGCCCAGGGTGCTGTCCTCCCAGCCGGGCACCACGATGGGCAGGTTGCGCTCGGCGGCGGCCACCATCCAGCTGTCCTTCGGGTCGATCTGGTAATACTGCTTCAGCACCCCCGAGTTGATCATCTCGTAGAAGTACTGGTGGGGGAAACGGCGGTTGCCGCTGGCCTGGTCGCTCTTCCACAGGTCGGTCACGTGCTTCTCCAGGCGGCGGAAGGCCTCGTGCTCGGGGATGCAGGTGTCGGTGACCCGGTTCATGCCGCGGTCCAGCAGCGAGCGCTCCTGTTCGGGGGTGAGGTCGCGGTAGTTGGGCACGCGCTCGTAGTGGTCGTGCGCCACCAGGTTCATCACGTCCTCCTCGAGGTTGGCGCCGGTGCAGCTGATGATGTCGACCTGGCCCTGGCGGATCATCTCGGCGAGGATCTTGCCGAGCTCACCTGTGCTCATGGCACCCGCGAGGGTCACCATCATCTTGCCTCCGGCGGCCTTGTGGACCTTGTAGGCCTTGGCGGCGTCCATGAGCGCGGCTGCATTGAAATGCAGGTAGTGGCGCTCCATGAAGGCCGAAACGGGACGTGCGTTGCTCATGGGGGTGGAAAACCGGGCCGAATATAGACCCCGGAGGGAATGTGCAAGCCCCCTTTTCGCGCAAGGTCACCGGGCCGGCACTATTCCCCGCCCATGCTCATCTCCACCTCGGACTCCGCCTCCTTCTTCGCCCCCTTCAGCTCGGTGTCGGCCTCCACGCCGCCCAGGAGCTCGAGGTTGATGCCGTCGCTGAGGCCGGTCTTGATCCAGGTGCGCTTCCAGCCCTCCCCGTCCTTCACGTGCACGAAGGCGCTGTCGCCGGCCTTGTTGAACTCCACGATGCTCTCGGGCACGGTGAGCACGCTGTCGCGCTTCTCGAGCACGATGTCGGCGTTCGCGCTGTAGCCGCTGCGGAGGCTCTGGCCGTCCTTGAGCTTCACGGCGGCGCGGATCTCGAACTGCACGGCCCCGTTCTCCTCCACGCCCTTGGGGGCGATGTACTCGAGCTCGGCGTCCCACTTGGCGTTCTCGATGGCGCCCACGGTGAGCACCACGGGCATGCCCAGCTTCACCTTGCCCACCTCGCTCTCGTCCACCTTTCCCTGGAAGATCAGGTCGGCCATGTCGGCGACGCTGGCGATGGTGGTGCCCTCGTTGAAGTTGTTGCGCTCGATCACGCTGTTGCCCTCCTTCACGGGCACGTCGAGCACCATGCCGTTGATGGTGCTGCGCACGATGGTGTTGCCGGCGCTGCTGCGGCTGATGCCGTCGCGCACCACCTGCAGGGCCTCCTGCGCGGCGCCGAGCTCCTGATTGGCGTTCTTGAGGGCGATGTCGTACCCCTGCATCTCGGCGGCGCTGATCACGCCCTTCTCCGCCAGGGGCTTGTTGCGGTCGTAGGTGAGCTGCGCGTTCTGCACCCCGATCTCGCCGTTGCGCACGCGGTTCTCCGCGTTGCTCAGGCTGAGCATGTCGGGCACGATCTTGATCTTGGCCAGGGGCTGGTCCTTCTTCACCTCGTCGCCGGCCTCCACGTACAGCTCGGCGATGATGCCGCTCACCACGGGCTTGATCAGGATCTCCTTGCGCGGCACGATCTTGCCGTTGGCCACGGTCTTCTTCACCACGTTGTTCTTCTTCGGCTTCTCCACGGCGAACTCCTCCGGGGCGGTGGCGCTCTTCTCGTAGAGGAAGTACATCGTCCAGAGGAACAGGACGCCCAGCCCGATGAACAGGAGGTATTTCAGGATCTTTTTCATGGGTCGATGATCGCGTAACGGGTCGGTGTGGGGTGTCAGTCGGCGCGGAGGGCGTCCACGGCGTTGATGGCGAGGGCGCGGCGGGCGGGGAGGAGCCCGGCGATGAGGCCCGCGACGATGAGCACGCCGAAGGCCACCAGGGCCACGAAGAGGTCCACGCCGGGGTCCTTGAAGAAGTCGGTGTCGCCGGTCATGCCGCGCACGGCCTCCAGCACGCCCACACCGGCAAGGAGGCCGAAGTAGCCGGCGATGAAGGTGAGGGTGAGGGCCTCCTGCACGATCTGGCCGGTGATCATGCGCGGGGTGGCGCCCAGGCTGCGGCGGATGCCGATCTCCTTGGTGCGCTCCTGGATGCTCACGAGCATGATGTTGCCGATGCCGATGGCGCCGGCGAGCAGCGTGCAGATGCCCACGAACCAGCTGAGGCCGCTGATGCCGATGAACAGGCCGTTCATGTTGTTGTAGAACTCCTGCATGTTCCAGCTGCCGAAGGCCCCCTCGTCCGTGGGGTCCACCTTGTGCTTGCGGGCCATCAGTGCGCGCACCTCCTTTTCCATCGCGGCCACGTCCACCCCGGGCTTGGCGATCAGGTTGAACCAGTGCACCTCGTTGAGGCTGTTGAAGGCCTTCTGGAAGGTGGTGAATGGCACGTAGATCTTGGCGTCGGGGTTGTCGCCCATCTCGGCGCTGCTCTTCTTCTTGCTCACACCGATCACCTGGAAGTACACGCCGTTGATCTTGATGTACTTGCCCATGGGGTCCTCGGGCTTGAAGAGCTGGTCCACCACGTCCTGGCCGATCACCGCCACCTTGCGCTCCTCGCTGAGGTCGCTGTGGTTGAGGAAGCGGCCCTGCGGCAGACGGATGGCCTCCACCTGGATCACCTCGGGTTCGCTGCCGTACACGCTGAAGGCGCCCACCTTGGTGCCGTAGCTCACGTTGTTGCCGCTCTGCCAGCCGCCCAGCTGCAGCTGGGGCGAGCACAGCTCAAGGCCGGGCACGTTGCGGCGGATGATGCCGATGTCCTCGTTGTCGAAGTTGAAGCTGCGCCCCTTCTGGAAGCCCGCGTAGGCCTTGGTGGTGGGCATGGTCCACAGGAAGCTGCTGTTGGTGGCGAAGCCCTCGAAGCCGCCGAGCACGGCATGCTTCAGGCCATTGCCCATGCCCAGCATCACCACGAGCATGAAGATGCCCCAGCCCACGCCGAACATGGTGAGGAAGCTGCGGAGCTTGTTGCGGCTCAGCACGTTCCAGATCTCGCCCCAGCGGTCGTTGTCGAACATGGCTATTCGTATCGCAGGGCCTCGATGGGACGGATGGCGGCGGCGCGGCGCGCGGGGATGTAGCCGGCCAGGGCGCCGGCGAGGATGAGCGCGAACAGCGCCCACAGCGCCACGTTGAGCTTGATGGTGGGGTCGCGGAAGAACTCGCTGCCGGGCACCACGCTGGCGATGCCCTCCATCAGGAAGATGCCCAGCACGAGGCCCATCCAGCCCGCGAGGCCGGTGACGAACACCGATTCCAGCAGCACCTGGCCCACCACGTTGCCGGGCGTGGCGCCGAGGGCCTTGCGGATGCCGATCTCCTTGGTGCGCTCCTTCACCACGATGAGCATGATGTTGCTCACGCCCACGATGCCGGCGATGAGCGAGCCGATGCCCACGAACCAGAGGAAGGCGGTGATGCCGTTGAACACGTTGCTCACAGTGCCCACGTTCTCCACGTTGTTGTTCACCCAGAGCGCGCGCTCATCGGTGGGGTCGAAGTCGTGGCGGCGGGCCAGGGTGTGGATGGCGCGCTGTTCGGCCCGCTTGGCCCCGGCGACGCTGGCATCGGCGAAGCTGAAGGTGATGTCGTCCACCGTGCCCTTGGCGTTGAACACCTTCTGCGCGGCGGTGAGCGGGATGAAGACCGGGCTGCGTTGCCCGCGCTCCATGCCGCCCGACTCGAAGGCGTAGAGGCCCACCACCTCGAAGGGGATGCCGTTCACATTGATCCACTTGTGCAGGGGCTCCTCCTTCTTGAAGAGCTCGTCCACCACGTCCTGCGCGATCACGATCACCTTGCGGTCCTGCACCATGTCCACCTCGTTGATGAAGCGGCCCTGGAGGATGGTCTGGTGCTGCAGGTGCTGGTACTCGGGTCCGATGCCGCGGATGCCGAAGCTGCCGCTGTTCTTGCCGTACTGCAGCTTGCTCTGCCCGCGCCACACGCTGTACTGCCCGCTGATGTGCTGGATGCCCGGGATGGCGTGGCGCAACGCTTCGATGTCCGCCTCCTCCAGCACGATCTGGCGGTTGGGCGGCAGGCCCTTCCACGGCTTGCTGGTCTCGTTGCCCCAGATGCGGATGCTGTTGGTGGCCGTGTTGCGGAAGTTGTACTCGAAGCCGTTGCGGAGCCCCGCGCCGGCCCCCAGCAGGATGATGAGCATGAAGATGCCCCAGAATACGGCGAAACCCGTAAGCACCGCACGCAGCTTGTTCTTGCCGATGCTCTGGAACACCTCGCCCCACTTCTCCCTATCGAACATCGGCCATCAGGGTTGCAGGGTCCAGGTGGGCGTTCTCGATGAGCCCGTCACGGAGGTAGATCACACGTTGCGTGGCGGCCGCCACCTCGCGCTCGTGGGTCACGATCACCACGGTGAGGCCCAGGTCCCTGTTCACCCGGGTGAGCAGGTCCATCACTTCATGGCTCGTTCGGCTGTCGAGCGCGCCGGTGGGCTCATCGGCCAGGATGATCTTGGGGTTGCTGATCAAGGCCCGGGCGATGGCCACGCGCTGCTTCTGGCCGCCGCTCATCTCGTTGGGCAGGTGGTGCGCCCACTCCTTCAGCCCCACGTTCTCCAGCATGGCCAGGGCAAGGTCGTTCCGCTTGCGGCGCGCCACGCCCTGGTAATACAGGGGTAGCGCCACGTTCTCCATGGCGTTCTTGAAGCTGATGAGGTTGAAGCTCTGGAACACGAAGCCGATGTACTTGCTGCGCAGCTGGGCGCTCTCGGTCTCGGTCTGTCCCTTGATCAGCATGTTGTCCAGCCGGTACTCGCCGTTGTCGTAGGCGTCCAGGATGCCGATGATGTTGAGCAGGGTGCTCTTGCCCGAGCCCGAGCTGCCCATGATGCTCACCAGTTCGCCCTTGCCGATCTCCAGGTCGATGCCCTTCAGCACCTGCAGGATGTTGGCGCCTGTGCGGTACGACTTGCGGATGCCCTGGAGCTGGATCATGGGCCTCGAAAGTACCGGACCTGCGCCGTACGCACCTGCGGCTTACACGAACGGTGAGGACAGGGGAGGAGCGGCGGCCGTCGCTAGGCCCGGCGGAAGACCAGGTCCATCAAGGGGCGGCTCACCTGGATCTCGTACAGCTGGCCCTCGCGGTACACGTAGCGGTTGGTGTGGCCGTTGGGGAAGGTGAGGGTGTAGGTGCCGGGCCCCGTGCGCACCAGCGGACAGTCGCGCAGCACGCTTTCCACGAAGACCATCGATTGCCCCACGGGCTCGGCGTAGTACAGCCGCGAGGTGGTCCAATCGGTGCTCCGCACGCAATCGAAGGGGGCCTTGGGATGCACGAAGCAGTCCTCCGTACCACGCACCATGCAGCTCGAATCGCGCACCGCATCGTTCACCCGCAGGCTGGTGTGGCAGGCGGCCAGTGCACCGTTCGCGTACTCGGTGCGCAGGGAGGTGCGGATGCGCTGACGCCAGACCAGGTCCACCTCGCAATCGCTCACCATGGTGTACAGTTCGCCGTTCGGCAGCGCCTGGCGCGAGGCGATCACATGGCCGATCACCTCATCCGACCTCAGCACATGGAACCGGGCGATCTGCGCGCCTGCACTGGAGGCCAACGCCAGCAACACGACCGCGGTCACGGCTCGGGCCCGGCATCGCAGGCCGGCGTTCGGGGATCTCTTTGGCGGTCGGGCGCTCATGCGCTCCAAGATAGGGGGATGGGCCATCGGTGCAGGTGCTTACCAGCAGGACAACACCGATGGCCTTTCCCCCCATCCGGTTCACACCAGGTCCCACACCGTGTGCTTGCGGGTGGGCAGCAGGCTCAGTACCACGGCGGCGGGCAGGTTCACGAAGGGCACGGCGGTGAGCAGGCCCAGCCAGTGCGCATGGCCCGCATCGCGCAGCCGGTGCACGCTGTTCCACACCAGCCCGGCGAAGAAGAGGAAGGTGCTCAGGCAGATGGCGAACGGCATGGCGCCATCGAGCCAGGGGCGCACCAGCGCGAAGGGGTCGATCCAGGCCGTCGCCACCGGGCCGATGGCCGTGCCGGGCACCAGGGTCAAGGTGGCCAGGTCCACGGCCGCCTTGCCAACGGCGAGCAGGGCGATGTTGCGTTGGTAGGTGATGCGGCCGGTGCAGCCGTCGCAGTGCATCACTTCCTTGAAGGTCTTCATGTTCTTTGGGTGTTGGGCCGAGGACTACCGGCAGAGGTCGTCCAGGGCGGAGTTGACGTCGGTGTGGGTGAAGTGGTAGCCCAAGGCCAGTGCGCGGGTGGGCACCACGCGACGGCTCTTGATCACCAGTTCCACCTCGGTGCGCATGAGCCAGGCGCCGATGGGCAGCATCCAGGCCGCGATGGCGAAGTGGAAGGGCGGACGCAGGCGGGTGCGGAGCGCGCGCATCAGTTCGCGCTCCGGTACGGGATGCGGTGCGGCCAGGTTGATGATGCCGTCCACCTGCGGCGTGTCGATGAGCCATTGGAAGAAGCCGGCCACATCGGCCTCGTGCACCCAGCTCACGTACTGCGTGCCTGGCCCGTGGTGCCCGCCCAGGCACATGCGCACGAGCTGGCGGAAGCGTGGGAAGGCCCCGCCGTGCGGGCTGAAGACCATCGCGCAGCGCACGGCCACCTGGCGCACACCGGGGCGCGCGTGCGCGAGGAAGGCCTTCTCCCACGCAAGCACCACCTGCGGGCTGAAGTCGGTGCCCAGCTCACCGGTGGCCTCGTCCATCGCGCGGTCCACGGCATGGCGGTACACGGTGGCGCTGCTCAGGTTGATCCACAGCTTCGGTGGGGTGCTGCAGCGGGCGATGGCGAGGCCCAGGGCGTTGGTGGCGTCGACGCGGCTGTGCAGGATCGCGGCCTTGTTGCGGGCGTTATAGCGGCAGTCCACGCTGCGGCCGGCGAGGTTCACCACCACCTCGGCGCCCTCCAGGCGTTCGGCCCACGCGCCGATGTTGCGGCCGTCCCACGGCAGGAAGGTGATGCCGGCGGCGCTGTGGCGTTGCGGGTGGCGGGTGAGCACGACCACGTCCCAGCCATGGCCGGCGAAGTGCTGTTGCAGGATGCGGCCCATGGTGCCGGTGCCGCCTGCGAGAAGGATGGTGCGCTTGTTCATGGCCTTGGGGTCGGGCGTTCGCCCATGGATGCGTTTCAGAGGGTGGCCTCGGTCATCAGGGCGCCTGCAGGCGGCAACGGACGGTTCTCCCGGCTCTTGCGGCGGCCGCGGAAGAAGAGGTAGAGGTTCAGGAAGAGCATCACGCCGAGGTAGATGGCGAAGCCGCCCACCTTGTCGGCGAGCACCTCCACCAGCTCCTGGTTGCTGTCGAGGCCGCGGCGGATCTCAAGCACTTTCAGCGCGAAGCCCATGTTCAGCAGGTAGAAGCCCACCTCGAACAGGCGGTTGGTGCTGTCGGCGATGTCGGCCTTGCCACGGAAGATGTCGAGCATGAACACGCGGCCGTTGCGGAAGAGTGTGCGCGCCACATAGAGGGTGAGGCCCAGGGCGAGCGGCAGGTAGATGAAGTAGGCGAGGACGATCTTGTTGGTCATGGCTGTGGGGGTATTGGTTGACGACGGTGCTTGATGCGGCTCCAGATCAGGAGCACGGCGATGTTCTGGTAGTGGAGCCAGGCGAGGAGGAAGAGGATGGTGGCGATGCGCCGTGTGAGCACGGCGAGCATGGCGGGCAGGTCGGCGATGGGCTCCCAGGCCCCGATCACCACGGCGAGGTAGCCGGCGTTCACCACGTAGCAGCCCACGAGCAGCACGTTGTTCACGGCGTCCACGAAGGCGGCCTCCCCGTCAAAGATCCTCAGCATCCACACGCGCCCGTGCCGGTGGCTCACCTGCGCGGTCCACACGGCGATGGCCAGCATCGCCGGGAAGAAGAGCAGGTAGCTGAGTAGGTTGAGGTTCATTTTATGTGTTGAAGTTTCAGGAAAAAATGAAACATTGACACATGAAAAAGGAGGCTACCGGAGCAGGGTGGAGGCGGCCTTCAGGAACCACTGCACATCGCTGCGGGTGCTGCGTTCGAGCACGGCGTCGATGCGGCTGGTGAGGTCGTGGAGGTCGGTGGCCATCTGGCGGAAGGCCTTGCTGTCGGTGCCGGTGCCTTCCGTGCGCTTCAGCTCGGCGAGCAGCTTCACCATGGGCTCCAGCTCGCGCTTCTTCCGCTCGCGGGTGATGTGCGTGGCGATCTTCCACACGTCCTTCTCGGCCTGGAAGAACTCACGCCGCTCACCGGTCTTCAGCACCCGGTCCACCAGGTGCCAGTCGATCAGTGCGCGCAGGTTCATGTTGGCGTTGCCACGGCTGATGTCGAGCTGCTCCATCACGTCCTCGGTGCTCAGCGGCTCCGGGCTGATGAGCAACAGGGCGTGCACCTGGGCCATGCTGCGGTTGATGCCCCATTGGCTGCCGAACGCACCCCAGGCCTGGATGAACTTGTCCTTGGCTTCGCGGAGTTCCATGGTCATCAATGTTCGACGGGTCAAATGTAGATCATTAGGACGATAGTTTCAAATAGTATTGAAAGATATGTGATGAACTGTTCGCCGGACGCCGTCCCGAACATGTCAGGCGATGAGGTGCCGTGCGAACCAGCCTGCGGCAAGACGTGCCACTTGCTCCAACGCGCCCGGTTCCTCGAAGAGGTGTGTGGCATCGGGTACGATCACCAGGTCCTTGGGGCAGGTGAGGGCGTCCAGCGCTTCGCGGTTCAGGTCGACCACGTCCTCGTCGAGCCCTCCCACGATGAGGAGGGTCGGGGCCTTTACCAGCGGCAGTGCCGCCATGGCCAGGTCCGGCCGCCCGCCGCGTGAGACCACGGCGTTCACCAGCTGCGGCAGGGCGGCGGCGGTGTTCAGCGCGGAGGCGGCGCCCGTGCTGGCGCCGAAGAGCCCGATGGGAAGGTCCTCCAGGTGCGGTTGGGCATGCACCCACCGCGTGGCACCGGCGAGCCGCGCGCTCAGCAGGGGGATGTCGAAGCGCAGGTCCTCCACCTCGTCCTCGTGCCGGGTGAGCAGGTCGAAGAGCAGGGTGCCGAACCCCGCTTGCCGCAGTACGGAGGCCACCCCGCGGTTCCGGCCGCTCTTGCGGCCGCTGCCGCTCCCATGGGCGAACAGCACGATGCCTTGCGCAGCGCGGGGCACGTGCAGGTCGCCGATGAGCGTCACCTCAGCGGTGTGGATGCCGATGCGCTCCTGATCGATCGCGTTCATCCGGGTGAGCGCTGCGTGCGGGCCTCGTTGTACAAGCGCACCACCTCATCATCCTCCACCGGAGCGAAATCAGCGTAGTACTGGCCCACGCTCTGGAAGTCCGAAGGGGTGAGCAGGTGGATGAACGCGTCGCACGCGGCTTCTCCCTTGGTCACGAAGGCCGGCGGCACCACCGGCATGGCCACCACGATGCGGGCCGGGCGTTGCCTGCGCAACAGTTCGAGGGTGGCCAGCAGGGTGTGGCCGGTGGCCACACCGTCGTCCACCACGATCACCGTGCGGCCTTCGATGCGTACGGGGGGATGGGCACCGCGGTAGCGCAATGTCCGCTCCTGGAGCTGATGGCGCAGGCGTGCAACCTCCCTGCTCAGCCATGCTTGGTCGGTGGTGAAGCGCGGGTCCATGCGCACCGCATCGGGTGAAACGGCGCCGATGGCGAACTCCGGGTTGTCGGGGTGGCCGATCTTCTTGGCCAGCACGATGTCCAACGGCAGCCTGAGCGCTTTGGCCACGGCATGGGCCACGGCCACACCGCCGCGCGGGATGCCGAGCACCACGGCATCGGTGCCCCGATGCTCCGAGAGCTCCAACGCGAGCCGTTCGCCAGCCTCCTGCCGGTCGAGGAAGAAGTCGCGGTGCATGGTCAGCTCGCGCTGTCGGGCCGTGGACGTGTGGGTGGTTCCTGCGAAGGCCGGGTCGGTGGCTCCTGGGGGCGCGTGATCGGCCGGTCAGGCGGGGAAGGCCATGTGGACGGTTCCTGCGGGGAGGGCGCGGGACGCTCGGGACCCGGGGTCTCGCGCGGACCGTAGGCGGCAAGGATCGGGTGCACGGTCATGTCGTTACGTTCACGGGGCGGCGCTGCTCCGCCTCGCGGATGTTGGTGATGCCCTGCAGCAGGGCATCCGGGTTGAAGGAGATGCTGTCGATGCCCTCTTCCACCAGGAAGCGGGCGAAGGTGGGGTCGTCGCTCGGCGCCTGCCCGCACAGACCGATACGCGTGCCGGTGGCCTTCGCAGAGGCGATCGCCATGCGGATGAGCTCCTTCACGGCCGGCTCGTTCTCGCTGAACAGCTCGCTGATGATCGCCGAGTCGCGGTCGATGCCGAGGGTGAGCTGCGTGAGGTCGTTGCTGCCGATGCTGAAGCCGTCGAAGTGCGTCGCGAAGTCGCGTGCCTGCAACGCATTGCTGGGGATCTCGGTCATCATGTACAACTGCAGGCCGTTCTCCCCGCGCCGCAGGCCGAGGTCCGCCATCAGCGCCACGATCCGTTCAGCCTCGCCCACGGTGCGGCAGAAGGGGATCATGAGCTTCACGTTGGTGAGCCCCATCTCCTCGCGTACGCGCTTCATGGCGGCGCATTCCAGCGCGAAGCCCTCGCGGTAGCGTGGATTGTAGTAGCGCGATGCACCGCGGAAACCGATCATGGGGTTCTCCTCGGTCGGTTCGAACTGCGCGCCGCCGAGCAGGCTCGCGTATTCGTTCGTCTTGAAGTCGCTCATGCGCACGATCACGTCGTGCGGATGGAACGCCGCGGCGATCGTGGCCACGGCCTCGGCCAGGTGCTCGATGAAATAGCGGCGCTTGTCGGGATGGTGCCGGGTGAGCCGGTCGATCTCGGCCTTCGCGGCGGCATCCTTCAGCTCATCGAAATGCACCAGGGCCATGGGGTGCGCGCGGATGCTCTTGTTGATCACGAACTCCAGGCGCATGAGCCCCACCCCGCGCTGGGGGTGGAAGGCATAGCGGAAGGCCTTCTCGGGGTCGGCGAGGATGAGCATCACGTCGGTGCGCGGCAGCTCCACGTGCTTCAGGTCGATGAGGTGCTCGGTCCATTCCAGTCGGCGGTCGTACACCTTGCCGGTGCGACCTTCCGCGCAGCTCACCGTCACCAGCTGGCCGTCCTGCAGCTTCTCCGTCGCATCGAGCGCGCCCACGATGGCCACGGTGCCCATCTCGCGCGCCACGATGGCGGCATGGCTCGTGCGCCCGCCCTTGTTGGTGATGATGGCCGAGGCGCGCTTCAGCAACGGGTCCCAGTCGGGGTCGGTGATCTCGGTGACGAGCACTTCGCCGTCCTGGAAACGGTCCGCCTCGGCAGGGCTGGCGAGCTTGCGCACACGACCGGCGGCCACCTTGCCCCCCACGGCGCTGCCGGTGCACACGACGGTGCCCTTTGCCTTCATTTCGTATTCCTTCAACAGGGACATGTCCTTCGCGGAGTGCACCGTCTCGGGACGCGCCTGCACGACGTACAATAGGCCGGTGTTGCCGTCCTTCGCCCACTCGATGTCCATCGGCAGGCCATAATGGTCCTCGATCGCGATCGCCCAACGCCCGAGCAGTTCCGCTTCGGCATCGTCCAGTACGGAACGGTCGCGGCGCTCCGCAGGCGTGTCCACGTTCACCGTGGAATGGCCGGGCCGCCCATCGCCCGAGGGCGCAAGGATCAGCGTGTGCTGCTTCGCACCCCTGCGGTGCTGGAGGATGGACAGGTGACCGCTGCGGAGCGAGGGCTTGAAGAGGAGGAGCTCGTCGGGTTCCACGGCTCCCTGCACCACGTTCTCGCCGAGCCCCCACGTTGCGGCCAGGTGCACCACGTTGCGGAAACCGCTCTCGGGTTCCAGGGTGAAGATGACACCTGCTCCGCCGAGGTCCGACCGCACCATGCGCTGCACGCCGATGCTCAAGGCGACCTTCATGTCGGGGAAGCCCATGTCGTGGCGGTACTTGATGGCGCGCTCCAGGAAGAGCGAGGCGTAGCAATGCCTGCAGGCCTCGAGCACCTGGCCCGCCCCGCTGATGTTGAGGAACGACTCGTGCCGTCCGGCGAAGCTGGCGGTGGGGAGGTCCTCGGCGGTGGCGCTGCTGCGCACGGCCACCGCACCGGGATCCGCGCGTTGCAGCGTGTCGTACGCCGTGCGGATGGCGGACGCCAGGTCCTCGGGCCAGCTGCCGCCCAGGATCAGGGCTCGGGCCTCGCGCGCCACATCGCCCAGGTTGACCAGCGACCCGCGATCGAGCCGCTGCATCGCGTCGGCGATGGCCTCACGGATGCCGTTCGCATCAAGGTAGCGCCAGTAGGCCGCGGCCGTCACTGCGAAGCCATCGGGCACGCGGATGCCATGGGGCTGAAGGTGCGCCATCAGCTCGCCAAGCGAGGCGTTCTTGCCGCCGACCTCGGCAACGTCGGTGTTGCGGATGTCGCGGAACCATTGAATGGGACGATCCATGCCTTGAAGCTATCCCCGCTCCAAGGGGGATACCCTGTCGATCGTCAGGTGCGCGATGGGGAGGGGGTGAAAAGCGAAAGCCCACCTCCCGGTGGGCTTCCTTTTCAGCGGTCCGGACGGGACTCGAACCCGCGACCTCCGACGTGACAGGCCGGCATTCTAACCAGCTGAACTACCGGACCGACTGACCCCGCCTTTCGGCGAAGCGGGTGCAAATGTAAGGCAGGGGTGGAACCGTGCAAGACCCACGGAAAAAAAGTGGGCTCAATAGAGGCGGACCCGTTTGGTGAGGAACTCGAGCAGCACGGGCTCGAAGCCGGCGTGGATGTCGGCCTCCACCAGGTCGATGCGGTATTGCGCGCACTTGAGCTTCAGGCGGTGCCAGCGCTCGGCCATGGCGGACTTGTAGGCCTCGCGAACCTCGGCGGGGTGCGCTTTCACCTGCTCGCCGGTCTCCACGTCCACGAAGGTGTACGGGCGGTCCTGCAGGTCGAGCTCCAGTTCGTGCTTGCGGTCCACCACATGGAAGAGGATGATGTCGTGCTTGTTGAACCGCAGGTGCTGCAGGGCATCGAAGACCTCGGCCTCGCGGTCGGCATCGTCGAGCATGTCGCTCAGGATCACCACCAGGCTGCGGCGGTGGGCGCGTTGGGCGATGTCGTGCAGGGCCTCCACCAGGCCGGTGCGCTGGCCGCGGCTGGGTGCATCGGTGCCGAGCAGCCCTTCCAGGAGCTGCATCAGGTGCCGCAGGTGCACGGCGTTGCTGCGGGCCTGCTCCGCCACCGTCACCCGGTCGCTGAACACCGTGAGGCCCACGTCATCGCGCTGCTTGCGCAGCAGCTGGATGAAGGCCGCCGCCGCATGCACACCGAACTCCACCTTGTTGAATTCCGCGGCAGCACCCTTGTCGGGGTAATACATGGAACTGGAGGCGTCCACCACCAGCTGGCACCGCAGGTTGGTCTCCTCCTCGTAGCGCTTCACGAAGAGCTTGTCGGTGCGCGCGTAAAGCTTCCAGTCGATGTGACGCGTGCTCTCCCCGGGGTTGTAGGCGCGGTGCTCGGCGAACTCCACGCTGAACCCGTGGAAGGGGCTCTTGTGCAGGCCGGCCAGGAAGCCTTCCACCACCTGGCGCGCCTTGAACTCAAGGGCGCTCAGGGCCTGGATGGGGCGTTGCTCGATGGGCATGCGAGGGCGGTGGCGTCGGTGCGAAGTTCGGGAGATAACGCGAGGGTGGTGCCAGGGCGTATGGGCCAAGAAGAAGCCCCGGCGTCGCCGGGGCTTCCACAGGTCATCGGTCGGGGCTTACGCCAGCTGGCCTTCCAGCTTCTGCGCGAGCTGCGGCTTGGGCACGGCGCCCACGCTGCGGTCCACCACCTGGCCGTTCTTGAAGAACAGGATCGTGGGGATGCTGCGGATGCCGTACTTCATGCTGATCTGGGCGTTGTGGTCCACGTTCAGCTTGCCCACCACGGCCTTGCCGTCGTACTCCTTCGCCAGCTCCTCCACCACGGGACCCACCATACGGCAGGGACCGCACCATTCGGCCCAGAAGTCAACGAGCACGGGCTTGTCGCTCTTCAGTACGAGTTCCTCAAAGTTGCTGTCGGTCAGTTCGAGTGCCATTGTGTTGTGTGCGCGTGGCGCGTTGCGGGTTTCGTTCTAGGTGCGTGCTGCGGAAGGCCTTTTCCGGTGGCCCGGCCCGCTAGCGCGCTGCAAAGTTACCGGGTGGTGGTCAATTTCCTTGCCATGGAAACTATCCTGACGATCCGTCAGTTGAGGGTGTAGGTGACCTCGCCCAAGGCCTCGATGCCGCGGATGAGGTCCTCGGTGATGGCCACGCCGATCCCCTTGCTGGGCGCTTCGATCGCCATGTTCTGGGTGGTGCTCACCACCTGAACGTTCACCTTGCACAAGCCGGGTGAGGACCGCAGCAGGCGTCCAAGGTCGCGGGTCAAGTTGTCGTTCACGCGCTCGGCGTCGAGCTTCAGGCTCAGCTTGGTGAAGTACTTGTCGCGCACATCGCTCAGCAGGTCGATCTGGCCGATCTTGAACTCCATCTGGCCTTCGTCGCGGCCCCAGGTGCGGGCGCTGGCGCGGCCCTTCACGAAGAGCAGCGCGCCGGTCTGCAGGTACAGCTTGAACTTGAGGTAGTCCTCGCTGAAGAGCATGAACTCATGGCTGCCGTGGTGGTCCTCCAAGCTGAAGCTGCCGAAGGGCTTGCCGCTCTTGGCGATGCGGTGCTCGGCCTTGGTGACGATGCCGGCGAACACCACCTCGCGACCGGCCAGCTGTTCCAGCTCCTTCAGCATGGGCAGCGGGGTGTTGCACAGGTGCTTGATCTCAAGGCGGTGGTCGTCCAGCGGGTGGCCGCTGAGGTAGAAGCCGATCACCTCCTTCTCGTAGTGCAGCTGCTCCAGCGCGCTCCAGCCTTCGATCTGGGGCAGGGCGGGCTCGGGGATGCCGGCACCGCTGTCGCCGACCATGTCGAACATGCTCACCTGGCTGCTGTCCTCACCGTCCTGGTGCTGCTGGCCGTAACGCACCAGCGTTTCCATGTAGGTTGGCTTGCCCTCGCCGGCGCTGTGGAAGAAGTGGGCGCGCTGCATCTTGAGACCGTCGAAGGCACCGGCGTAGGCCAGGCTTTCCAGGGCCTTGCGGTTGGCGGCGCGCAGGTTCACCCGGCGCATCAGGTCGTACACGCTGGTGTAGGGGCCGTTGGCCGTGCGCTCGGCCACAATGGCCTCCACCGCGCCTTCGCCCACGCCCTTCACCGCGCCCAGCCCGAAGCGGATCTGCCCGGCCTTGTTCACGCTGAAGCGGTACTGGCTCTCGTTCACGTCAGGGCCGAGCACGGGGATGCCCATGCGGCGGCACTCCTCCATGAAGAAGGTGATCTTGTCGATGCTGCCCTGGTTGTGGGTGAGCACCGAGGCCATGTACTCCGCCGGGTAGTTCGCCTTCAGCCACGCCGTCTGGTACGCCACGAACGCATAGCAGGTGGAGTGCGACTTGTTGAAGGCGTACTGCGCGAAGGCCTCCCAGTCCGTCCACACCTTCTCGCACACCTTGGCGTCGAGGCCGCGCTCGGCCGTGCCGGACATGAACTTACCCTTCATCTTGTCCAGCGTGGCGCGGTCCTTCTTGCCCATCGCCTTGCGCAGGGTGTCGGCATCGCCCTTGGTGAAGCCGGCGAGCTTCTGGCTCAGCAGCATCACCTGCTCCTGGTACACGGTGATGCCGTAGGTCTCGTGCAGGTACTCCTCCATCTCGGGGAGGTCGTACACGATCTTCTCCAGCCCGTGCTTGCGCTTGATGAAGTTGGGGATGTACTCCAGCGG
>JAEUSV010000107.1 GCA_016788485.1 Flavobacteriales bacterium
CGAGCGCATGCGCGAGGACCTGCTGGAGAAGAAGAAGCTGGTGGACCTGGTGGTGGGCCCCGACGCCTACCGCACCCTGCCCGCGCTGCTCGACGAGGTGGAGGGCGGGCAGAAGGCCGTGAACGTGCTGCTGAGCCGCGAGGAGACCTACGCCGAGATCGAGCCCGTGCGCCTGGGCAGCAACGGCGTCACCGCCTTCGTCACCATCATGCGCGGCTGCGACAACATGTGCGCCTTCTGCGTGGTGCCCTTCACCCGCGGCCGGGAGCGCAGCCGCGACCCGGACACCATCGTGGACGAGTGCCGGCAGCTGGTGGCGCAGGGCTACCGCGAGGTGACGCTGCTGGGCCAGAACGTGGACAGCTACCGGTGGAACGTGGACAGCCGCGGCGAGGTGAAGGACCCTGCGCTGCCGGTGACCGACTTCGCCGACCTGCTGGAGCGGGTGGCCGGCGTGAGCCCCCTGCTGCGCGTACGCTACAGCACCAGCCACCCCAAGGACATGACCAACAAGGTGCTCGCCGTGATGGCGAAGCACCCCAACATCTGCAAGTACATCCACCTGCCGGTGCAGAGCGGCAGCAGCGACGTGCTCAAGCGCATGAACCGCGGCTACGACCGGGCCTGGTACCTGGACCGCATCGCGGCCATCCGGCGCCACATGCCCGACTGCGCCATCAGCACCGACCTCATCAGCGGCTTCTGCGGCGAGACCGAGGAGGAACACGCCGAGACCATCAGCCTGATGGAGGCCGTGCGCTACGACATGGCCTACATGTTCAAGTACAGCGAGCGCCCCAAGACCCTGGCGGCCCGCAAGTACGCGGACGACGTGCCCGACGACGTGAAGGGGCGCCGCCTGGAGGAGGTGATCGATTTGCAGATGAAGCATGCCGCCGAACGCAACCAGCGCCACATCGGCCAGGTGCAGGAGGTGCTGGTCGAAGGGGTGAGCAAGCGCAGCGAAGAGCACTTGTTCGGCCGCAACACGCACAACGCCGTGGTGATCGTGCCGCGCGAGCACGCCGGCACGGAGCTCAGCCCCGGCGACCTGGTGCTGGCGCGGATCTTGAGCGGCACGAGCGGCTCGCTCCAGGGCGAGGTGGTGGAGGTGGTGGCCCGGCGCGAGGTGCCGGTGCTGGTGTGAGCTGGTGGTGAACGGGCGCGGTCGCCCACAGAAAGGCAACGGAATGAACGTACAACCCATCAAGCAGCGGTTCGGGATCATCGGCGGATCGCCGGTGCTCGACCGCGCCATCGAGATCGCCGCGCAGGTGGCGCCCACCGACCTCACCGTGCTCATCACCGGCGAGAGCGGCTCGGGCAAGGAGGTGATGCCGCAGGTGATCCACCAGCTGAGCGCGCGCAAGCACGGTCCGTACGTGGCGGTGAACTGCGGCGCCATCCCCGAGGGCACCATCGACAGCGAGCTCTTCGGCCACGAGAAGGGCAGCTTCACCGGGGCGCACGAGGCGCGCAAGGGCTACTTCGAGGTCGCCGACAAGGGCACCATCTTCCTCGACGAGGTGGGCGAACTGCCTTTGAGCACGCAGGTGCGCCTGCTGCGCGTGCTGGAGACCGGCGAATACATCCGCGTGGGCAGCAGCAAGCCGCAGAAGACCAACGTGCGCGTGGTGGCCGCCACCAACGTGAACATGCTGCAGGCCGTGCAGCGCGGCACCTTCCGCGAGGACCTCTACTACCGCCTCAACACGGTCCCGATCCACGTGCCGCCCCTGCGCGACCGCAAGGAGGACATCCTGCTGCTCTTCCGGAAGTTCGCACAGGACGCGGCCGACCGCTACCGGATCAAGGAGCCCATCACCCTCGGCCCCGACGCGCAGCAGCTGCTGATCTCGTACCGCTGGCCCGGCAACGTGCGCCAGTTGAAGAACATCGTGGAGCAGATGAGCGTGATCGAGCAGGACCGCCGCATCACGGCCGACACGCTGCGCGGCTACCTGCCCGAGGAGACCACGGCCCTGGTGCCCGCTGGCGCGGGCAAGCCCGGCCTGGAGAGCATCAACGAACGGGAGCTCATCTTCAAGTTCCTGTTCGACATGAAGAACGACCTGACCGCGCTGAAGGAACAGGTGCGCGTGCTCATGACCGGGCAGCCGCTCGCCGCCCCCGTGGCCCCCGCGATGCCCGAGATCGTGCTGCCGTTGCAAGGCACGCCCACCGGCACCATGAGCATCCAGATGCCGCGCAGCGAGGAGCCGCACGACGTGGAGCACACCGAGGTGCACGAGTCGCTGAGCCTGCAGGAGAAGGAGAAGGAGCTGATCAAGAAGGCGCTGGCCCGGCACCGCAACCGCCGCAAGGCCGCCGCGCAGGAACTGGGCATCAGCGAGCGCACGCTCTACCGCAAGATCAAGGAATACGACCTGCAATGATGGGAGGGACGATGGTGGAGAAGTGCAAGGGCGTACGGGTGCAAGGGTGCAAGGGTGCCCAACGCTCGCCCCTGTCCCTGCCCCTGCTCCTGGCCCTGTTCCTGCTCCTGAGCGGCTGCCGCGTGAACTACTCCTTCGGCGGCGGCACCTTCCACCCCGACGCGAAGACCATCAGCGTGCAGTACTTCGATCCGCGGGCGCCCTTGAGCTCGCCGCGCACCGCGCAGGTGCTCACCGAGACGGTGCGCGACCTGATGCAGGCGCAGACCCCGCTGGCCCTGGTGAAGGCCGAGGGCGACTACGATTACGAGGGCGCCATCACCGGGTACAACGTGCAGCCCGTGGCCATCCAGAGCAACGAGACCGCCGCGCAGAACCGCCTCACCATCACCATCCAGGTGCGCTTCCGCAACCGCTTCGACGAGAAGCAGAACACCGAGATCACCTTGTCGCGTTTCGTCGACTACCAGAGCACCCAGGACCTGGTGACCGTGGAGGAGGACCTGGTGCGCGAGATCAGCAGGCAGCTCTCGCAGGATATCTTCGACCGCACGCTCGGCAACTGGTGACCATGGAACGCGAACGCTTGAACCGCCTGATGCAGGACCCTTCCCGTGCGGGAAAGGAGGACCTGGCGGGGCTCCAGGAGCTGAGCCGGCGCTACCCATGGTTCAGTGCGGCGCACCTGCTGCTGGCCGTGGGCGAGCATGCCACCGGCGACGTGCTCTACGATGAGCGGGCACGCACAGCGGCCGCGCACCTGCCGAGCCGTGCGGTGCTCTTCGACCTGGTGCACACCCCGCCACAGGCGCCCGCCCCCACCGCTCCCGCCTGGGCCACGGTGCCGGTGATCGAGGTGCCCGAGGTCCCTGCTCCGGTGCAGCCCGTGGCGCAGCCCGCCCCCCCGGCACCGGAGGAGGCCGTGGCACCCGTTCTCGAGGTTGCTGCGCCGACGGTGGAAGCCGTTGCACCCGAGCATGCGGTCGCGCCCGTTCCCGTGGCACCGGAGGCGCCCGCCCCTCCCGTCGTGGAAAAAGCGCCTATGGTCGTTCCTGAAGCCCCGGCCCCGGTGGCCGGACCATCCGCCGGACCTGTTGCGCCTGCGGAGCCGGCGAAGCCCGAGGTGGACCCGCTGGACCAACTGATCCGGGAATCGGTGTACACGGGCACCTACGAGCTGCTGCTGGAGCACGAGCAGGCGTTGATGCCCAAGCCCGTCGCCCCCGAACCGGTGCCCATGCCCGCGCCGCCCTCGAAGCGTCGTTTCACGGATTGGTTGGAACAGGTCGAGCCCTTCTCCACCGTTCCCTCGGCCCCTGCCTCGCGCGCCGTAGCTCCCAGCGAAGGCGCCACCCCTGCCTCGCGCGCCGCAGGCCCTGCCCCCGCTCCTGCACCTTCACCTGCTGCTCCTGCCTCGCGCGCCGTAGCTCCCGGCGAAGGCGCCGCTCCCACCCCGCAGTCCGCGGCTCCCGGCGAGATCGACGCTCCGGCCGCGAAACCCGAGCCCCCGGCGAAACCCAAGGGCGGCATGTCGGTGAGCGAAGCGGCCTCTTTGATCGACAGCTTCATCCGGCAGGAGACCCCAGAGCCGGCCAAGCGCGCGGCCTTCTTCAACCCGCAGACGGCGGCCAAGCGCAGCCTGGAGGAGCACGCGGAGCTGGTGACCGAGACCCTGGCGCAGATCTACGCCCGGCAGGGCAACGTGGCCAAGGCGAAGGCCGCCTACCGCAAGCTGGCCGAGAAGCACCCCGAGCGAAAGGAGCATTTCCTGACGCTGGCCAAGGCCTTGGAGAACCCTCCCAAGCCCTGAGCCGGCCCGCCTGCCGGATCGGTGAAAAGCCTTTACTTTGCGGCCCCGCTGAAAAGGCGGGCACAGGAAAGAACAGACCGTCATGCTCATCTCCATCATCATCATCCTCGTGGCCGCCCTGCTGGCCCTCTTCGTGCTGGCCCAGAACCCCAAGGGCGGCGGACTGGCGGCCGGCTTCACCGGTGCCCAGCAGATCGGCGGCGTGCAGCGCACGGCCGACTTCCTGGAGAAAGGCACCTGGACGCTGGCCAGCGTGCTGATGGTGCTGTGCCTGATCAGCGCCGGCGCGCAGGACAGCGGTCCCAAGGCCACCGACCTGGACGCCCCCATCGAGGAGGTGACCCCGGGTGAGCAGGTGGATGCCGGTACCGTGACCGCGGACACCGCCGCCTTCCCGACCCAGCAGCCCTAGTCCGGTCACCAACAACGCTCCGACGACAGCCTGTCAGCCCTCCCTGACAGGCTGTTTCGCTTTCGAGGAAATCCTGTCAGCGCCAGTGCCACGGCACGGAGCTTGGGAGCCGCGGGGCCACGACAAGAACCAACGTTCAACCCTCAACGATAACGTAGACCCATGGCAGCTAAAGTGAAGCCCCTGGCGGACCGTGTGCTGGTGGAGGCCGCGCCCGCCGAAGAGACCACCAAGGGTGGCATCATCATCCCCGACACCGCGAAGGAGAAGCCCCAGCGCGGCAAGGTGATCGCCGTTGGCAGCGGCCGCGTGGCCGACGACGGCAAGGTGACCCCGCTGAGCGTGAAGGTGGGCGACGAGGTGCTGTACGGCAAGTACAGCGGCACCGAGCTCAGCCTCGAGGGCAAGGATTACCTGATCATGCGCGAAAGCGACATCTACGCCGTACTGAACTAAGAACCCCTGGGCGCCTTGGCGGCGCCCTTCCCGTTCCATCCCAACAATCCCACAACTGCAATGGCAGCCAAGAACATCCAATTCGACGTTGACGCCCGCGACCGCTTGAAGCGCGGCGTGGACCACCTCGCGAACGCCGTGAAGGTGACCCTCGGTCCCAAGGGCCGCAATGTGATCATCGACAAGAAGTTCGGTGCGCCCACCGTGACCAAGGACGGTGTGAGCGTGGCCAAGGAGATCGAGCTGAAGGACGCCGTGGAGAACATGGGCGCCCAGATGCTGAAGGAGGTGGCCAGCAAGACCGCCGACGCCGCCGGTGACGGCACCACCACCGCCACGGTGCTCGCCCAGGCGATCGTGACCGCCGGCCTGAAGAACGTGGCCGCCGGTGCCAACCCCATGGACCTGAAGCGCGGCATCGACAAGGCCGTGATCGCCGTGGTGGACGAGCTCAAGAAGATGAGCAAGGCCGTGGGCGACGACAACGCCAAGATCAAGCAGGTGGCCACCATCAGCGCCAACAACGACGAGACCATCGGCGCGCTCATCGCGCAGGCCATGGAGAAGGTGAAGAAGGAGGGCGTGATCACCGTGGAGGAGGCGAAGGGCACCGAGACCACCGTGGAGGTGGTGGAGGGCATGCAGTTCGACCGCGGCTACCTGAGCCCCTACTTCGTGACCAACGCCGACAAGATGGAGGCCGAGCTCGACAACGCCTACATCCTGATCTACGACAAGAAGATCAGCAGCATGAAGGAGCTGCTGCCCATCCTGGA
>JAEUSV010000130.1 GCA_016788485.1 Flavobacteriales bacterium
GGCACCATCGTGGCGCCGCTGATGACGGAGCTTGTCGGCTTCAAGGAGCTCACGCCCTACAAGGGAGGCTGGTGCGGGAACGAGATCTACGCCACCACCTTCACCGACAAGATCCGCGCGAAGGCCCGGCGTTATGCACGCAAGTTCGGCGACCAGCTGTTGAAGGAGGGCTACAAGGGCTACTTCGAGCTCGACTTCCTCATCGACACCGATACGAACGAGATCTACCTCGGGGAGCTGAATCCGCGCGTGACCGGCGCGAGCTCCATCACCAACCACGCCGCCTTCGCACTCGCCGACGCGCCGCTCCACCTCTTCCATACGCTGGAGTGGATGAACGTCCCCTACGAGCTGAACGTGAACGCGCTCAACCGCCGCTGGGCCGACCCCGCCAACATCGACAGCTGGGGCCAGATGGTGATCAAGTACACCGCCGAGGATGTGCAACGCGTGACCGACGCCCCCCGCAGCGGCATCTGGCGCATGCGCGACGACGGCAGCATCTACTTCTGGCGCATGGACACGCACCGCCGCTACGTGGAGAAGGACAACGAGGCCTTCTTCCTGCGCATCACGCGTCCCGGCGACTGGTTCTACGAGGGCGCCGACATGGGGATCCTGGTGATGCGCGGCCGGATGATGACCGATGATTTCCAGCTGACCGAACGCGCGAAGAAGTGGCTGGCGGCGATACGCACCCAGTTCAAGAGCATGGCGCCCGGAGCGCACGGCACCAGCGGGCATGAGCACCTGCTGGAGATCGGAGGGTTCAAAATGATGTGAGGAGGAACAGCGCATGTACGTTCATCTGAAGCTGGTGAAGGAGCCGTGGCCAAGCGACCGCTGGCAGAAGTTCTTCGACCATGCATGGCCCCTCTTCAAGATCTGGTATGAGAGCGAAGGCCTGGAGAAGCGCGCCGACCTCGTGACCTGCCGGAGCATGCTGGAGCTGCACATGCCGGAGCTGATCCCGGTGTACAACAGCCTGTGCCGCCTGGCGAACCACGATGACGTGGCCTGCCGCTTCCTGAGCATGTGGAACCCGCCACCTTACATGGCAGGCTGCTCCCAAGTGGCATGGACCAAGGGGGCGCCCACGCTGATCCGCAACTACGATTTCGACCCACGCTACTTCGACGGCCGGCTGCGCTACACCGAATACTGCAAGCCCGTCATCGGCATCCAGGACAGCGCGTGGGGCCTGCTGGACGGCATGAACGCCGATGGCCTCGCGCTCTCGCTCGCCTTCGGCGGGCGCAAGGTGTGGGGCTCGGGCTTCGGCATCCCGGTGGTGATCCGTTACGTGCTCGAGACCTGCAGCACCACGGACGAGGCGTGCGCCGTGCTTTCCCGCATCCCGGTGCACATGGGCTACAACGTCACCGTGGTGGACAAGAGCGGCAAGTACGCCACCGTGTACATGAACCACGACCGTCCGGCGCAGGTGATCTACCAGGCCGTGGCCTGCAACCACCAGCACCAGGTGGAGTGGGACGAGTACGCCGCGTTCACGCACACCATCGAGCGCAAGCACCACCTGGAGCATAGCATCGCACAGCCCCGGCTCACCCGCGCGGCGCTCATCAAGCAGTTCCTGAAACCGCCCTTGTACAGCCAGCAGTACCTGCGCGGCTTCGGCACGCTGTACACCGCGGCCTATGACGTGGCCAAGGGACGGGTGCAGATCATCTGGCCGGACAAGCAGGTGGAGGCCAGCTTCACGCGCTTCGAGGAGCAGGAGGTGCAGGTGGTGCTGCTGCGGCCGGTGGGGCGGTACTTGGCGAAATGAACTGAACCGCAACGACGCCAAGACGCAACGGTTTCGCCGCGCCATACCGACCACTGTTGCGTGCTCATTGCGCCGTTGCATCGTGGCGGTGATACCTCGGAAGTAGTTTCGCACCATGCCCACCACCCTCACCTCCCTCTTCACCCCCGCCAACCTGGTCAACGGCACTTGGTCGGTCGAGGGCGATGGCACCTACAACACGGTCGCGGACAAGTACCACGGCACCGAACTGGCCAAACTCCCCAACGCCACCGAGGCGCAAATGGAAGATGCGATCGCCGCAGCTTATGCGAGCCGCGATGCACTAAAGAACATGAGCGCCGAAGGGCGCAGCAAGGTGCTCGCGCACTTGGCCGATAAGATCTCGCTGCACGAACTGGAGATCGTGGACCTTATCGTGAAGGAGGCCGGTAAGCCAAGAATGGCCGCACATATCGAGGTAGCGCGCAGCATCACCACGCTACGCACCGCTGCAGCTGAAGCCTTGCGTTTCGGAGGAGAGATGACACC
>JAEUSV010000055.1 GCA_016788485.1 Flavobacteriales bacterium
GGAGATCCTCGTGATCGACGAGATCCACACGCCCGACAGTTCGCGCTACTTCCACCTCGAGGGCTACGCCGAACGGCAGGAGCGGGGCGAGGCCCAAAAGCAGCTCAGCAAGGAGTTCGTGCGTGAATGGCTCATGGCCAACGGCTTCATGGGCAAGGACGGCCAGCAGGTGCCGCACATGGACGATGCCTTCGTGCGCACCGTGAGCGAGCGCTACATCGAGCTGTATGAGAAGATCACCGGCCAGCGCTTCATGCCTGCGGATACCACGGACATCACCGGCCGGATCCAGCGGGCGGTGGAGGGGTACTTGAAGGGATAGGTGGTCATTCCTTCCCCACCCGCGCCTGCAGCTCCACCAGCAGGGTGCCGAGCATGGCGCCCTTGTACTCGTCGGTGTTGCCCGCGATGGCGGCCTTCAGCCGCTTGATGCCGGCCAGCACGCCCTTGTCGTTCAGGAACTCGTTGTGCTCGAGCACGGTGAGGCACTCGAAGCACTCTTCGGCATCGCCCTCCACGGCCACGGACACCAGCTGCTCCACCTGGTCGCGCACGTCGAGGCCGGCGTTCCAGAAGGTGGCGAGGATGGTGCGGCGCACGGGGCGCAACGCCGGTTCCTCCAGGGCCTTCATCAGCTCGGGCACGGCGTCCTTCACCTTGATCTGGTAGAGCATGTCGGTGATGCGCTGCTGCACCTTGTGGTCGGTGCTGCGGGCCAGGGCGTGCAACAGGGGCATGATCGCGCGGGCATCGCCCTGCTGGTCCACGGTGGCCAGGGCGCGCAGCACCTGCGCATCATCGGCGTGCAGCAACGACTCAAAGGCCTTGTCAAGGCCGCTTTTCTTGGAGGTCGACATCGGCGGCGAAAATAGCCCTTCGGCCACGCCTGACGTCCGGCCCGGCTCTGCTCTGCGCCCTCCGCGCCTCCGCGACTTTGCGTTCACCTGCTCAGAACTTCATGTACAGCCGGCGGCTCGGCTTCCGGCGGAACTTGTAGCTCACCTCGAAGCTGAGGTAGCTGAAGTAATCGGGCATGCCGGGGTTGCCGCGGCGGCTGGTGCGGAAGCTCATGGTGCCGTCCGTGCCCCAGCCGGTGGGATCGCTGATGTAGCGGGCCAGGTATTGCGAGGTGCTGTCGCCCGCGTACACCGTGCCCAGCTCGTTATACGTGACATACCGCTGGCTCACGTTGTCCAGGTAATCGGTGGCGAAGGTGTAGTACGCGAACTCCATGCCCACGCTCAGCTTCTTGGTCACCATGTAGCGGATGCCCATGCCGAAGGGAATGCCGATGTGCCACGCGCTCGGGCGGTTCACCACGGTGCCCTCGCTGTTCGGCACGCCTTCCACCACCCAGCTGTACAGGTCGGTCTCGTACTCGCCGTCCTGCTCCACCACATTGCCACCGGTATCACTGTTCCGTGGTGCATCGCGGATGGTGCCGTCGTCCCAGAAATAGTACTTGTTGTCGAGGCTCTGGTCGCCGCGGAACAGGTCGCCCTTGGGCCGGCCGTAGAACACACCGAGGCCGGTGTAGAAGTACAGGAAGAAGCGCTGCTGGAAGAGGGGCTTGAAGGGCTCGCGGTAGGCGTTCAGCACCACGTGCGCGCTCAGGCCATAGAGGTCCGTGCGGAAGTTGAGGCCGCGGGTGAAGTTCTTCAGCTCCATGCCGCTCATGCCACCGGTGGGCGCAGCCTCGTTGTAGCCCAAGCGGTGCCAACTGAAGCGGGCCTCCATGGTCAGTGAGCGCGTCACGTAGCCACGGGGGTTGTTGAAGAAGTCGCGCACCGTGAGGCACATCCCCGGGCGCGTGCTGTTCCACTGGATGGGGCTGTCCCAGTTCCCGAGGTCACCGTAATACTGGGTGGCGCCCATGGCCAAGCCCACCTCCAGGTTGCGTTGGGCGTGCACCGGAAGGGCGAGGAGCAACAGCAGGGCCAGGCGTACGCGTGCGCTCATCCACCAGGGAATGGTTCCACCAAGTTACTGGGAAAGACGCGGAATCCGGGCAAGGTTGCCCCGGGCCGTTCAGCGGGCGCCGAAAATGGCCGTGCCGATCCGCACCAGGGTGCTGCCGGCCGCGATGGCGATGGACGCATCGCCGCTCATGCCCATGCTCAGCACCGGGGGCACGTCCTGCGCGAAGGGGGCGCCGCCCCGTACCTCATCGAACAGGCGCTTCAGCCCCTCGAACTCGGCGCGCACACGGGCCGCATCGTCCGTGTTGGTGGCCATGCCCATGAGCCCGCGCACCCGCACGTTCGGCCACGCGGCCCAGGGCCAGGTGACCACGGCCGCGCGCAGCTCCTCCGGCGAAAGCCCGTGCTTGGTCTCCTCCTGCGCGATGTGCACCTGCAAGAGCACATCACAGGTCCGATCGAGCGCGGCGGCGCGCTTCTGCACCTCGTCGAGCAGGCGCTGGTCCTCCACACCGTGGATCAGGTGGGCCAGGGGCACGACGTGCTTCACGTTGCTGCGCTGCAGGTGGCCGATGAAATGCCACGTGATGTCGCCGGGCAGCTGGGGCGCCTTTTCGCGCAGCTCCTGCGGATAGTTCTCGCCGAAGGCCCGGTGCCCCAGGTCGTACAGCGCCTGGATCTCCGCCACGCTGCGCGTCTTGCTCACGGCCACCAGGGTCACCCCCGGGGGGATGCCGGCCTTCACGGCGGCGTAGCGTTGGGCGAGCGCGGTGGGCTCCATCCGCAGGTGCGTTCAGACCTCCTCCAGGGAGTACACGGTGAGCCCGCTGCGCATCTTGGGCTCGATGTAGGTGCTCTTGGGCGGCATGGTGCCACCGGTATCGGCCACGGCCTTCAGCTCGGCGAAGCTCACCGGCTGCAGGTGGAAGGCGGCCTGTGCCGCACCGCTGTCCACGAGCTGCTCGAGCTCGGCCAGCCCGTGGGTGCCGGGGATGAAGCGGATGTGCGGGTCGGTGCGCAGGTCGCGGATACCCAGGATCGGGCCCAGCACCAGTTCGCTCAGGCGGGCAGGGTCCAGCTGCTCGGCGGGGGATGCATTGGCCGGCGGATCGGGCAGGTGAAGGGCATGCCAGCCGAGCGTGGTGCGCACGCACACCACCCCGTGCACCGTGCCAGGACCGTCGACCTTCTCCACGCGCCCCACCCCACGCAAGGCCTCGATGAAGGCCTCCGGGCCCATCCCGTTGAGGGTGGTCACCGCGCGGTCGAAGTTGAAGATGTGCAGGTGGGTGTGGGGCAGGATGTAGGCCAGGCACCAGGCCTTGGGGTCCACATCGGTGGCGCCGGTGGCCTCGGCGAGGCGCGCGCTGCTCGCCAGGCGGTGGTGGCCGTCGGCGATGTAGAGCGCAGGATAGGTGGAGAAGAGGTCCTGCACCGAATCGGTCCACGCCCGGTCGCGCACGGCCCAGAACCGGTGGCGCACACCGTCGTTGGTGGTGAAGTCGCTGTCCGGGGGTTCCTGCGTCACAGGGCGGAGCAGCAGTTCCAAGGTGCCGTCGTCGGGCGCAGCGAGGAGCACGGGCTCGGCGTTCATGCCGGTGGCGCGCAGGTACTCCTTGAAGAGGTTCTCACGGTTGGTGAGGGTCTGCTCGTGCTTCTTGATCAGGCCCGCCCGGTAGTCGGCCACGCTCACGCCGGCGATGATGCCGAGGGAGGCCACGCCCCGGTTGGTCTGCTCGTACACGTAGAGGTGCGGTTCCGCATCGCGCTCCAGGTAGCCCAGGTCGCAGAAGGCGCGGAACTTCACCCGCACCCGGGTATGCCGCTCGTGGCGGGGCAGGTGCGCATCGCCCCACCCGTCGGGGTGGATCACGTGCAGGAAGGTGTAGGGGTTGCCGTCGAGCTTGCCCTGTAGCTGCTCGTGCGTGTAGCTCACATAGCTGCGGCTGCCCACACGGTGCGCCTTGGCGGCGGGAGGGCGCCAGGCGCGGAACGGACGCAGCAGGATCATGGTCAGGAGCTCACCTGCACGCTGTCGCGCCAGTTGATGATCAGGTCGGCGAGCTCGGCGCCCACACGGCCCTGGGCCTCGGCGGTGGCGGCCCCGATGTGCGGGCTCAGGCTCAGCTTCGGCTCGCGCAGCAGGTCCTCGCGGGGTTCGGGTTCGTTCGTGAACACGTCGAGCGCGGCACCCTTCACGCGGCCTTCCTTCAGTGCGGCCAGCAGGGCGTCCTCGTCGACGCTGCCACCGCGGGCCGTGTTCACGATCACCACGCCAGGCTTCACGCGCGCCAGCTCGGCGGCGCCCAGCACAGGACTGCCGTCCTTCTGTGCCGGCACGTGCAGGCTGATGGCGTCGGCCTGCTCCAGCAGCTCGTCGATGGTCACCATCTTCACGCCCACCCGCACGGTCTGGCCGCCGACCTCAAGTTCGATGGCCTCGGCGGTGGCGTGGTTGTCCACGTAGATCACGCGCATGCCGCAGCCCAGCGCATAGCGGGCGGTCCACTGGCCGATGCGGCCGAAGCCGATGATGCCGAGCGTCTTGCCGCGCACCTCGCTGCCTTTCTCGTAGGCCTTCTTCAGGTCCTTGAACTTCACGCGGCCGTCGGCCGGCATGTGGCGGTTGCTCTCGTGCAGGTTCCGCAGCAGGCCGAAGAGGTGCGCCATCACGAGCTCCGCCACACTGATGGAGGAGGAGGCCGGCGTGTTGATCACGGGGATGCCCTTCGCCTGGGCATGCGCCACATCGATGTTGTCGAGGCCCACACCGCCGCGCCCGATGAGCTTCAGGACCGGGCAGGCGTCGATGAGGTCCTTGCGCACCTTGGTGGCGCTGCGCACCAGGAGCACGTCCACCTTCTCCGCGTTGAGGAAGGCGCTGAGCTGGTCCTGGGGCACATGGTCGGTGGTCACATGGAAGCCCTCCTCGGCGAGGCGGGCCTTGGCTGCGGCGTCGATGCCGTCGTTGGCGTGGATGCGCATGGTGGGTTATCCGTTCTTCTTCGCGAAATGCTCCATCACGTCCACAAGCACCTGGACGCTCTCGATCGGGAGCGCGTTGTACATGCTGGCGCGGTAGCCGCCCACGCTGCGGTGGCCACGGATGCCGCTGATGTTGGCCTCCTTCCACAGCGCGTCGAACGCGGGCTCCTGCGCGGCATCACCGAGCACGAAGGTGGCGTTCATCACGCTGCGGTCCTCCACGGCGGTGGTGCCCTTGAACACGGGGCTCAGACGGTCGATGGCATCGTACAGCAGCTTCGCCTTGGCGGCGTTGCGGGTCTCCATCGCGGCCACACCGCCCATCTTCTTGATCCACTCCAGGGTGAGCATGCTCACGTACACGGCGTACACCGGTGGCGTGTTGTACATGCTCTCCTTGGCGCCGTGGTTCTTCAGGTCGAGCATGGGGCTGAGCTTGCGGCCGGTATGGCCCAGACGCTCGGGGTCGAAGAGGTACACCGTGGCGCCGGCGGGGCCCATGTTCTTCTGCGCACCACCGTAGATGAGCGCGAAGTCGGCCACGTTCACCGGCCGGCTGAAGATGTCGCTGCTCATGTCGCAGATCAGCGGCACCGCCCCGGCCCCCGAGCCGGTGTTGGGGAACTGCTTGAACTGCGTGCCGAAAATGGTGTTGTTGCTGGTGAAGTGGAAGTAATCGGCGTCCGCGGGGATCTCGAAACCCTTGGGGATGTAGTTGAAGTTCCTGTCCTCGCTGCTGGCCACCACCACGGTGTCGCCGATCAGCTTGCTCTCCTTGATGGCGCGGGTGGCCCATTCGCCGGTGTTGGCGTAGGCACTCTTGCCACCGACCTTCATGTAGTTGAGCGGCACCATGTGGAAGCCGAGGCTGGCCCCACCGCCCAGGAACACCACCTGGTAATGGTCGGGCGCGCCGAGCAGCTCCTTCACCAGGCCCTGGGCCTTGGCCATCACGGCCTCGAAGGGTTTGCTGCGGTGGCTGATCTCCAGGATGCTGAGTCCGCTGCCCTCGAAGTCGAGCACGGCCTGGGCGGCCTGTTCGAAGACCTCCTGCGGCAGGATGCAGGGACCGGCGCTGTAGTTGTGGACCTTCTTCTTGGTGGCCGTGAGCATGGTTGTTCCGTTGGAATGGCCGCAAAGGTAGAAGGTCCGCAGCGGGCGGGCCTTGATGCTGGGCCGAACTATGAAAGGGGGGCGGTGAAGAAACCCGTGAGCCCTCAACTGGCCTGGACGATCCGCCGTACCGTGGCCAAGTGGTGGTCGTCGTGCTCGGCGAGGTAAAGGCACATGTCCATCGGCCGCATGCGCCGCTCCAGGCAGGGGTGCAGCGCGAAATGGCCCAGCACGGGACGCGGCAGTTGGGATACGCTGCGCACGAAGGCGTTCCGCGTCAGGCGGAACTCCTCGAGCACGTCGCCCAGGTCCCGCTGGCGCGTGGCCTCCACGTAGGGCCCCTGGTCCGCGAGGTCGATGGGGGTCAGGCGGTCGCTCAGGCTCTGCCAGTCCTCCACCCGCACCCGCATGCGGTCCTGCATCACCAGCAGGTGGCCGATGTGCTCGAGCACGCTCCACTTGCCCTGAAGGCGAAGCTGCACGCGTTCCGGGGGGACGTCTCGCAACAGGCCGGACAGGCGGTTGGGCGTGCCCAGCAGGCGTTCGAGCAGCACGGGCATCTCCTCGGCCGGACGGCCGAAGGCCAGCTCACGCGAGGCCCAGGGTTGTAGCAGGTGCGACACGCCGGCAAGATAGAAGGAGCGGGCGCTCCCGTGCGTCATGCGGGGGTCAGCGGTTCTTCGGGGGAGGGTTCCAGGGCTTACCGGGGCCGTCGCCGCGCGCATCCACGTCGCGCTGGAAGAGCCAGTGGTCCTTGTCCCACACATAGGCGTCGTAGCTCAGGTCCGGTCCGTAGAAGGCGGGCTGCCCTTCGAGGTCGGCGCGCGAAGGGGCAAGGTGGTCGAGCACGATGCGCTTGCCGGCAGCGTCCCACCGCAGGCTCATGCTGGCTTGGAAGGAATAGCCGAACACCTCGCGGTGCCGGCGTACCCGTCCTTCGCCGAAAAGGGGAGCTCCGAAGCGCGGTACGCCGCCCTTGAAACTGAGCACCTCGATCACCTTGCGCGTTTCGATGGTACTGTGACCCTTCCAGCCCAGCAGCGTATAGTAGGTCTTGCCGCCCTTGGTGGTGGGTACCACTGCATAATAGACGGCGCCGTACCAATTGTCGGGCCCAAGCTCCACGGCGGTCGGGGAGGTGACCGTCCCTGACATGTCACGCAGCTCGAACAGCACACGCCGCTTGCGGTCCTGCACCAGAAGCATCCCCTCGAAGCGGTGGTGCCCGTCGGCATAAGCGATGTTCCAGGTGAAAAGCCTGAACTTGCCGTCCGGGGCGTCCACGCGGCCGAGCTTCACATCGTCGAACGAGGCGCTGAAGGCATCGTCGGCTTCCAGCGCCTGGCGCAGGGCAAGCTTCACGGAGTCGCTGTAGGCCTCCTTGGCAGCGTCGGTGCCCGCGGCACCCAGCGCCGTCACCAGCGCGCTCAGGCGGTCATGACCCTGTTGGGCCTCAACGGAAAGGGCCAGCAGCAGGGCAAGGGCAAGGGCAAGGAGCGGCAGGCGCATGCGAAGGGCGAACGGCAGGGACCGTGCCGAAAGTACGCGCACCGCGTTCCTCCTAGAGGTGCATGAACTCCTTCTTTGCCAGGAGCTGCTCCTTCGTCTCGCGGTGGTCGGGGTCGTCCACGCAGCAATCCACGGGGCATACGGCGGCGCACTGGGGCTCATCGTGGAAGCCGGTGCACTCGGTGCACTTGTCGGTCACGATGTAGTACACGTCCATGGTCCTGGGCTGCTGGGCCGCATCGGCGTCGAGCACCGTGCCCATGGGCGTGGTCTGCTGGCCGTGCAGGCTGGTGCCATCGCTCAGGCGCCACTCCGCGCCTCCCTCGTAGATGGCGTTGTTGGGGCACTCGGGCTCGCAGGCACCGCAGTTGATGCACTCGTCGGTGATCATGATGGCCATGGCAGCAGGGTCTATTTTCGCGGCGCGAATATAGACCGTGAACACAGCTGATGCCCGTGATGTTCGTGCCGTGCCACCCCTGGCGCAGCGCGTGGCCGCCTTTGTGCAACTGGGCGGGCTGTTCCGCCTGTTCGCCGCCGGGGCGCCCTGGCCCGGGCATGCGTGCGACCTGGCCGAGGCGGAGTACACCGCGTTCGATGAGCTGGTCCGCCGGGCCCATCTGCGCAACGGCTGGGCCACCGAGGAGAACGTGCGCCACGCGCTGGGCGGCCTGTCCCATCTGCTCGACGCGGATGCCCTGCGCTCGTGGCTGGCGGCCTACCCGGACCTTGACGCAGCGCGCACGCCCCGCACCGTGGGCCTCATCCTGGCCGGCAACATCCCCCTGGTGGGCTTCCACGATGTGTTGTGCGTGGTGCTGAGCGGGCACCGCGCCCGCATCAAGTGCAGCAGCGACGACCCGGAGCTCATCCCCGCCGCCATCGCCATGCTGGAGCATTTCGCGCCCGGCATCGCCGACCAGGCCGTGGTCACCACCGGCAAGCTTACCGGCATCGACGCGGTCATCGCCACCGGCTCCACCAACACCGCACGCTACTTCGAGCACTACTTTGGTCACCTGCCGCGCATTGTGCGCAAGGGCCGGGTGAGCGTGGCGGTACTCGATGGCACCGAGACGCCGGAGGAGCTGGCCGCGCTGGGCGAGGACATCTTCCGCTACTTCGGCCTGGGCTGCCGCAACGTGAGCAAGCTTTACGTGCCGCGCGACTTCGACCTCGACCGGCTGTTCGGGGCGATCTTCCCGTGGAAGGACATCGTGCTGCACAAGAAGTACGCGAACAACTACGACTACCACCGCGCGCTGTGGATGCTCGACCGTGCGCCCTTCCTGGAGAACGGTTTCGTGGTGTTGAAGGAGGAGCAGGCGCTGGCGAGCCCTGTGGCCGCGGTGTACTACGAGCGCTACGATGATCCCACCGCCGTGGAACGCGCGCTGGCCGAGCAGGCGCAGCACATCCAGTGCGTGGTGGGGCACGGCCGCATCCCCTTCGGCACCGCCCAGCATCCCGGTCCCGGCGAGTACGCCGACGGCGTGGACACGCTCCGCTTCCTCATCGACCTCCCGTAAGGGTCAGGGCACGAACTCGTAGCAGCCCAGGTCGGGCGCGGCATCGCGTGCGGCCCCGTCCAGGTCGTCGAACACCCCGGTGCCCGGCTGCGCCTTGTCCACCGCGAAGGCGTTCACGCTGCCCAGGTGGAAGTCACCCTCGGCCCCGTTGGCGAAGCCCGGTGACTGGTTGCGCCAGATCGTGGACTGGTCGGGGAAATGGGTGGCGTCGTTGGTGGCCTCGTCCGTGCGGAGGATGCAGTTGCGGAAGGTGTAGTCCGCGTTGTTCCCGGGCTCCAGCGCCACCTGGAACTCCTTGGTGTTGTAGCCTTCGATGATGGTGTTGCGGAAGCTGCTGGTGAAGATCTCGCGCACCTGCAGCACTTGGTTCACCAGGTCCTCGTAGGTGTTGGTCATGATGAAGGCCGGCGTGTTCCGCACGGCCCCGCTCACGCTCCAGTAGTTGGCGATGGTGGTGAAGTTGAAGTCGTATTGCCCGCCGCCGGTGAGCGCCACATTGTACTGCCCGCAGTCGGCGATCAGGCTGTTGGTGCAGGTGATGCGGTAGTTGCGGCTCAGGATGCCGGCGGCCGAGCAGTCGCGGATGCTCACCTTGTCGAGGATGAGCTTCGCTTCGCTGGTGGGCGCGTCGGGGTAGCCGGGGAAATTCTCGCATTGGATCCCCACCAGCGCGTTGCGGATGTCCACGTGGCGGAACTCGTTGTCCTCGCCGTTGGCGCCGTCGTTGATCCAGATGCGTTCCCACTGGCCCGGCACGTCCTGGTACTCCGGCTCCAGCCGGTCGCCTTGGAAGGTGATGCGGTCGTCCACGGTTCCCAAGGCCCGGATGCGGCCGTAGCGGTACACCCACAGCCCGCCGCCACCGTGCACGTACACCCGCACCCCGGGGTCGATCAGCAGGGTGCTGCACGAGTCCACCACCGCGTAGCCATAGATCACATAGGGCTTGTCGTTCGGCCAGGTCACGGTCTCGCAGATGCTGTTGCCGTTGTCATCCTCGCCGGCGATGATGCTGAAGGCCGGCAGTCCGGGGATCGAGCGGTCGGGCCGGAAGAAGTGGGCGTCCTGCCCCCAGGCGGTGAGCAGCACGCTCTGCTGGCTGCCGTTGGTGTTGAACAGGATGTGGTCCTCGATGATGAAGGGGGTGTTCACCCCGCCCACGCCCAGGGTGGCCTCCACGAAGATGTAAATGCTGTCCTCCCCCAGGATCTCCACGTCCTCGAAGCTCAGGCCGCTGGCCCCGTCCACGTTGATTCGGAAGGGGGAGGGGGAGCCCCCCTCGAGGGCGATATCGACCTTCACGGCGTTCTTCGAGGGGTTGCGCACCGTGAAGGCCTTGGTGGTGGTGCCCACCGTGGTGAACACCGTGTCGAACAGCACCGTGTCGCGGCTGAAGTCAAGGCTCACCGCATCGCTGGTGAACTCGAGGTCCTTCCGGCAGGCGGTGGCGAGCACGGCCAGCACGGCCGCGAAAAGGAGGAGGTGGGTCTTCCGCAAGGCCCGCAAAGATGGGGTTCAGGGCTTGGATACGCAGGGCCCGGGGCGATCATTGCCCTGGAAAGCGGTGCGGTCCGGAAAAAGGTGCTATATTCGCGGCCCGAAAGCGAAGAGACATGAAAAAGGGCATCCACCCCGAGAGCTACCGCACCGTGGTCTTCAAGGACATGAGCAACGAGCACATGTTCCTGGGCAAGAGCTGCGCCAACACGAAGGACACCGTGAAGTGGGAGGACGGCAACGAATACCCGCTGATCAAGCTGGACATCAGCAACACCTCGCACCCCTTCTACACGGGTAAGATGATGCTGATCGACACCGCCGGTCGCGTGGACAAGTTCAACAAGCGCTACGCCCGCCACACCAAGTAAGCGGACGTTCTACCTGTTCGGAAGCCCCTGCCTCGGCCGGGGCTTTCGCATTTCCGGGGATCAGGAGGAGCGGCGACCGCGGTGTGCCCGCTGGCCCCCCTCCACACCGCTCACATCGAGCACGCTGCGCTCGGTCACCGCGAAGCAACGGTCGCCGGGCGCCGGGGCGATGGCATGCAACCCCGTGGCCGTTCCGAAGGCGGGGAGCACCGCGCGGTCCTGCCCGAACCAGAAGCACGGCAGGCGCAGGTGCTGCCGTCCCTGGCCGGTGAGGTGGATGCCGGGATGCAGGTGGCCGCTGAGCACGTAGCGGTCCTTCACGGACCGGGGCTCGTGCGTCAACGCGAACGGGCCTTCCAACAGCACCTCGTCGTGCAGCTTCAGCCCCGCGTCCAGGTAACGCCGGTCGGCCAGCACGTCGTGATTGCCCAGCACCAGGTGCATCTCGCAGGGCACGCGCTCCATCCAGAGGGTGAAGAGGTCCCAGCTGCTGTTGTAGGCGCTGTGGAAGAGGTCGCCCAGCACCACCACCCTGTCGGCCCCGTACTCCTGGATCAGCCAGCCGAGCCGGTCCAGCAGCAGGTCGTCATGCACGTCGGGCAGGGGCAGTCCGGCCTTTCGGAAATGGGCCGCCTTGCCCAAGTGGGCGTCACTGAGCAGGAGCCAGCGCATCCGGGGCCAGAAGAGCGCCCGGTAGGGGCTCAGCACCAGCCGCTCGCCCGCAAGTTCCACCTCCGCCGTGAGCATGCCACCAAGGTAGCGCGGCCCGCCACGGAAGGCAAGCCTGATGATCGTTGGGTGACAGGCGTCCGGCTATGCCGAACTTCAAGGCCGCTCCACCCATGAACTGGCACCTGCTCCAGCTTCACGAACTGCGCCAGGCCCTGGGGGTGGGCCAGGAAGGGCTCTCCGATGCACAGGCCGCGGAGCGCATGTTGGAGCACGGCCCGAACGTGCTGGAGGGAGGCCGCCGCCGCACCCTTCCCAGGCTTGTCCTCGGCCAGTTCAAGGACCTCATGGTCCTGGTGCTCCTGGCCGCCGCTGTGATCGCCGGTGCCATCGGCGACCTGACCGATACGTACATCATCGTGGCCATCGTATGCGTGAACGCGGTGATCGGCGTGGTGCAGGAGTTCCGCGCGGAGAAAGCACTGGAGGCCCTGCGGCGCATGGCGGCCCCCCAGGCCACGGTGCGGCGGGGAGGCGAGCTCCGTACGGTGCCCGCGCGCGAGCTCGTGCCCGGCGACATCGTGGTGCTCGAAGCGGGACAGGTCGTACCGGCCGACCTGCGCTTCACGGCCTGTCATGGTCTGCGCATGCAGGAGGCCGCGCTCACCGGCGAATCGCTCGACACCGCCAAGCAGCCAGGCGAACTGGAAGGTGAGGGGCTGCCGCTCGGCGACCGCACGAACATGGGCTTCAAGGGCACGGTGGTGGCCAAGGGGCGCGGCGAGGGCATCGTGGTGGCCACCGGCATGCGCACGGAGATGGGACGCATCGCGCGGCTCCTTGACCAGGGCACCACCGCTACACCGCTGCAACGGCGAATGACATCCTTTGGCAAGGTGGTGTCCGTGGCCGTGCTCGCGCTTTGCGCGGTGCTCTTCGCGGTGGGGTGGCTGCGCGGGGGCGACCCGCTCACCTTGCTGCTCACCGCCATCTCCCTGGCCGTGGCCGCCATCCCCGAGGCACTGCCAGCGCTCATGTCGGTGTCGCTGGCCTTGTCGGCGGCCCGCATGGTGAAACAGCGCGCGCTCGTGCGCCGCCTTGCCGCCGTGGAGACCCTGGGCTCCGTCACCGTGATCTGCACCGACAAGACAGGCACGCTCACGCGCAACCGCATGCGCGTGGAGGAACTGGTGGTGTTGGACGGTCCGCCGCACCAGCACCTGCTCCAGGCGATGTCGCTCAACAACGATGTTGTGCAGGGGGCTGATGGTCCCGTGGGCGAGGGCACGGAGCTCGCGCTGTTCGAGCATGCCGAGGGCGCAGGTGTGAACAAGGCCGCTACCGAACGTGAACTGCCCCGTGTGGCCGAAGTGCCCTTCGATGCATCGCGGAAATGCATGAGCACGATCCATCGTCGATCGGACGGAGGTCACCGGATCTTCATCAAGGGGGCCTTGGAGATCCTGTTGGAACGAACGGCGCGGCCCGATCCGCGCTGGCGTTCCGAGGCCGACCGGCTCGCTGCCCAAGGGCTGCGCGTCATGGCCATCGGCATGCGCGACCTGCCGCCTGGTGCACTGCCCGATGATCTGCATTCGCTGGAGAATGACATCGCTCTGCTCGGCCTGGCCGGGATCCAGGACCCGCCGCGCGACGAGGTGCCTCAGGCCATTGCCGATTGCCGCAGTGCCGGCATCCGTACGGTGATGATCACCGGCGATCATCCCTTGACGGCGCGCACCATCGCACATCGCATCGGCCTGCTCAGCGGTGCGGAACTGGCCGATGCCCGCACGGTGATCACCGGCGCGGAGCTGACGCGTCTCGGCTCATCCGGCATGGATGATCGTGTCGAGCACATCCGCGTGTATGCCCGAGTGTCGCCCGAGCAGAAGCTCGACATCGTCAGCGCGTTGCAGAAGCGCGGCCATTTCGTGGCCATGACGGGCGATGGGGTGAACGATGCACCGGCGTTGAAACGCGCGGACATCGGCGTGGCCATGGGCATCACCGGCACCGACGTGAGCCGCGAGGCGGCCGACATGGTGCTGCTCGACGACAATTTCGCGACGCTCACCCTTGCCGTTCGCGAAGGGCGCCGGGTCTTCGACAACATCCGGAAGTTCATCAAGTACATCCTTACGGCCAATGCGGGCGAGATCTGGGCGATCACCCTGGCACCGCTGGTCGGGCTTCCCGTGCCGTTGTTGCCGGTGCACATCCTCTGGATCAACCTGGTCACCGATGGGCTGCCCGGCCTCTTCCTGTCGCTGGAGCCGGCGGAGCGGGATCTCATGGGTCGCAAGCCGCGCGATCCGCAGGAGAGCATCTTCGCCCATGGGCTCGGTGTGCACATCCTATGGGTCGGCCTGCTCATGGGCCTGGTCACCATTGCCGCTCAGGCCTGGGCCATCCGAACCGGGCATGCGCACTGGCAGACCATCGCCTTCAACGTGCTTTGCCTGAGCCAGATGGGCCACGTGTGGGCCATCCGCTGCGAGCGCTCCGTCTTCCGCACCGCCTTCTTCTCCAACCCTGCGCTTTTCGGTGCCGTGGCACTCACCTTCGGCCTTCAGGCCATGGTCACCTTCGTGCCGGTGTTCCAGGGGATATTCCACACACAGCCGCTCACCCTGGAGGAATTCCTCGCGGTCACCGCGCTCTCATCGGTGGTCTTCATCGGTGTGGAGGTGGAGAAGTTGTTCTCCGGGCGGCACTAACGCACGACGACCACGCGTCGGCTGAGCACAGGGGCACCATCCCGCTCCACACGCAGCACGTAGGCGCCTGTGGGCAGGTCGAAGGCCAGCTCAACGCGGTCGGACGAGGCGCGCTCAGCGACCACCACCCGGCCCATGGCATCCAGCAGCTCCAGGTCCTCGCCGCCCTGGAGGCCACCGACATGCAGCACGCCAGCATCCACGGGCACCGGCCACACGGTGACGCTCGCGAGTGGCGCATCCTGCACCGCCGTGCCGATCCCGAAGATGTCCTCGAAGGCCTGCGCGTACTCATCGGCGGCTGCGCACGTGCTCACCGCGTCCCAGTTGATGCTCCAGGTCATCAGGCCACGCAGCGTGGGGTAGGTGGCCACGCGCTGGTAGGTGCCGGGCTGGGGCCCCGAACCACGCAGGTAGTCCACGGCCTGCTCAAGTACCGCGGGCGATACGTAGCCGCCACCGGCCGCGTTCGGGCAGGCGGGGAGGCCGATGGCCACCTTTTCCGGCGGCAGAGGCGCGAAATAGCCTCCATTGGTGGTGAAGCCCTGCAGCAACGCCTCGGTCTGGCTCACGATGAAATCGGCCGTGCCCTGGGTGTAGATGCCACCGTCGATGCCGTACATGCTCCCGCTGTTGTACAGCTGCACCTGCAGGATGTCCAGCCGGCTCCGCAGGGCGTCGATGATCGGCAGGTAGGCGCCCCAGATGCCTCCGTACGCGCTCATGCCCCCTTGTACATAGGCCGTCTCGGGTGCCATGGTCAGCATCATGGGCACGCCGTTCGTGGCCTCGTATTGGTCGGCGATGCTGTTCACCGCATCGATCAGGCGGATGATGCGGGCATCTGTTGGGTTGGCGATGGTGCCGCCGCTGATGGCCACCGACGCGCCCTCCAGGTCGATGTCGATACCGTCGAAGCCGTAGGTGTCCAGGATGCCGAGCATGCTGCTCACGAACTGGTCGCGCTCGGCATCGCTGTCGAGGTGCACGGTGGCGTTGGCCCCGCCGATGCTGATGATCACCTTTTTCCCTTGGGCCTGCAGCGCGGCCAAATCGGCGATGAAGGTGGCGGGCGCGGTCTCTGCCGGCGCGAACACCATGTCGGACGTGCTGCCAGCCGCAGGCACGGCGAAGCTGACCTCGACGATCGTGTAACGCGGGTCCACCTGGCTCAGCTCCAGGTAGGGCGCATTGCCGTCGTTCCAGTTGTGCCAGTAGCCGACCAGGTCGGGGCCTTGGGAGTAGAGGCTGATGGTCAGGCTGAACGCGGACAGGAGGGCGGAGGAGCGTGGGCGCATGGTGGTCGGATCGGCGCGAAGATGAGGGCTTACGGCCGATGGGGATGTGCGAGGTTCGCCGATCCTTGGGCGGCTGACCGTCCGCCTGTGGAGGCTCACGCCTTCACCAGTCGCGTTGTCATTCTCCGCGTGCGATGCATACAATGCACGGCATTCGATCGCTGGCCGCACCGGAGATCGGGCCTACATGCCTATAATGCACACCCATTTCGACTGCCCATAGAACTGCCGGCACTCTTGCGCCAGATCGCGCAACATCGCGACGATCTCAGAGCGGTGATTGGCAAACTCACTGAGGAACCCTTCAACGAACCAATCATCCAGATTGAGTTCGGTAGCAGCTTCAATAGGCGACAGACTTGGTAGCCGATCAGCCACCGATCGCCAGTCAGCAACTATCGCCATGCCAACTGATCGGGGAATGTCATTCGACGATAAGTGGTCAAAACCAGGTTGGTGTCGCATCACTATCCCTTCCGCCACGTTGAACGCATCCTCCCGGATGAACAAACCACCGTGCTGCCAGCTATCGCCGGAGTCCTTCCACGGGTAGATCTCCACAAAGCCGGTAGACTCGAGATCATCAGGAGATCGACGGATGCGGTAGTCCATAGCTTGGATGGTAAGGTACGTAGGCTAGGGTCCGCATTCATGGCTGGAAGCATGTCCTCGGGCCCATCGGAGCTACCACCGACCTTTGGGCGATCGGTCAGGATGCAGTACGTAAGGCATATCGTTCTCGGGTTGGTCCTTTTGGTCAATCCACAGGTCCGGGGGGATGGAAGCCTGGACAGCTTGCGCGCTTGCTGGGATGCCCGTAAGTGGAAGCCGGGCAGTGCGCCTGACACGGCACTGGTCCGCCTCGCTAACGAACTGTCGCGCATTTATCAATACCAAGGCAATGCGGACAGCGCATTGTGGTTCGCCCGAACGGCCACCGGAATGGCGAGTGATGGTGCTTCGGATTCCAACGCAGGGCATCGGGGTGAATGGCTCCCATTATTGATGGCGGCCCAGCGTGCCTCGGCTGCGCAGCTGTTCTTTCTCGGTCGCTATCCGGAGAGCATCGAAGCGGTCAAAGCCTACCTCACCACGGCCGAGGAACTGCAGCTGCCTGAGGAGGTGGGTGCCGGCTACAACTACCTGAGCTATTGCTATCTGGCGATGGAGGACCTGTCCAGCGCGCTGCATTGGTCACGTAAGGCGATGGAGGTCATGCGGGGGATCGGCAATGGCCCGGACCTCGCCAATGCCTACACGGGGCTGGGGAACATCCTGGATGAGCTTGGGCAACGGGACAGTGCGATGATCTACATGCGCAAGGCCCTTGAGCTGCATCGCTTCATGGATCACCCTAACAACCATGCCGCCACCCTTTTTTCAGCGATCGAAACGCTGCTTCGTTCGGGCACGCGGGATAGCGTGGATGCCTACCTGGCCAGGGCCAAGGTACTGGTGGACCGCCTGGGCGAGCCACGACCGACCATGAACTACCTCAACCTGCTCGGTCAGCAGGAGCTTGAGAAGGGGATGTCCCTTCAGGCCGTCGAGCACCTCCTTCACGCCGATTCTCTGGCCATCGTCTTGGAAGACCACCGTTCGAGGCATTACATCAACAGGGCCCTGGCTCTGGCCTATGCGGCAGCCGGCAGGAGCAAGGATGCCAGGGAGCGCGCGGATGTGGCCGATGAGGAGCTTATGACGGACCTTGGTCTTGAAAAGGTGCGCGCGGTAGCGGCCGAGCAGGCCCGGGCCCAGCAGGATAAACAGCTGGCCACGGCCGAAGCGAAGGCTGACGCATTGCGCAAGGGGCGGTGGCTTGCGTGGTCGATCGCGGGTGGTGGGGTGTTGGTGGCCCTGCTCCTGGCCATCCTTTACCGACAAGGTAGGAGGAGCACGAAGCGTCTGGCATCCGCACAGGATGAACTGTTGCGGATCGAGAAGCAGCGTGAGGCCGAGCGCATCCGTATGAACATCGCGAGGGACATTCACGATGAACTGGGCGGCTCGCTCTCGAAGATCGCGCTACTGAGCGATCTGGTCCAGCAGGATGCGGCCGGGTCGGCAAGTGCTGAAAGGCTCCGTTCCATCGCCGACCATGCGCGCCAGGTGCGCGGCTCGCTGAACGATGTGGTCTGGGCAGCCGACCCATCCAGCGATCATGCAGGCGCATTGCTTCAATACATGGCCGATCGCGCACATCGATTGCTGGACGGAACGGGTGTTGAATTGGGATTGGACCTGCATGCTGACCTGCCTGATCAGTTACTTGGTCCGTCCTTCAAGCGCGACATGGCCCTTGTGGTGAAGGAAGCGCTGAACAACGCATTGAAGCATGCCCGGCCTACCAAGGTCCAGTTGCGTTTCCACATCGGTGCCGGTCGCTTCGAGCTGGCCGTGGCGGATAACGGGCAGGGAATGGGTCTTGGTGCATTGGATCGCGGCAATGGCCTGGAGAATATGCGCGATAGGGTGTCGGGGCATGGCGGCAGCTTCACGATACGGCCTGGGAGCGGTGGTGCAGGAACCGTCGTGGAGGCGAGTGGTCCGTTGTCGGTATAGCTTGGCGGCATGAGGAGGATCAAAGTGGCCATCGTTGAGGATGACCGGGACTTTCGGGATCTGCTCCTTGCGGGAATGGTCCAGAACGATGGTATCCAGGTGGTCGATACGTTCCCGACCGGCGACCGGTTCCTGAAGGCATTGGAGGAACTGGATGCCGATGTGGTGGTGATGGACATCAACATGCCGGGCACAAGCGGGATCGACTGTGTGGCCAGGGCCAAACCGCAGAAGCCTGCGATGCAGTTCCTGATGAGCACCGTGTTCGAGAACCCGGCATACATCTTTCAAGCGTTGTGCGCAGGGGCGACGGGCTACATCGTGAAGAGCGCGCCCGCGAAGGACCTCATTGCAGCGGTGTATGACATTCACACCGGAGGGTCCCCCATGAGCCCGGCGATCGCACGCGCCGTGGTGGGGTCATTCCAAGGCGGCACATCCCATGCGATCAGGGATGCGCAGCTCACAACGAAGGAGCGCGAAGTGGTGGATGGTCTCGCCAATGGGCTCATGTACAAGGAGATCGCGGACAAGCTGGGCGTGAACATCAGCACGGTCCGTACCCACATCCGGAGCATCTACGACAAGCTCCAGGTCCATTCGCGTGCTGAGGCCGTTAAGCGCATATATCCCGGCCGGTGAGACGACGTATCCCATCTTGATGGGAGGCGATGAGGGTGAGGGTGCCGGTACTTCGCACAAACGCTTTTCGCATGGTCCGTTCTTCGTCGGTCACCGCTTTCCTACTGTGCAGCTGTGCCGCTTTCGCCCAGCAGTACACCATCAGCACCATCGCCGGCACTGGGGCACCCGGCAGTTCCGGCAACGGTGGGCAGGCCCTTTCGGCCGAACTGCTGTACCCTGCAGGATTGGCGCTGGATGTCGATGGTTCGCTCTATTTCACACAGGGCAATGACCATGTTGTGCGCGTGGTGGATACACAGGGCGGGACCATTTCCCACGTGGCAGGCACAGGCACTCTCGGCTTTGGTGGTAACGGCGGTCCGGCAGCGGTCGCCGGTCTGGCCGCACCATATGACCTTGCATTCGATGCGGCCGGGAACCTGTACATCTCCGAAGGTGATGCATACCGGATCCGGAGGATAGACGCAGTGGACGGTACCATCGGGACTTTCGCGGGGACGACGGGCCCCGGGAACAACACGGAGGTTCCGGCGCTGGCCGCAGATCTGAACGGACCGCGCGGCATCGCGTTCAATGTTCAAGGTGAGCTCTTCATCAGCATGGTGGGCAACGATTGCGTGCGGTACATCGATGCGGACAGCAGCCACCTGCATGCGTTCGCGGGTACGGGCAACAACGGGTCCGCGGGCTTCTCTGGCGATGGAGGTGCCGCGCATGTCGCCCAGCTCTACTCACCCTACGGTATTGCGGTCGCTCCGAACGGCAACGTGCACATCGCGGACCTGAACAACCGCCGCATACGCATGGTGGATGTCTCGACGGGCATCATCACGACCATCGCCGGTTCCGGCTTGATCCCATACGACGGGGATGGAATACCTGCGACCACAGCGGCCATTGGGCGCCCCCAGTGGATGGCATTCGATGCCGCAGGCCATCTGTACTTCTCAAGTCCGGAGCAGAACAGGATCCGCAGAGTGGATGCGGTCACTGGCATCATCAGCACCATAGCAGGTACCGGCCTGGCAGGCTTCGGTGGCGACAATGGTCCGGCGACCGATGCGGAGATCAACAACCCTGCGGACCTGGTCATTGCACCGGACGGGAGGATCTTCTTCGCGGATAGCTACAACCACCGGATCCGTTTGCTAACGCCAGTGGATGATACTTCGGTGAACGCATTGGCGATCGCGGAGCTCTCGGTGCATCCAACACCGGCCACGGACGTTCTGCAGGTCCGCTCCGTGGCACGTGGCATCGTTGACCTGTGCGACATGCAAGGTCGAACGGTGAAGCGCATCACCAAGAAGAGCGATCTGGTGTGCATCCCATTGGACGATCTGGGTCCAGGGATCTACCTGGTGCGATTGGAGGGTGCAGTGCCGGTCAGGGTGGTCGTCGAGTAGGGTATCACGCCTTCTCCAAGCGCTCCGTCATCTTACGGATCCGGTCCTCCATCTGCTCGCTCGTGAGTTTCTCGCGCAACCGGTCCACCAGGATGGGGAAGGCGAAGGGAGTGAACCGCCCGGGGTCCTTCAGCACGATACGCTGGCGGCCGATGCGCTCCAGGGCCTCGCGCATGCGCGGCAGTTCCAGCTGAACGTCGAAGGCCTCGTCGTAGGCCTGGCGCAGCAGCAGGTGCTCGGGCTCGTGCTCGCGGAACACATCGAAGAAGAGGCCGCTGTTGGCGCGCATGTGCCGCTCCTTCAGCGGTCGCCCGGGCATGCCCTTGAACACCAGTCCCGCGATGCTGGCGATGTCGCGGAACTTGCGCTTGGCCATCTCGGTGGCGTTGAGGCTGCGCTGCAGGTCGCTCAGCAGGTCCACCGGGCTGAACAGGTCGTTGTCCAGCGCCTCTTCGATGGGGATGGGCTGGTCGCTGAGCAGTTCGAAGCCATAATCGTTCATGGCGATGCTGAAGGTGATGGGCCGCAGCAGGCTCATGCGGAAGGCGAGGAGCGAGCCCATGGCCTCGTGCACCAGCCGCCCTTCGAAGGGGTAGATCACCACGTGGTGCCCCTCGCGGCTCTCGAAGCGCTCGATGAGCAGTTCGTCCTCGGTGGGCACGATGCTCGTTTCACGCTGGCGGGCCAGGATGGGCTGCACGGCGGCCATCTCCGCGTTCCCTTCCCCCGCGGTGAGTTGTGCCCGCAGCACCTTGGCCATGTAGCTGCTCAGCGGCATGCGACCGCCCTGCCAGCTGGGGATCTTGCCCTTCTGCTCGCGGCTCTTGCGCACCTGCGCCACCAGCCCCTGCACGCGCACGAACTCCAGGCTGCGCCCCGCGAACCAGAACACATCGCCAGGCTTCAGCTGGTTGATGAACCATTCCTCCACCGTGCCGATGCGCCCGCCGCTGAGGAGCTTCACCGCGTAGCTCTCGCTGCCCACGATGGTGCCGATGCTCAGCTTGTGCCGCAGCGCAATGCGCCGGTCGTGCACGCGGACCAGGCCGTCGGTGTCCACCACGGCCTTGCGGAACTCCTCGTAGGCGGTGAGGCTCTTGCCGCCCGTGGTGATGAAGGTGAGCAGCCAGTCCCAGTCCTCTTGGGTGATGTCCCGGAAGCACCAGGTGGAGCGCACTTCGTCATAGAGCGCGGCGGGGGAGAAGCCGTCGCTCACGGCCAGCGTCACCAGGTATTGCGCCAGCACGTCGAAGCAGCGGAAGAGCGGCTGCCGGGCCTCAATGCTGCCCTCGTCGGCGGCCTGGCGCAGCGCGGCGGCCTCCACCAGTTCCAGTGCATGGGTGGGGAGGAACCAGATGCGGCTCACGGCATCGGGGCGGTGGCCGCTGCGGCCGGCGCGCTGCACGAAGCGCGCCACACCCTTCGGCCCGCCCACCTGCACCACGGTCTCCACCGGACGGAAGTCCACGCCCAGGTCGAG
>JAEUSV010000163.1 GCA_016788485.1 Flavobacteriales bacterium
GGCCTCATCCTGGCGATGGCCGGCAACGCCGTGGGACTGGGCAACTTCCTGCGCTTCCCTGTGCAGGCCATCCAGAACGGAGGTGGTGCCTTCATCATCCCCTACATCGTCTGCTTCCTGCTCATGGGCATCCCGCTGCTCTGGGTGGAATGGGCCATGGGCCGTTTCGGCGGCCGCACGGGCCACCACAGCACGCCCTTCATCCTCCACAACATGGACCCCAAGCGGGCCCTGTGGAAGTACATCGGCGTGTTCGGCATCTTCACCAACATCGCGGTGGCCGCCTACTACTGCTACCTCGAGAGCTGGACGCTGAGCTACATCTGGCACAGCGTGGCCGGCACCTTCCTGGACATGGGGGCCGAGAACGTGGCCCACTTCTTCACCGACTACATCGACGTCACCACCACCACCACCGGCATCCCGTACGAGGCCATCTGGTTCTGGCTGCTGTGCCTGCTGCTCAACACCTGGATCCTGAGCAAAGGCCTGAGCGGGGGCGTGGAGAAGGCCGCCAAGATCGGCATGCCCCTGCTGATCCTCTTCGGCGTGCTGCTCGCCATCCGCGGTGTCACGCTCAAGGCCGGTGAGGACGGGGCGATCTTCGACGGCACGGTGGGCCTCAACTTCCTGTGGACGCCCGATTACTCCAGCATCTGGAAGCCCAGCGTGTGGCTCGCCGCCGCAGGCCAGATCTTCTTCACCCTGAGCGTGGGCATGGGCAGCATCCAATGCTACGCGAGCTACGTGCGCAAGAAGGACGACATCGCGCTGAACGCCATGAGCGCGGGCTGGATGAACGAGTTCGTGGAGGTGGTGCTCGGCGGTGCCATCATCATCCCCATCGCCATCGGCTACCTCGGCATCGACAAGGTGAAGGAGCTCACCGCCTCGGGCGGATTGGGGCTCGGCTTCAAGACGCTGCCCTACCTGTTCACGCAATGGGGCCCGTGGCTGTCGGCCATCGCCGGGGTGTGCTGGTTCGGCCTGTTGTTCTTCGCCGGCATCACCAGCTCGCTCGCCATGGGCACACCGGTGATGGGCTTCCTGCAGGACGAGTTCGGCTGGAAGCGCGGTCCCTCCGCCTGGCTCTTCGGCTTCATCGTGCTCGTGCTCGGTCTGCCCACGGTGCTCTTCTTCCAGGAAGGCGTGTTCGATGAGTACGACTACTGGGCGGGCACGGTGAGCCTGGTGGTGTTCGCGCTCTTCGAAGTGATCCTCTTCGCGTGGGTGTTCGGCATGGACAAGGGCTGGGAGGAGATCAACATGGGCGCCGACCTGCGCCCGCCCACGGCCTACCGCTTCATCATCAAGTACGTGACGCCGGTGATCCTCGCCGTGGTGTTCCTGGCCTCGCTGCCGGGCATCTGGGAAAAGGTCACCGCACCCGCGAGCGGCTATGTGCATGCCTCGCGCCTGCTGCTGCTGGGCGTGTACGTGGCCATCGCGCTGCTCGTGCGCAAGGCCTACCTGAAACGCAAACGCCACGGCCACGGCCTGGTCTGATCCCCCACGACCATGAACACCTCCGCCCTTGTGCTGATGCTGGCCTCCGTGCTCACGGTCACCGGCTTCACCCTGTACTTCTTCTACCGGGTGCTCACGACCCCGCCGAAGCCCGAGCCCGACAGCTTCACGGAGAACGACCCCGAGTGACCGCGTTGAGGGCCTGAAGCCGCACGCAGCCATGTCCACCGCCGAACAGGAGGCCCGCAAGTTCCTGCGCTCGTTCAGCACGGGCAAGGTGCTGCTGCCCGTGGCCATCGGCCTGGGGATCACGGCCCTGCTCGTGTGGCGCAGCAGCAGCGGCAAGGCGCTGGCCGATGTGACCTGGAGCTGGTACAGCACCTGGTGGATGTTCCTCGCCTTCCTGAGCCTGGTGGTGCGCGACTGGATGTACATGCTGCGCATCCGCCACCTGAGCGACAAGCAGCTCAACTGGTGGCGCACCTTCGTGGTGATCATGCTGTGGGAGTTCGCCAGCGCCATCGCGCCCGGCATCATCGGCGGCGGCTTCTTCTTCGCCATCTTCATCCTCACCCGCGAGGGCATCAACGCCGGCAAGAGCATCACCGTCATCACCTTCACCTCCTTCCTCGACGGCATCTTCATCGCGGTGATGGCCCCGCTGGTGTACTTCCTGGTGGGGCGTGAGGCGCTCTTCAGCGGCATGGACACCGCGGCCGGCGGTTGGTGGGGCACGGGCTTCTTCGTCACCTTCTGGGTGGTGTACTTCATCATCCTCGTGTACAAGCTGTTCGTGGCCTACGCGCTCTTCGTGAACCCCGCCTTCGTGAAGCGCGCGCTCGTGGGCATCTTCTCCCTCAAGGGCCTGCGCCGCTGGCGCCGCGGCATGGTCACCACCGGCGACCAGCTGATCACCGCAGCGGCGGGCCTCAAGCAGCGCGGCTGGGACTATTGGTGGCCCGCGCTCCTCACCACCTTCGGCAGCTGGACCGCGCGCTACAGCATCGTCAACTGCATCGTGCACGCCTTCACCCAGGGCGCGGGCTTCCACAACGACCTCACCATCTACGCCAAGCAGGTGATCATGGGCATCATCGTGCTGCTGATGCCCACCCCCGGAGGCAGCGGCATCGCCGAGTTCATCTTCACCGACTTCCTGGGCATGTACATCGCCAGCGGCCTCGCCCCCACCCTCGCCTTCCTCTGGCGCCTCATCAGCTACTACCCCTACATCGCCATCGGCCTCATCCTGCTGCCGCGCTGGGTGCGCCGCAACCTGCTGCACCTGCCCGACGGCACGCCGAAAGCCACCGACCACACCCGCTGACCACACCGCATGGAACGCCTCATCGGACTCATCGGCGTGGCCCTCATCCTGGGCCTCGCCTTCCTCGCCAGCAACAACCGCAGGGCCATCAACCCCCGCGTGATCATCAGCGGCATCCTGCTGCAGCTCACCATCGCCGTGCTCGTGCTGAAGGTGCCGCCCGTGACGCGATTCTTCCAGTTCCTGGGCCACGGCATGGAGAAGATCGAGCTGTTCGCGCGGCAGGGCGCCTCGTTCGTGTACGGCGGGCTCGCGGCCATGCAGTTCGACGGCACCGTGGCCAACTACGCCGCCGGCGGCTTCGTGTTCGCCTTCAACGTCACCGCCACCATCATCCTGGTGTGCGTCCTGGTGGCCATCCTCTACCACTTCGGCATCATGCAGCGCGTGGTGCAGGTGATCGCCCGCGCCATGAACTTCGTGATGCGCGTGAGCGGCGCCGAGGCCCTGAGCAACGTGGCCAGCGCCTTCGTGGGCCAGGTGGAGGCCCAGGTGATGATCCGGCCCTACCTCGCCGGCATGACGCGCAGCGAGCTGCTCGCCAGCATGAGCGGCAGCCTCGCCTGCATCGCCGGCGGGATCCTCGTGGTGTACGTGAACATGGGCGCCCAGGCCGGCTACGACCTCGCCCCCAAGCTCATCGCCGCCAGCCTCATGGCCGCGCCCGGCGCCCTCGTGATCAGCAAGATCGTGTTCCCCGAGACCGAGGAGAGCCAGACCATGGGCAACGTGAAGCTCGAGGTGAAGAGCAACTACATCAACGTGGTCGACGCCATCAGCCACGGCGCGGGCGACGGCTTCAAGATCGCCATGAACGTGATCGCCATGCTCATCGGCTTCATCGCCCTCATCGCCCTCATCGACTGGAGCCTGCTGCGCATCGGCCACCTCTTCAGCCCCGACCTGCACCTCAGCCTCAACTGGATCTTCGGCAAGGTGTTCTACCCGCTGGCGTGGAGCATGGGCGTGCCTTCGCAGGACGTGGGCAGCGTGGCCACCCTCCTCGGGCAGAAGCTCTCCATCAACGAGTTCGTCGCCTTCCAGAACCTCGCCAACAAGAGCGTGCCCATCGTCACCGAGAAGGGCCTGCTGATCGTGAGCATCGCCATCTGCGGCTTCGCCAACTTCAGCAGCGTGGGCATGCAGATCGGCGGCATCGGCGAGCTGGCACCCAGCCGTCGCCACGACCTGGCCAAGCTGGGCCTCAAGGCCCTCTTCTGCGGTACCCTCGCCAGCTACCTCAGCGCCACCATCGCGGGCATCATCATGTGAGCGAGGCGGTGCAGTGTTGCGATGGTGGAATGATGTGATGGCGACGTGAACTTTCCACCACGATGCGCCGCGCCCTGCTCATCGCCCTGCTGATGCTCGGCTGTGCCGCGGGCTGGTTGCTCTGGCGCGCGGGCACCATTGGCGGAGAACCGACAGATGACCTTCCACCCGGCGCCCCGCTCGACAGCCTGAACGGCGTGGTGGTGTACCACAACGGTGGCATGGGAGCGGTGCACGGCCGCCACACGGTCGATGGCTACAACGTGGGCCTGCGCTACCAATGCGTGGAGTTCGTGAAGCGCTATTACCTCGAGCACCACCACCACCGCATGCCCAACAGTTACGGGCACGCCAAGTACCTGTTCGACCGAACGCTCGCGGACAGCACCTTCAACCCGTCGCGCGGGCTCATGCAGTTCACCAACGGCAGCGTGGTGATGCCGCGCACCGGCGACCTGCTCGTGCTCGACGCCTGGACCGGCAACGCCTATGGCCACGTGGCCATCATCAGCGCCGTGGGGAACGGCGAGGTCGAGGTGGTGCAGCAGAATTGCGGCCGCACGCGCGAGCGCTACGACCTCGACCTGGTGGACGGCCGGTGGCGCATCGACCACGACCGCGTGCTCGGCTGGCTGCGGATGCCCTGAACGGGCGTTGCGGACGGCTGCTTAGCTTCACGGGCATCCCGACCCGCATCCCATGCTCCGCAGCAGCCTCTCCCTTCTCGGCCTCTGTGCCGTGCTCACGCTCCATGCACAGACCGGCGTGCAGCAAGGCAAGCCCTTCGCCCGCACCATCAAGAACGCACAGGGCGACCTGCACACCGTGGTGGACGGCGTGGTGGGCGTGGACGGCCGCGCCCTGCTCTACGTGGAGGAAGGCCCGGTGCACAAGGTGGTGCGGCTCGACGCGCAACTGCAGCCCACCGAGGAGCTCGCATTGAAGGACCTGATGCTCGACGGCCAGAAATGGAACGGCGTATGTCCCGTGATCGTGAACGGCGAACTGAAGGTGCTGCTCGTCTCCCCACAGAAGAAGGGCGTGGACTTCGGCATCGGCGGCATCAACGCCTCCGGCGCGATCGCCGTGCAGGGCTTTAAGCGCGTGCACGGCTTCGACCACCCGTTGAGCGGCGACCTCAGCAACACGCTCGCGCGCCGGCCGCTACCCGACCCCTTCCTCTTCACCCGCGGCCTCGCCTTCGCCCAGCAGGAACGACTGGTGACCTCGCCCGATGGGAAGCACCACCTCCTCAACATGTTCAGCCAGGACGGCAAGGAGAACAAGCGCTTCTGGTACGCCTGCCTCGACGAGGCCTTCAACGTGGAGTGGAGCGGCATGAAGGAGCTGCCGCTGAACGATGTGCAGAGCACCGTGCACCAGGTGAGCCTCGCCGACAACGGCGACGTGCACGTGATCAGCTACCTCTTCCGCTGCAAGGGCGAGGAGAGCATGAGCGACAAGAACTGCCACGAGATCCACCTGAGCACGCTCACCGAGAACGGGAACACGTTGAAGGACCTGCTCGTGGACAAGGACTTCGTGAGCACCGTGCGCCTGTGCGAACGCGGCAACGGCAAGGTGTCGCTCGCGATCCGCTACGGCGCCCTCACCGGCCTGCCCGGCCTGCTGCTCACCTTCGACCCCACGGACGCGAAACTGAAGCCCACGCCGCTGGTGGACCAGCGCATCCCCTCCATCCGCAAGGTGAAGCTCACCACCTTCGGTGCGCTCGAGGGCAACGCCAAGAGCACCACCTCCCGCACCGCCAAGGTGCCCGACGAGGTGGTGGACCTGCTGCCCGCGTGGGACGGAGGCCTCGTGCTGGTGGAGACCTTCCTGGAGACCAACTTCGAGCTGCCCGTGGGCGATGCCGTGGCCATGCGCCACCTGTGCGGAGCTGTGCGGGCCACCTGGTTCGACGGCAACGACACCCTGCGCTGGCAACAGGTGACCGACCGCGCCTACGTGACCACCGCGGGCCAGTCGTACGAAGGGGTGGGCATGACGCTCGACGAGAACGGCCTAACACTGGTGTTCGGCCACACGCCCCGCGGCCTGGAGGGAATCCTCGCCACCGGCAGCGAGGCCGGCGAGGGCAAGAAGGCGAAGAGTCCTGCGGAACCCGGCGTGCTGAAGGCCGTGCTGCTCGACCGCGGTGGAAAAGTGTTGGCCCAAGGCACGGCCTGGCGTCCAGAAGAGCCCTTCGTGGCCTGCCCCACCGAGCTGCTCACCGACCCCACCGGGCACAAGGCCATGCTGCGCGCCTTCGACCGCGGCACGCAGTACCGCTACGCCCTCATCGACCTGAGCGCGGTGGGCAAGGAATAGCCCACTGTTCAACCCCCGTTGTTCGTAGCCCGCGCTACGGCGCCCCCCGGCGCCCCCGCCCGGCCGGGATCTTTGCGCCGTGCCGAAAGGGCCCTCCATCCCCCTGCGTCCGCCGCGCCTGCCGGACCGTGTCGCCCGCGCCTTCACCGGCGCGCTGGCCTGGCTCGGCCGCAAGGTGATGAACAGCAGGCTCAAGGAGATCACGCTGCTCACCCTGCCCTACCAGGTGGCCGCCGTGCTCACCGCCCTGATCGCCGTGGGCTACGCCAAGCTCTTCGAGCTGGTGGAGAAGCTGCACCTGTGGGTGCTCGGCCTGCACCCCGACTGGATCTTCGTGAGCGCCCCCGTGAGCTTCCTGCTCAGCTGGTGGCTGGTGCGCCGCTTCGCGCCGCTCGCGGGAGGCAGCGGCATCCCCCAGCTCATGGCCGCCATCGACGTGAGCAACGACAGCGCGAACGACCGCAGCTGGCGCTTCCTCAACGTGCGCATCATCGGCGTGAAGATCGCCAGCAGCCTGGCCATGGTGCTAGGCGGCGGCGCCGTGGGGCGCGAAGGGCCCACGCTGCAGATCGCGGGCAGCGTGTACCGCGTGGTGCACAAGCTGCTGCCCTCCTTCTGGCCGCGCATCAGCCGGCGCGTGATGATGATCACCGGGGGCGCCGCCGGGCTGAGCGCCGCCTTCAACACGCCCCTGGGCGGCATCGTGTTCGCCGTGGAGGAGCTCACCAAGACGCACCTGGCCAACTTCCGCACGGCCGTCTTCACCAGCGTGATCATCGCCGGGATGACCGCCCAGCAGCTGGTGGGCAGCTACCTGGGCATGAGCGAGGGCCTGCTGTACCCGAAGCTCTCGGCTGTGGGCCCGTCCTTCATGTACAAGGTGCTCGCCATCGGCCTGCTCGCCGGTGCCTCGGGCGCGGCCTTCTGCAAGGTGCTGCTGCTGCTGGACAAGCTGCGGCGCGGGATCAAGCGGGTGCCCGTGCAGGCGCTCTGGGCGGTGGGCTGCGCGCTGGTGTTCGCCGTGCTCGTGCACTACCTGGGTCCGCACACACTGGGCAGCGGACGCTCGGTGCTGAAGGAGTACCTGTTCAAGAGCGACGTGGACCCCAGCTGGCAGCACATCGCGGCGCGCATCCTCGGTCCGCTGGTGTCGTTCAACGCCGGCGGCGCGGGCGGCATCTTCGCCCCCAGCCTCAGCAGCGGCGCGGCGATCGGCGGCTGGGTGGCCCAGCTCTTCGACCCCAGCGACGGCGAGTTCCGCGTGCTGGTGCTCTGCGGCATGGTGGCCTTCCTCACCGGCGTGTCGCGCTCGCCCTTCACCTCCGCCATCCTCGTGCTGGAGATGACCGACCGCCACAGCGTGATCTTCCAGCTGATGTACGCCGCCATGGTGGCCTACATGGTGAGCTACAGCATCGACCGCAAGAGCTACTACGAGCGCATGAAGCTGCGCCTGCTGGCCGCGCTGCCCGGCAACAACAACAAGGGACCCGCCCGCAACGGTCCCAAGGGTTCGGCTCCGCCGCCGCCACCGCCGGACGAACCCGAACCTTCCCCGCACGCCGGGATCGGTCTGGGTTAACTTTGCGCCGTGCTCCGAGGTCCCGGCCAAGGAGGACCACGACCCGATGAAGCAATACCACGACCTGCTCCGCCACATCCTGGAGAACGGTGTGCAGAAGCACGACCGCACCGGCACCGGCACCATCAGCTGCTTCGGTCACCAGATGCGCTTCGACCTGAGCGAAGGCTTCCCGCTGGTGACCACCAAGAAGCTGCACGTGAAGAGCATCATCCACGAGCTCCTGTGGTTCCTCGCGGGCGACACCAACGTGAAGTACCTGCAGGACAACGGCGTGCGCATCTGGGACGAGTGGGCCGATGCCGACGGGAACCTTGGCCCCGTGTACGGCTACCAGTGGCGCAGCTGGCATGCCCCCGACGGTCGCGTGATCGACCAGATCACCAACGTGGTGGACATGATCAAGCGCAACCCCGACAGCCGCCGCCTGATCGTGAGCGCCTGGAACCCCGCCGACGTGGACCGCATGGCCCTGCCGCCGTGCCACACCATGTTCCAGTTCTACGTGGCCGACGGCAAGCTCAGCTGCCAGCTCTACCAGCGCAGCGCCGACACCTTCCTGGGCGTGCCCTTCAACATCGCCAGCTACGCCCTGCTCACCCTGATGGTGGCGCAGGTGTGCGGCCTGAAGCCCGGCGAGTTCGTGCACACCTTCGGCGACGTGCACCTCTACAACGACCACCTCGAACAGGCCCGTCTGCAGCTCACCCGCGAGCCGCGTCCCCTGCCCGTGATGCGCATCGATCCGTCCGTGACGGACATCTTCGCGTTCCGCTACGAGCACTTCACGCTCGAGCAGTACGATCCGCACCCCCACATCAAAGCCTCCGTGAGCGTATGATCATCAGCGCCATCGCAGCGGTCGCCGACAACGGCACCATCGGCAAGGACGGCGGCCTGCCGTGGAACCTGCCGGACGACATGAAGTTCTTCCAGCGCACCACGGTGAACCACCACGTGATCACCGGGCGCAAGAACTACGAGAGCATCCCCGAGCGCTTCCGACCGCTGCCCAACCGCACCAACATCGTGGTGACCCGCGCGGAAGGCTACAAGGCGCCCGGCGCCTTCGTGTGCCGCTCCCTCGAGGAGGCCATCGACCTGGCGCGCAACGCCGGCGAGACCGAGTGCTTCATCATCGGCGGCGGCCAGATCTACGAGGAGGCCTTCGCCAAGAAGCTCATCCACCGCGTGTACCTCACCAACGTGCACGCCGAGGTGGCGGGCGACGTGAAGTTCCCTGCCATCGGCAAGGGATGGAAGGAGGTGTGGGTGGAGCACCACAAGGCCGACGAACGCCACAAGTACCCCTTCACCTTCAAGGTGCTGCAGCACCTGAACTGAAGCGATCCGCACCGCCGGCTAAACCCCGGGCATGGTCCTTGCGTCCAAGGGGTATCAGCGACCCCGATGACCATGCGCACCCTCTCCCTGTCCGCCGCGGCCCTCTGCCTGCTGGCCCTCGCCTCCTGCCGCAAGGAGGATGAGACCCCGCTCGACCTCGACATCACCAGCGCGAGCGACAACGCGCGCGCCGAGGACGCCTTCAACGACATGCTGCGCGCCGTGGACGACGCGGCCGAGAGCAACGGCCTTCGCGATGCCAGCGACGCCTGCGCGCCGGTGGTGACCTTCGACACCATCGCGGTGCCCCACACGATGACCATCGACTTCGGGCCGGTGAACTGCACCGCCACCAACGGCCGCCTGCGCCGCGGCGTGATCAACGTGACCTTCACAGGACGCTACCGCGACCCCGGCACGGTGATCACCATCACGCCGCAGGGCTACCACGTGAACGATCACCTGGTGCAGGGCACGAAGACCGTGACCAACCTCGGCCTGAACGGCGATGGCGACCCGTACTTCAGCGTTTCGGTGAACGGCAGTGTGACCGCGCCCGACGGCAGCTGGACGGCGACGCACCAGGCCCAGCGCATCCGCACCTGGACCGCCGGTGACGGCACGGCCACGCCCTTCGACGATGTGTACCTGATCACCGGCAGCGGCAGCGGCGTGAACCGGAGCGGCAACGCCTACACCGTGAGCATCACGCAGGCCCTGCGCGTGGCCGTGGGCTGCCCGTGGATCACCGCGGGCTCCGTGCAGGTGGTGCCGGACGGCAAGCCCGCGCGGACCATCGACTGGGGCGGCGGCACCTGCGACGGCACCTTCACCGTGGCCGTGAACGGCAACACCTACACGGTGACCCTTCCCTGATCCCCGGATGGCCCGAAGCGGCCATCCCCCCCCCGAGCGCCCCGCTCCCTGTGCCCCCCACAGGTGCGGGGCGCTCCCGTTCAAGCGGCCGTTCCACCGTTCCATCACCGCAACTGCCGTTCATCACGGACCCGTTGTTCGGGCCATGGGACGAGCGGTTACTTCGGGACGTTTCGTCCCATGCGGTACTTCCAGCGCACACCCATCCCCTTCCGCATCATCCTCGCGGTGGCGCTGCTCCTGGCGTCCCTCTTCCTCCTGCAGGCCTACATGCACCATTACGTGTACGCCGACCTCAAGGACATGGGCGAGTTCCGCTGGCTGCGCGAGGTGCCTCCGCCCTACCTCAACTTCCTCTTCTGGGCGCTGCTCACGCCGCTCGCCTACCAGGTGCTCCAGCGCTGGCCCTTCAGCACACGGCCGCTTTGGAAGGTGGTGCTCGTGCATGCCGGCTTCGGGGTGCTGCTCGGCGCCCTGCACGAGGTGCTCACGAGCGCCATCTACTACACCATCCTCTGGAGCCAGGACGACTTCGACTTCACGCCGGAGTACATCAGCTGGGCCGTGAACGCCCTGCCGCCCGCCATCCTCAGCCGCTTCATGGAGTACTGGACGCTGATGGTGGTACTGGTGGCCGTGGACGGCGCACGAGAGATGCGCGAGCGCCATACGCAACTGTTGAAGCTCAAGAACGAGCTGCAGGTGACACAGCTCAACGCCCTCAAGAAGCAGCTCCAGCCGCACTTCCTCTTCAACACGTTGAACACCGTGAGCGCGCTGATGGACGAGGACATCAACGGCGCACGCAAGGTGCTGAGCCGGCTTGGCGGCCTGCTGCGGGTGACGCTCGACACCACGCAGCGCGACAAGGTTCGCCTGGAACGTGAGATCGACCACGTGGCCAACTACCTCGGCATCGAGAGCGTGCGCTTCCGCGACCGGTTGCAGGTGAGCTACGATGTGCCCGCCGAGCTTGGCACGGTGCTGGTACCGAGCATGGTGCTGCAGCCCCTCGTGGAGAACGCCATCAAGCACGGACCCGACGCCAGCTTCGAGCCGGTGCACATCCGTGTGCAGGCCGAAAAGCGGGGCGAACTGTTAAAGTTGATGGTCTCGGACAACGGGAAGGGCTGTTCCGATGTCTTGAAGGCTGTGACGAACGGTGGCATCGGCCTCCGGAACGTCCGCGACCGCCTGCAGTTGCTCTATGGCGACCATGCCCACTTCGACATTTCAAGCCCCCAAGGTCGGGGGTTCAATGTGACCCTCTCCTTCCCACTTGAACGTGACCTGACATGAAACACATCCGGACACTGATCGCCGACGATGAACCGGCGGCCCGCGCGCGGCTTGCGCGTCTGTTGACCCAGGACCCCGAGATCGAGGTGGTCGGCGAATGCCGCAACGGCCAGGAGGTGGTGGAGGCCGTGGCCAAGCACCGGCCCGATCTCCTCTTCCTCGATGTGCAGATGCCGCAGATCAACGGCTTCGACGTCCTTCAGCACCTGGCCACCACCGTGCCCCACGAGCGGCTGCCCTTCGTGGTGTTCGTTACCGCCCACGACCAGTACGCCCTGAAAGCGTTCGACGTGAACGCGGTCGACTTCCTGCTGAAGCCGTACGACGATGAGCGCTTCCAGGCCAGCCTGGAGAAGGCGCGCAAGTTCATGGAGATGCGCATGAGCAGCAAGCTCACGGGTCGCCTTATGGACCTGGTGCGCGAGCACATGCACGCCAACAGCGAGTACGTGGAGGTGTTCAACATCCGCGACAAGGGACGCGAGCACAAGGTGCCCGTGGACGAGATCGTGTACCTGCGCGCCGAGGGCAACTACCTCCACCTGCAGCTCAAGGACCGGCACCACCTGCACCGCATGACCATGAACGCCGTGGAGAGCGAGCTCGATCCGTCGCGTTTCCTGCGCATCCACCGCAGCTACATCGTGAACAAGGCGCATGTGCGCAATTCGCGCTACAGCGGCAACAACGAGTTCATCTTCACGATGGCCAACAACGAGCGCATCATCAGCGGACGCAGCTACAAGGAACAGATCGCGCGGGCGCTGCAGGAGCAGTCGGTGTGATCAAGGTCAACCGGCCCAAGTACGCAGGCCACCCGCTCCGGACACCACGGCGCGCGTGGCCTGCGGCCATTTCCGGGCGCTACCTTCGGGCCCGTACCACCAACACCTGCGGTGCGTTCCATCATGCAGATCCGTTCCTTCCTGACGCTTGTCCTCGGCATCACAGCCCTACTCGCCAACGCCCAACGCCCCCCCGCCCAACCCAACGCCGCCGAGATCCTGCATCGCATGCAGAAGCTCAACGTGCTGGGCAGCGTGCTCTACATCGTGGCCCACCCCGATGACGAGAACACCCGCCTGATCGCCTGGCTGGCCAACGGCAAGAAGGTGCGCACCGGCAACCTCAGCCTCACGCGTGGCGATGGCGGACAGAACCTGATCGGTCCCGAGCTGGGCGACGCGCTCGGCATCATCCGCACGCAAGAGTTGCTGGAAGCGCGGCGCATCGATGGCGGCGAGCAGTTCTTCACCCGCGCGGTGGACTTCGGCTACAGCAAGAACGCCGCCGAGAGCTTCGCGAAGTGGGGCAAGCAGGAGGTGCTGAGCGATGTGGTGCGCGTGATCCGGATGTTCCGGCCCGACATCATCATCACCCGCTTCGCGCCCGACCGCAGCGCGGGCCACGGCCACCACGAGGCCAGCGCCATCCTCGCCGAGGAAGCCTTCGACCTGGCCGGTGACCCCAAGGCCTTTCCGGATCAGCTGCAACAGGGGCTGGAAGTTTGGCAACCGCGCCGCCTCTTCTTCAACGGCAGCACGTGGTGGAAGAAGGACCTGGCCGAGATCGCAAAGAACGACCCCGACTGGTTCAGCGTGGATGTGGGCGGCTACGACCCGCTGCTGGGCCTGAGCTACACCGAGATCGCCGGGCGCAGCCGCAGCATGCACAAGAGCCAGGGCTTCGGGGCGGCGGAAACGCGGGGGGAGATGCTGGAGTACCTCAAGTTCATCAAGGGCGACCGGCCGAAGACGAAGGACATCTTCGAGGGGATCGATATGACGTGGGGCGCTATCGGCGAGCCTGCGATCGCTTTGATGATCGACTCAATGATCAACACATTCGATCCAATGCATCCTGAATCCAGCCTTCCGAGATTGTATCGGCTCAAGGGGAGAGATGCCCCATTGCCTTCAGGGTATCAACTGGATTCGATCTCCAACCTGCTTGCGAAAGGAGATACCGCACGCCTGACCGTATACCTCAGGTCTTTGGAACAAATGCGGAACTCTCATCCACTATCAGTCAGGCCTGATAAAGTTCGGGCCGTCGAGTCTCTGGTCATGGCGTGCGCAGGAATAGTCTTCGAAGGCCTATGCAGCAGTCCTATCATCGCCGACTCTAGTTCATTGGTCCTTTCCAACGTGCTCCGCACTTCAGCGCAAGGCATATTGTTCAGTGGGGTCACACTCATAGATGACCCATTTACATTCCCGCAGCTTGATCAAACTCAACTGAATCAAAACAGGACCCATCTGGATACTATTCCACTGCAACCGAGAATTGTAGCCAGCTTGGCCGATCCGCATTACAGCCTTGATACGGAGAACCTACGAGCATCAGGGGTAACATCTGACTTCCTTGCAACAAACCACATCAACAATTTGCTTTTTCGATACACATATACAGCAGAGGGCCAGTACAGTTTCCAAGGTATAGCGAGGCCTTATTACAAGTGGATCGACCGTGTCCAAGGTGAACGTATTAGGCCCGTATCATTCGCTCCTGTCGTATCTATCACTCCAGACAGAAGCGTGCATATTGCCAGCGGTGGCCGCCAAACGATCAACGCGACCATTGAAGCACTAACTGATAACGTTAGCGGTCACCTCCAACTTGTGCGACCTGAAGGTTGGCTAGCCCAAGGAAATGGAATAGCCGTGGATATTGAAAAACGCGGTGATCGCAAAACGGTTTCAATAGAGCTGACGCCCTCAAAAGAAGCCGAGAGTGGTATGTCGTTCTTTTTGTTCAGCGGCCCAAAGGGCGAATCCTCAAGCACCCTGCACGAGATCGATTACCCGCACATCATGCCGCAGGTGTACTACACGCCCGCCGAGGTGAAGCTGGTGCCGCTGGAGGTGAGCACCACCGCCAAGCGCGTGGGCTACGTGAAAGGCGCAGGCGATGAGGTGCCGCAGGCGCTGGAACAGCTGGGTGTGGTGGTGGAGTTCATCGAACCTTCCGCGGCCAAGCTGGAGGAGCTAAAGAAGTACGATGCCATCGTCACCGGCATCCGCGCCTACAACGCCACCAAGGGCATGAAGGAGTTGCACCCGCTGCTGCTGCAGTACGTGGAGCAGGGCGGCACGCTCATCGTGCAGTACAACACCACGCCGCGCTTCTCCGTGTCCGGCGTGGAGGACTTCCAGATCGATCCCGCCACGCTCGGCCCCCACCCCTTCAAGATCACCCGCGACCGCGTGACCGTGGAGGAAGCGCCGCCCACCTTCCTCGACCCGAAGCACCCGCTGCTCACCACCCCGAACGCCATCACCGCGAAGGACTTCGAGGGCTGGGTGCAGGAACGCGGCCTCTACTTCGCAGGCGAGCTCGGCGATAAGTACACGCCACTCATCGCGTGGAACGATCCCGGCGAACAATCGCTGAACGGTGGCCTCATCACCTGCGACCATGGCCAAGGGCGCTTCATCTACACGGGCATCAGCTTCTTCCGGCAATTGCCGGCGGGGGTGCCGGGCGCGTATCGGCTGTTCGCGAACTTGATATCGCCCAGGGATAAGAAGTAACTTAATGAAGAATGTAAAATGTAGAATGTAGAAACTCAAACTGCTGGCACGTGGAAAGGAAGTACGATCTGGAAGAACGATGCTGTGTGTTCGCGGCGGCGGTGGTGAAGCACACCGACAACATGCCGAATACCAAGGCGGGTAATCACCTGGCAGGTCAATTGCTCCGGAGCGGAACAGCACCAGCGTTGCATTATGGCGAAGTACAAGGCGCGGAATCATCCAAGGACTTCATCCACAAGATGAGCGGTGCATTGAAGGAACTGCGGGAGTCGAAGAACAATCTGCGCGTTCAGATGCTCAGCGGCATGATGGATACCAAGAACCAGGAACACGCCTGGCTGATCCAGGAGTGCGGCGAACTGGTCGCCATCTTCACCGCCAGCGTCAAGACCGCCGAACGCAACAACCCAAGGAAGTGACGCTGGCCTCGTAGATCGAGCCATTCGCACTTCCACATTCTACATTTTTCATTCTACATTCCACACACCCACGTTCCTCACAACCACCCCGCAGTGCACTGGCTCGACTGGCTCATCCTCCTCGGCACCCTCGGCTTCATCGTGGGCTACGGGGTGTGGCGCACACGGCGCACGAGCACGCGCGATGGCTACCTGCGTGGTGACAATGCCGATCGCTGGTGGGCGGTGATGCTGAGCGTGATG
>JAEUSV010000038.1 GCA_016788485.1 Flavobacteriales bacterium
GGCCGCCCCGGTCTCCTTGGTCTCGCCGAAGAGCACCAGGCGCGAGGCCGGATCGCTCGTGGTGAGCGCGGGAAGGTTCGCGGTGTAGCGCGTGATGCGCATGATCGTGGCCGCGTAGTACTCGTCGGTGGCCGGGTCGTAGCCGGCCGTGCCGAAGTTCATCAGGTGGTGGCGGTCCACCGTGTACATCAGGTAGAAGCGGCCATTGCTCTGGAACGCCGGGTCGAGCGCGAAACCGAGCAGCCCATGGTCACGCCAGTTGCCGACCTCCTCGCTCAGGTCGATCAGCGGCGTGCCGAGCTTCACCCCATTGTCGACGACCCACACGATGCCACGCTTCTCCCACACGTAGTAGCGGGTGGGGGAAAGGGGTGCGAAGCCGACCGGCTCCACCCAGCCCCCCATCACCAGTCCATCATTGAACCCCGATGGCACCGTCTGGGCACCGGCCCAATGGCCTTGAAAGAGCATCCCAAGGAGGAGAAGGAAGAAGGGCCTGCGCGGGGAGATCGGCGTGAGGTTCATGCTGGATCAGGGAAAATGATCGACCAATGGCTCGATCAAGGCCACGAAGATACCCCGGTCGCCTACCGGAAATCAATGACCCGGGCAGGTCGGGAGCGGGGATCGATTATCTTTCCGGGGATGCAACGGGTGCACTACGACATCGTCGTGAAAGGCCGCGTGCAACGGGTCTGGTACCGGCAGAGCACGCTGGAGACGGCGGCCGGTCTGGGCATCGATGGCTTCGCGATGAACCTGCCCGACGGTTCGGTGCGCATCGAGGCCGAAGGCCCGCGCGAGGCCTTGGAACGCCTGGTCACCTGGTGCAGGATCGGTCCACCCGCGGCCCGCGTGGAGGAGGTGGTGGTGAAGGAAGGTCCGCTCCAACACCACCCCCGGTTCCATGTCCGACGCTGATCCCCTCCGCCTGTTCGTGGGCACCTCACTGCCCGAACCCGTGATCGCCGGCATCCGTCGCTGTGCCGCACCCTTGCTGCAAGCTCCGGGCTGGCGGGTGATGCCCGAGCTGCAGTGGCACCTCACCGCCCTCTTCCTGGGCAACAGGCCGGCGGGCGAAGTGCAAGGGATCCGGCGGTTGGTGCGCAGCGTGGCCGCGGAGACCCCGCGGTTCCATGTGCTCAACGGCCGCCTGGTGACGATGCCGGAGGAGCGGCCCACCATGCTCTGGGTGCGGTTCGACCCGAATCCCGTGCTCACGGAACTGCATCAACGCCTGGCCGACGCGTTGGGGCTGGCGCCGGATTCCCGCACGCCCTACTGGCCGCACATCACCCTGGCGCGGAGCAGCGGCGTGGTGCCCTTCCACCGGGAGGAGTCGGTGTGCATGGAACGCTTCGCGATCGACCACCTCACCGTCTTCAGCTCCGAGCTGCACCCGGCGGGTTCGGTGCACACCCCGCTTGCCTCCTACATCTTCACGTGAACAGGTCGAGCTGCCCCTGCGGCGGCCGATGGAACAGTGAGAGGTCCAGTTCGGGCGTGGTGCGCCTCTGGAAGTAGCGCCGCCTGAACACCGTGAACACGCGGCGGATGTTCTCCGCGAAGGCGCCTTCACCCCGCATGCGCCTGCCGCTGGTGCTGTCGTTCATGCGCCCCCCGTGCATGGCGCTGGTCTGGGCGATCACCTTGGCGGCGCGATCGGGGAAGTGG
>JAEUSV010000039.1 GCA_016788485.1 Flavobacteriales bacterium
GGCTTGTAACGGTCAGCGATACGCGCGACCTTCTCCGCGCGCAGGCGCACCATCTTCTCGTGGTTCAGCGGCTCGTAGCTGATGTTGCCGGTCTTGTCCTGCTTCTCGATGCCGCCGATGCGGTGCTTCAAGCCCGGTTGACCCGGCAAGGCCCAAGGGCGCACCGCGCGTTCGTCGCGCAGATAGGGCAGGAACTGGTCGCCGTCGTTCGGTTCCTTGATGTACGGCGGCTTGATCACCGGCAGGTCCTTCGACGATGGGAAGCGCCAGGGCTCCGACCCGTTGGCGATATAGCCATCGGTGAGCAGGATCACGGGCGTCATGTGCTCGAGAGCGATCTGCACGGCCTCGAAGGCCATGTCGAAGCAATCGATGGGCGTGCTCGCGGCGATCACCGGGATCGGCGCCTCGCCGTTGCGGCCATGCACCGCCTGCCAGAGATCGGCCTGCTCGGTCTTGGTGGGCAAGCCGGTGCTGGGCCCGCCGCGTTGCACATTCACGATCACCAGTGGAATCTCCAGCATGAAGGCCAGGCCCATTGCCTCGGTCTTCAGCGCGATACCTGGGCCGCTGCTCGCGGTAACGCCCAACGCCCCGCCGTAGCTGGCACCGATGGCCGAGGCGATGGCCGCGATCTCGTCCTCGGCCTGGAAGGTGAGCACGCCGAAGTTCTTGTGGCGGCTGAGCTCGTGCAGGATGTCGCTCGCAGGCGTGATGGGGTAGCTGCCGTAGAACAGGTCGAGCTTCGCCTTCTGCGCGCCGGCGAGCAGGCCGAGCGCCGTGCCCTGGTTGCCGGTGATGCTGCGGTAGGTGCCCTTGGGCATCGGCGCGGGCTTCACCTCGAAGCGCGTAGTGAAGGTCTCGCTGGTGTCGCCGTAGTGGTAGCCGGCCTTGAGCGCGCGCATGTTGGCATCGAGCAGCTCCGCCTTCTTCCCGAACTTCTGCTGCAGGAAACGCTCGCTGTTGGAGAGGTCGCGGCTGAACATCCAGTTGATGAAGCCCAGCACGAACATGTTCTTGCAGCGGTCCTTCTCCTTCATGCCGAGGGTGGTTCCCTCAAGCGCGTTGCGGGTCATCTTGGTCACGTCCACGCTGTGCAGCGTGTAGGCGGCCAGGGTGCCGTCGGTGAGCGGGTCGGCCTCGTCGACGTAGCCGGCCAGGCGCAGGTTCTTCTTGTCGAAACCGTCGGTGTTGGCGATGACGGTGCCGCCCTCCTTCAGCTTGTGCAGGTTGGCCTTCAGCGCGGCGGCGTTCATCACCACGAGCACGTCGCACCGGTCGCCCGGGGTGAAGATCTCCACGCTACCGAAGTGGAGCTGGAAGCCGCTCACGCCGGCCAGGGTGCCCTGTGGCGCGCGGATCTCGGCGGGGAAGTTGGGGAATGTGCTGACGTCGTTGCCGAACAGCGCGTTGGTGTCGGTGAACTGCGCGCCGGTGAGCTGGATCCCGTCGCCGCTGTCGCCTGCGAACAGGATCACCACGTTGCGGCGCGACTCGACGGTCTTGGGCTTGGCGGTGGTCTCCATGAAAAAGCCCCGCAAAGGTACGGGCGGGGGATGGGCCGGGGGTGACGTGGGTCACCGGCTTCCGGGGATAACAACGCAGGACGGGGTTGGTTCGGCGCTCAGACCACCTCACCCATGTTCACGGCCTCCACGGCCTTGATGGACGGGGCCACGCGCTTGATGGCCTCCTCCACGCCGGCCTTCATGGTCATGGGGCTCATGGCGCAACCGCGGCAGGCGCCATGAAGGCGCACCCTGGCGATGCCATCGGCGGTCACCTCCTCGAGGGTGATGTCGCCCCCGTCGGCGGCGAGGAAGGGACGGAGCTCGGCGAGGGCTTCGCGGATGCGCTGTTCCAGCTGTTCGAGCTCGCGGCGGGGCATGGGTCAGACGGTGACGGGTTGCAGCAGGCGTTCCCGCAGCGCGGCGCAAAGATCGGTGAACGCGGCGGCGCTCGGCGTGCCTTCCTGCAGCACGGCGGGGCGGCCCACATCACCCGCCTCCCGGATGCTCTGCACCAGCGGCACCTCGCCCAGGAAGGGCACCTTGAGCTCCTCGGCCAGCGCCCGGGCGCCGCCGCGGCCGAAGATGTAGTACTTGTTGTTCGGCAGCTCGGCCGGCGTGAACCAGGCCATGTTCTCCACGATGCCGAGCACGGGCACCTTCACGCTCTCGAGCTGGAAGAAGCCCACGCCTTTGCGCGCATCGGCCAGGGCCACGGGTTGCGGGGTGCTCACGATCACCGCGCCGGTGAGCGGCACGGCCTGCACCAGGCTCAAGTGGATGTCGCTGGTTCCGGGCGGCAGGTCCACGAGCATCACGTCCAGGTCGCCCCAATCAGCGTCCTTGAAGAGCTGCTCCAGGGCCTTGCTGGCCATGGGGCCGCGCCAGGCGATGGCCTGCTCGGGATCCGCGAAGAATCCGATGCTCAGCAGTTTCACGCCGTGGCTTTCGATGGGCACGATCCACTTCTTGCCGTCGCGCTCGCGCACGGTGGGGCGCTCACGCAGCACATCGAACATCAGCGGCATGCTGGGCCCGTGGATATCGGCGTCCACCAAGCCTACTTTCAATCCCTGCCTCACCAGGCCGGCCGCAAGGTTGGCGGTGATGGTGCTCTTGCCCACGCCGCCCTTGCCGCTGGCGATGGCCACGATGTGCTTCACGTTGGGCAGCACCTTGCGCACGTTGGCCCGCTCGCCGCTCAGTGGGTTCACAGTGACGCGCACACCGACATCCTGACCCAGCTCCTTCTTCAACTGGAAGGTGACGGCCTCCTCCATGCGCTTGCGGCTGTGCATGGCGGGGTTGCTCACTTCCACGGTGACGTGCACTGTGTTCTCGTCCACCACGACCTCGCGCACCAGGTCGAGCGCCACGATGTCCTTCTTGAGGTCGGGTTCGATGATCCGCGCGAGTGCGGTGTGGATGGCTTCGTCGGTGATGGGCATGGTGGGGGCGCGAAATTAACGCGGCACCGGCCCGTGCTGTTCGACGGGTTCAGAGCGGTGCCGTGGCGCGCGCATCGGACTTGTCCATCAGCCAGAGCTGGGCGATGGAGGGGTCCTGGAAGAAGGCGATGGCGTAGGGCACATCGGCCGGTGTGGCGCTCACCATGCGGTCCACCGCGATCTGGTTGAGCACATCCTCACTGCTCACGATCGCGATGCGCTTCATGCCCGCTGCCACCAGGCGGGGCACGAACTCCTCCATGGTCCAGGCCTGGTCGGCGAACAGGATCGGTCCCATGCGCCGCCCATCGCTCAGCCAGTTCGTGAGCCCATGACGCTCCACGGCCTCCATCATGCGCAGCAGCACGGCCCGGTACCGGTCGCCCGGCACGGGGGCCTTCCACGTCAGCCGCACCAGGTGCCGCTCGGGATGCAGCTCGATGCGGGCATCGTCGTCCTCGTGCTCAACATGCATCACCATGGCTCCGGGGTGTTGCTCGGATGAAATTACGCGTTCCGTGCGGAACACTGCTCCCTTCACGCCGCATGCCCGCGACCGAGGGGCGGCCGGTCATCGGCCCCTTGGGCCTGCAGGGCGGCCCGCCCTGCCTCCCGCGAAGCTCCACCCTCCGTCGCGGCGTGCCGCGGCGCCTCATCGAGCACCAGCCGCCGTTGTCGTTCGGAGATGCGCTGCAGCAGGCGATTGTCGGCATGCAGGTGCTCCAGGAAGCGCGCGATGTCGGCCTGCGCCGTGCTCAGGTCCATGGCCAGGCGCCTGAACTCGAGCTGCATCACCACCAGACGCGCCAAGGCCTGCAATGCTTCCCCAACACCGGGCGATAGCTCCCGTGGCTGATGGTCGATCACACACAAGGTGCCCAGGGGATGACCATCCGGGCTTACCAACGGGGCTCCGGCATAGAAGCGCACATGGGGCTCCCCAACCACCAGTGGATTGCTGCGGAACCGCTCGTCGTCCCGGGCATCGGTCACCACCATCACGCGGTCCGGGCGTTGGATGGCGTGCGTGCAGAACGAGATGTTGCGGGCCGTGCCTTCCACACCGGTCCCCACGCGCGACAGGAACCATTGCCGGTCGCTGTCCACCAGGCTGATGAGCGCGATGGGGCATCCGCTCAGGTGGGCGGCGAGACGGGTGATGTCGTCGTGGCTGGCCTTTGCCGCGGTGTCGAGCACCTGGTAGCTGCGCAGGGTGTCAAGCCGTTCCCGCTCCAGGAAGGCACCGACCTCGGCCTTGGCGTTGTCCAGCAACCAGAGCATGGCCATGGAAAGGTTGTCGAACCCGGCGTGGTTCGGCACACCAGCCCCCTGCCCGCCCCTTGCGTTCGGGGCCGCCCCTCCTTCGGCCGACACGTGGGCCATGCGTACGATGCCCGAACGGTGAAGGGCCGGCATGAGCTCCTCCTCCGTCCAGCGATGATCCTCCGCGGACGGCACACCGCGTTTCCGGGCATCGACCAGCAGCAGGCGGGATCCCCGTTCCCGGGCCAGCTCGACGACCTCGAGCAGCACCTCGCGGTACGCGTCGCCCTTCACGGGACCTTTCCACATCAAGCGCACCAACTGTTGTTCGGGCAGCAGTTCCAGGCGCGCCGCACGATCATCGAGGAGGCATAGGATGTTCATGGCCGGGTGATCTTCCTTGAAGGTACCGCCGAGGGGGACGGAACCCGCGGCCAAGCCGCGAAAATCCCCCGAAGAGGGGATGAGGCCGATCTACAGGCCAAGTTCCAGTGCCGGGTCCCAGAAGCGCTTCCGGAAGTCGACGACCTGGTCATCCTTCACCTTCACACCTTCCTTCGCCAAAAGCTCCTCCATGCGCGTGGGCGTGGCGAAGTGGTGCTTGCCGGTGAGCAGGCCGTTGCGGTTCACCACGCGGTGGGCGGGAACCTTCGGGTGCACGGTGTGGGCGTTGTTCATGCAGTAGCCCACGATGCGGCTGCTGCGTGCGGCGCCCAAGTACTTGGCGATGGCACCGTAGCTCGTCACACGGCCGCGCGGCACCTCGCGCACCACGGCCATCACTTCGGCGAAGAAGTCGCGCTGCTGCACGGCACCATCGCGCACCTGCTTCTTCGGGGCGGAGGTCGTCTTCGCCATGGTCACGCGGTGGGCCGTGCCGCCAGCCACTGCCGGAACCGCGCCTCGGCGGCGGCATCGGGGAAGGCGGCCTTGTCCAGGATCAGCATCTGGCCGGCCGAGATGTACAGCAGGTAGCGGCCATCGATCTCCAGCACGCGTACCACATGCGACCAGGGGATCTCGCCGCGCCCACCCGAGGGCGTGGTGCCGATGATCTTCTCTTCGTTGATGGTGAAGTGCCGTTCCTCGTAGATGCGGGCATTGTCGCTGCGGCCGGTCCATACGTAGAACCACAGGAGCATCACCAGCGGCCATACGAAGCTGAACACGGTGATGAAGATGTGCAACGGCTCACCGCTCCAGGTGAAGAGGTAGAACAGCCCCATGGCCAGGAGAAGCCCGTAGAGCCAGCCGCTCTTGCGCAACTTGATCTTCACGAGCAGCCGGAAATAGGCCGGGCGTGTGAGCCGTTGGGGGGCGAGGGTGATGGGCTCCATCACGGGATCGCGAACCGCACGTAGTGGATCTTCCGCCCCTCGGTGAGCCACATGCGCTCGTAGTAGGTGCGGATGTTCAGCACGGCCTGCTCGGCGGGCGAGACCCTGTTCACCAGATCGGCGTACACATCATCGCTCTTCTCCAGCAAGGGCAGCTTGTGCGCTTCGACCTGCTCCAGCGTGTACTCATAGAGCAGCGGGCTGTCGGTCTTCAGGTGGATGAGGCCGCCGGGCTTGAGCACCTGCTTGTAGCGCGCCAGGAAGAGCGGGCTGGTGAGGCGCTTGCGGGCCTTGGCCTTCTTCACCTGCGGGTCGCTGAAGGTGAGCCAGATCTCGCTGGCCTCGTGCGGTGCGAAGCAGTGCAGGAGGTGGTCCACGTGGGTGCGCAGGAAGGCCACGTTGGCGAGGCCCTGCTCCTGCGCGGTGCGCGCCCCGCGCCAGATGCGCGCGCCCTTGATGTCCACCCCGAGGTAGTTCTTCTCCGGCGCCAGCTGCGCCAGGCCCGTGGTGTACTCACCACGCCCGCAGCCCAGCTCCAGCACCAGCGGCGCCTCGCGCTTGAACATGTCGGCGTTCCAGCGCCCCTTCAGCGGGAAGTTCCCGGCCATGAGCTCCTCGAAGGTGGGTTGCACCACGTGCTCGAAGACCTCGTTCTCGGCGAAGCGGAAAAGCTTGTTCTTGCCCATGGCGGATGCGGGCCGCGAAAATAGGCCAGGGCATGAGCCGATGGGTCCGTATGGCATTCCCGCGACTCCGGCTTAAGCCCGGCGTGACATCCATCACGTAAAGGGGAGTGTTCAGCGCGGTACCCTCCACCGCACTGTCACTCCGGCCTTAAGCCGGAGTCGCGCAAGGGTCCACCTCCATCTCCACCGATCTTCGCAGCATGCTGCACGGCAAGCGCATCCTGGTGGCCCCGCTCGATTGGGGGCTCGGCCATGCCGCGCGCTGCGTGCCGATCGTCAACGCCCTGCTCGAACAAGGCGCGGTGCCCGTGCTCGGCGCCGACGGTGGTCCGCTCGCCCTGTTGCGCGACGAGTTCCCGCAACTCGAGCACGTGGTGCTACCGGGCCTCGAGGTGCGCTACGGCAGTGGCCGGACCCAGTTGTGGAGCATGGCACGCCAGTTCCCGGCCATGTTGCGCGGCATCCGGCAGGAGGAGGCGCTGGTGGCACGGCTCGTACCGGAGCTCCGGCTCGATGCGGTGATCAGCGACCAGCGCTTCGGCGTGCGGTGCGATACCGTGCCCAGCGTGCTCATCACGCACCAGGTGTTCCCCTTCACACCGGTGGCCCAACGCCTGCTGCGCGCCGTGAACCGCAAGCACATCGCCCGCTTCGACCGGTGCTGGATCATGGACGAGGAGCAGGCCCCGGGCCTTGCGGGTGAACTGTCCCACGGACACGAACTGCCGGCCAACGCGCGCTACATCGGGGTGCACAGCCGCCTGATGCAGCTGGGCGATCCGCTGCCGATCACGCCGCGCACCGTGGTGTCCGTGCTCAGCGGCCCGGAGCCACAGCGCACGATGCTGGAGGAGCGGTTGCTCGCACAGCTCACGCATCTGCCGGGCCGGCACCTCCTCGTACGCGGGAAGCCGGCCACCCGGGGCGAGCGGCAG
>JAEUSV010000053.1 GCA_016788485.1 Flavobacteriales bacterium
CCTGCAGCAGCTGCAGGCGGATGTCGAGCTTCGCCGCCTCCTCGGGTGTACCATGGCCCTGCAGGGTCTGAAGCACCAGGGCGCGGGCCTTGCGTTCCAGCAGGGGCTGCACGACCAGCACCGCCAGCGCGGGCAGCAGCATCAGCAGCCACCAACGCCAGCGTCTGCGGCGCTTGGGGGCGGGTGCGGCCTTCGAATGCAAGGTGTGCGGGGAGATGTTCAAAGGTAGTCGGAGGCCCTTTCGGCCATCCGTCATCGATGACCAGGCCTTGCGACCCGGAACGCTCACAACGTGACCGATGTCCCCAGGAACGCGCCGTTGTAGCGGTAGCGCTGTTCGGCGGCGATGGTGCCTTCCACATAGGGTTGCGCACCGTTGCCCAAGGCACCGAAGTAGCCCACCGTGGTCTCGCTGCGGCCGAGCGTGAGCTTTACACCGGCCGTATAACTCACAAAGGCGATCGTGTTGGTGTATCCATCGTTGGTCACGGTGGAAGGCGCCCAGGAAAGACCCAACAGCACGGCGCGTTGCTTCTGCACGCCCAGCTCCGCTCCAGCACTGAGGCGGTAGGTCGATTCCAGCTCCTCACGTTCGCTGTAGCCCTTGCCGCTCACCACATCGTACGCCACACCGGTGCCGTAGCTCGCGTCCATGGCCAGTTTCACCCGTTCGCTGGAGCGGTACGTGGCGCCCACGCGCACATCGAAGGGTGTCTCGAAATCCGCCTTCAAGCCGGTGAGGTCCGTTTCCTGCACCGTCGGCGTCGACCCCGAGAGCGCGAGGTACTCGTACGCGTAGTGCTCACCCTTGCCGGTGATGCGGATGCTGGGCAGCGCCACGCGCAGGCCCAGGCCCATCTTTTCGCCCTGCCGGTGCAGGCCGCCCAGCACGTAGGCCGAGATGGGTGCGCGTTGGTCGCGCGTGGTACTGAGGGCCGTGCGTGTGGGATCGGCCAGCGAGGAGATCCGCACGTCCGAGGCGGAGAGATAGGAGAAGTACTGCCCATGCACCGAAACACCCCACGACCAGCGCTCGTTGATCCGGTGCGCTGCGCTCAAGCCTCCGAGGAACATGCTCTCGCTGTAGTTCTGCAGGATCTTCAGCCTGTACGGCTCACCGGCCAGATCGAAATCCCAATCCTGCTGGCCCTCGTACTTGAACTGCGCTGGTACCAGCAACGAGAAGGCCACGCGCCAATCGCCCATGGTGCGCGCCATCACCAGGCTGGTGGGCACCGACTGGAAGCCGCTGCCCTTGTAGTCGAGCCGGTCGTCATCGAACACCACGAACGGTGTGGCCTCGAACGAATACACCATGTACGCGCTGCCGGAGAGGGAGAACGAGCTGCCCTCCAGCTGCATCAACGCGGCGGGGTTGTAGAAGACGGCCCCGGTGGAGCCCATGCCCCCCGTGCCGGTGTTGCCCATGAGGGCCTCCTTGTCGCCGAGCGGAAGGATGTTGGTGTTGTACGCCAGCTGGGCCGTGACCGGATGCGCACAGAAGCACGCCCATGTGGCGAGCACGATGATCGGTCGCGTACCGATGCCGATGCGTCCCATGCAGGCAAGGTAACCGGCAGAGGCTTCCGGGCCATCGTTACCTTCATGCCGAACGCATCTTATGGAAAGCCGAACCGACCTGCTCGCACGCTATGTGCTCATCCTGCTCGCGCTCATCACTACGACGGTGGTGCTGTACTACGGTCGCGACCTGTTCATCCTGCTCTTCGTACCTGCGCTCCTTGCCTTCCTCACGCTGCCCTTGAGCAATCGGTTGGACAAGGCGGGGCTGCCGGTGTGGGTGGGCGCGCTGGCCTCCACCTTGTCGCTGGTGGTGCTGGGGGGCCTGCTCGTGCTCTTCCTCGCGGGGCAGTTCGCCGATCTGGGCCGCGACATGCCGGCCCTCGGTGATGCGCTCGGCAGGCATGTGGAGGAACTGCGCGGTTGGGTGGAGCAGCGGTTCGATCTCGACCGCGACCGGCAGGAGGTGCTGGTGAAAGAGGAGGCCGGCAGCATGGCGAAGCGCATGGGTGAAGTGCTGATGGGCTTCGCCTCCGCCACCGGTGCCACGCTCGCCATCCTCGTGCCCATCCCGCTCATCCTCTTCTTCCTGTTGTTGCTGCGCGGGCGCTTCAGCCTCTTCCTGCACAAGCTCGCGGAGAAGGGGAACGGGACCGCGCTGCGGGTGACAGTGCGGACCTCCAGGCTGGCGCGCAAGTGGATGCGCGGCGTGCTCATCGTCATGGCCTTCCTCGCCGTGGTCAACAGCATCGGCTTCCTCATGCTCGGGCTCGAGCATGCCATCCTGCTGGGCGTCACCGCCGCCGTGCTCAACGTGATCCCCTATGTGGGCCCGTGGATCGGTGCGGCGCTGGCCATGCTCATCGCCCTGCTCACCAAGGACAGCGGGCTCTACGCGCTGGGCACCCTGGGCGTCATCCTCTTCTCGCAGTTCATCGACAACAACTTCGTCACCCCCAAGGTGGTGGGATCCAGCGTCAGCATCAACCCATTGGCCAGCCTGGTGGCCCTCTTCGCCGGCGGCATGCTGTGGGGCGTAATGGGCATGGTGCTCGCCATCCCCATCATGGGCATCCTGAAGGTGGTGTGCGACGAGATCCCCGGGCTCGAGGCGTATGGCTTCCTGCTCGGCGAGGAACGCGACTGGCCCGAGGAGGAGCGGCTGCAGCTTCCCTTCACCAAGAGCAAGCCCAAGGCCGGTAGCGAACCGAAGGCCTAAGCCGCCGTCGCCTTTCCGCGCCCGAGCATGAAGCCCACCACCCCGCCGATGCCCGCGGTCCATACCGTATTCGCGATCACATCCACAGCCACGGCGAGCGGACCATCGAACAGGTTCATCATCGCCAGGAAGGACAGGTCCACGGCCAGGTAGAACAGCAGCCCGATGATGGCGCCGTGCAGCAGCCCGCCCTGCACATCGGCAACGTCCATGCGCTCGAAGGCCCAGGTGAGCAGCACCGACACCACCAGGTTGCTCAGGAACAGCAACCCCATGTTCATCTCCCCTTCGCCCTTCATGAGGCCGGGGTACTGCAGCATGTGGGTCTCCATGAACCCCATCAGCAGGATGCCGAAGATCAGCCAGCCGAGCAGGAAGGCGGCCACACCGCCCGCGAGGGCGGCCATAAGAGTGCGTGCGTTCATGGTCAGACTCAATTGGGTGTTCCTCAAATGTACCTGGCCCAGGGCCGTCCCGGGAGGCGATCCGGGGCGACCACCGCACCCGGGGTCGGACAGCGGATCGTTGCTTGCCGGCCCGGCGAGGCACCGCATGTTCGGGTCGTGGTGCGCCATGCCCGACCCTGCGACCGACCGCCGCTCCCTTTACCTTCGTCACTACGATGCGGCTGGTGGTGCGGAACATGGTATGTGATCGCTGCAGGGTCGCAGTGGCGCGAACCCTGCGCGAGGCCGGCATGGCCGTGGCGCATGTCGAGCTCGGCGAGGTGGAGCTGGAGCGCGAACCGACACCGGCCCAGCTGGAGGCGGCCCGTGCATTGCTGAAAGTGGAGGGTTTCGAACTGGTGGACAGCCCTGAGGCCACGATGATCGCCCGCATCAAGGCGGCCATCGTGAAGATGGTGCACCATAACGAGGCCGGTGCAGGCCGCGTGAAGCTCAGCGAGCACCTTAGCGATGCCCTGCATCACGAATACTCAGGTCTTACGGCCCTCTTCTCACAGGTGGAAGGCATCACCATCGAGCAGTACTTCCTGCTGCAACGGATCGAGCGGGTGAAGGAGCTGATCAAGTACGATGAGCTCACCCTCAGCGAGATCGCCGACCGCACGGGGTTCAGCAGCGTGGCCCACCTGAGCGCGCAGTTCAAGAAGCTCACGGGCATGACCCCCTCCGCATTCAAGGCCATTGGGCTGGGCCGCACCCCGCTGGACCAGGTCGGGTCCTGATGTAAACCTTTCCGATGAGGATGTAACGCGATCGGCCATCGGTCGTCGGTGCTTTGTACCGTCAACACAAGAACGACCATGGACCGCACGCACACGCCCAACGAGACCCTCCGCTTCTCCACCACAGGCATCACCTGTGCGGGTTGCGCCAACAGCGCCGCCACCATCCTCAAGCGCCTGCCCGGTGTGGTGGACGTGCGCGTGGATGCCACCACAGGCACCGCCGAAGTGGAGATCATCCATGGGGCCATTGCGCTCGACGACCTGCTCACCGCGCTCAAACCCGCCGGCTACGGGCTCATTCCCCAGGCCGCTTGACACCGAACGATCATGCCCGCCGAGAAGACCACCGTACTGCTGCCCGTGGAGAACATGGACAGTGAGCATTGCGCCTTGATCGTGGACAAGGCCGTGGGGGCCGTGCCCGAGGTGCAGGACCACCACGTGGAGCTCAACAACCGGCGCGCGGTGTTCAGCAGCACCCGACCCGTGGAGGCCGTGCAGCATGCCGTGCAGGCCATCCGCGACAACGGCTACGACGTGCCCACGGTGAAGCGCACCTTCCCGGTGACCGGCATGACCTGCGCCAGCTGCGTGGCCAGCGTGGAGAGCATGCTGCTCGCCACGCCCGGCGTGCTCAAGGCCGCCGTGAACCTGGCCACCAACACCGTGCAGGTGGAGTACGTGCCCGGCGTGATCGATGAACGCGGCATGCGGCAGGCCATCCAGAGCATCGGCTACGACCTGCTCATCGGCGAGGAGCAGGATGCCGCGGCGGACATGGAAGCCATCCAGCGCGAGCGCCTCACCGACCTGAAGCGGCGGCTTTGGGCCTCGCTGGCGCTGAGCATCCCGCTCGTGGTCATCGGCATGTTCATGATGCACGAACCGTGGGCGAACCTGGTGATGTGGGCGCTCAGCACGCCGGTCGTGCTCTTCTTCGGCCGCACCTTCTTCATCAACGCCTGGAAACAGGCGAAACACCGCAGCGCCAACATGGACACCCTGGTGGCCCTGAGCACCGGTGTGGCCTACCTCTTCAGCGTCTTCAACACGGCCTACCCGGCGTTCTGGACGGACCGGGGCCTGATGCCCCACGTGTACTTCGAGGCCGCCGCCGTGGTCATCACCTTCATCCTGCTGGGCAAGTTCCTGGAAGAGCGCGCCAAGGCCGGCACCGGCAGCGCGATCAAGAAGCTGATGGGCCTGCGACCCAACACCGTGCTGCGCGAAGCGGCCGATGGATCCACCAGTGAGGTGCACATCGCCGAGGTGAACGTGGACGACATCCTGGTGGTACGTCCGGGCGAGAGCATCGCGGTGGACGGTGAGGTGGTGAGCGGCGACAGCTACGTGGACGAGAGCATGCTGAGCGGCGAGCCCGTGCCCGTGGCGAAGATGCCCGGTGCGAAGCTGCTGGCCGGCACCATCAACCAGAAGGGCAGTTTGCGCATGCGGGCCGAGAAGGTCGGCACCGCCACGCTCCTGGCGAACATCGTGCGTGCCGTGCAGCAGGCGCAGGGAAGCAAGGCGCCCGTGCAGCAGCTGGTGGACAAGGTGGCGGCCGTGTTCGTTCCCATCGTGATCGGCATCGCCGTCCTCAGCGCCATGGCCTGGTGGATGCTGGGCGGCGAGCATGCCTTCACGCAGGGCCTGCTGGCGCTCGTCACAGTGCTGGTGATCGCCTGCCCCTGCGCCCTGGGACTGGCAACGCCCACAGCGATCATGGCCGGCATGGGCAAGGGCGCCGAGAACGGCATCCTGATCAAGGACGCCGAGAGCCTGGAGCGCGCACGTACCCTCACCGCGATCGTGCTGGACAAGACCGGCACCATCACGGAAGGGAAACCGGAGGTGGTGGAGCTCATGGGCTCGGAGGATCCCGATGCCATGACCGCGCTGCTCGCCATCGAATCACGTTCGGAGCATCCGCTGGCGGAGGCGGTGGTACGCCATCTCAAGGATCAGTACGGGCCGATGATCATCGGCCCCAACGGTCAAACCACCGCCTTCGAAAGCCTCACCGGCAAGGGCGTGAAGGCCATCGTGGTCAGCACCACCTGGCTGGTGGGCAATCGCCGCCTGTTGGAAGAGAGCGGCGTGGCCATCGCCGGCGAATGGCGCGCGCACGAGAAACGCTGGCAGGAGGCCGCGTACACCGTCGTGTTTCTGGCCGACGGCAAGCAGGTGCGGGCGGCCATCGCCATCACCGACCGCATCAAGCCTTCGGCAGCCGAGGCCATCGCGCGGTTGAAGAAGGCGGGCATCAAGGTGTACATGCAGACCGGTGATGCGCGGCGCACCGCACAAGCTGTTGCGAAGGCCGTAGGCATCGATGACTTCCGCAGCGAGGTGCTGCCCAGGGACAAGGGCGCCTTCGTGGCCGGCCTGCAGCAACAGGGCCACGTGGTGGCCATGGTGGGCGACGGCATCAACGACAGCGAAGCGCTCGCCAAGGCCGATGTGAGCATCGCCATGGGCAAGGGCAGCGACATCGCCATGGACGTGGCGCATATGACGCTCATCAGCACCGACCTGCTCGCCATCCCGCGCGCCATCCAGCTCTCGCGGCGCACAGTGTCCCTCATTCGCCAGAACCTCTTCTGGGCCTTCATCTACAACATCATCGGCATCCCCATCGCCGCCGGGGTGCTGTACCCCATCAACGGCTTCCTGCTCGACCCCATGATCGCCGGCGCCGCCATGGCCCTGAGCAGCGTGAGCGTGGTGAGCAACAGCCTGCGCCTCCGCTGGGCCCGGCTCGACAAGTGACCAAATCCATGAACCCCTTACACCACACCACCATGAGAACCATCGCCCTGTTGACCACCCTCTGGTTCCTGCTGCCGGGATGCACCGCGCAGATCAGGAACGCCAAGAGCACCACGGTCCGCATCGACGGCGACTGCCCGATGTGCGAGAAGACCATTGAGAAGGCCGCGCTGGTGAACGGCGAGGCGGAAGCCGATTGGGATGTGGACGCCAAGACCGCCCGGATCACCTTCGACAGTGCACGCACCACCCTGGACGCCGTGCTGCAACGCATCGCCCACGCCGGCTACGACAACGAACGCTACCTCGCTCCCGATGCGGCGTATGCGGCCTTGCCCGGTTGCTGCCAGTACGACCGCACCTTCAAGCGCGCTCCGGTGCAGGCGGCCGCAGCTACACAAGGCGCTGGTCACGCCGGTCACACCCCCACGGCCCAACCGCCCGCGTCCCAGGCCCCGATCGACCCACTGCTGCCCGTGTTCGATGCCTACTTCCAGCTGAAGGATGCGCTCGTCGCCTCCGATGCGACCAAGGCGAAAGCGGCCGCGCAGGATCTCGAGGCTGCCATCGCCGCTGTGGACATGGGCGCCCTTGGTACCGAGGTGCATACGGTATGGATGCAGGTGATGGAGCCGCTCGCCAACACCGCCAAGGCCATCCGGTCCGCGAAGGACCTGGAGGCCCAACGCCTGGCCTTCCGTGAGCTCACCGCACCGATGGCCCGGCTGGCCAAAGCGTCCCCGGCATCGGCACCGGTCTATCTGGACCATTGCCCCATGTACGAGGGCGGGGCCGACTGGCTGAGCCGCGACAAGGCCATCCGCAATCCCTTCTACGGTGCGCAGATGATGACCTGCGGCAGCGTGAAGGAGACCATACCGGGTCAAGTCCAGGAGAAGTGATCCACGCACCGCCATGTACGCGCTCCGCATGTTCCGCTACGTGATCCTACCGCTGGTGGTCCTGCTGCTGCTGGTCGGGCGCGTCACGGCACAGTCCGAAAAGCACCAGGCCTTGGGGACCTCACGCCTCCAGGGCGGCTTCACCCCGCAGGTGACGCGCTACGACCTGGTGATCACCGACACCCTCGTCAACTACACGGGAAAGGTGCGCAAGGCCTACGCCGTGAACGGGAGCATCCCCATGCCCACGCTCACATTCACCGAGGGTGACACGGCGATGATCGTGGTGCGCAACGCCATGGCGAAGGAGGAGACCTCGTTGCACTGGCACGGGCTCATCCTGCCCTACCACCTGGACGGCGTGCCCTACCTCACCACCGCGCCCATCAAGGCCGGGGAGACGCAGGTGTACAAGTTCCCCCTGCTGCAGAGCGGCACCTACTGGTACCACTCGCACACCAACGTGCAGGAGCAGAACGGCATGCACGGGGCCCTCATCATCCACAAGCGCGGGGCACCGCCGATGCCGGAGCACGTGGTGATCCTGAGCGAGTGGACCGACATGAAGCCCAAGGAGGTCCACCGTCGCCTGCACGCGGCCAACGACTGGAGCGCGATCAAGAAGCACCGCATCCGGCCGGGCACCGTGCAGAGCTACAGCGATGCGATCAAGGAAGGCGCATTGGGCGTGAAGCTCACCAACGAGTGGAAGCGCATGAACGCCATGGACGTAAGCGATGTGTACTACGACCGGCTGCTCGCGAACGGCAGGCCGGTGGACGCGGCCCCGCAGTTCAAGGCCGGTGACCGGGTGCGCGTGCGGCTCATCAATGGCGGTGCGAGCAGCTACTTCTGGATCACCTATGCCGGCGGGAGGATGACCGTGGTGGCCAGTGACGGCATGGACGTGGAGCCCGTGGAGGTGGACCGCTTCATCATGGGCGTGGCCGAGACCTACGACATCATCGTCACCATCCCCGCCGACAGCACGGCCTACGAACTGCTCGCCACGAGCGA
>JAEUSV010000110.1 GCA_016788485.1 Flavobacteriales bacterium
TGGAGATCACCAACACGCGCGGCATGAGCCAGTTCGCCGATGGCGGCATCGTGGGCACCAAGCCCTACGTGAGCAGCGGCAGCTACCTGAACAAGATGGGGCACTCGTGCGACGGCTGCCATTACAATGTCAACGACCGCACCGGACCCCTGGCCTGCCCGTTCAACGCGTTGTACTGGCGCTTCCTGGCGAGGAACCGCGAACGCCTGTTGGGCGATGAGGCGCGGCCCGGCATGCTGGTGCGCCTGGCGATGCCCTACCGCACCTGGGACCGCATGCCCGCATCCACCCGCCAGGCCTTGCTCGACAAGGGCGAAGACCTCCTGAAGCACATCGACGAGCTATGAGCCGCGCCATCCTCTGGTTCCGCAACGATCAGCGCCTCGCGGACAACGCGGCGCTCACCGCAGCGCTCGCGGCGCACGAGGAGGTGTTGCCGGTTCTGATCATCGACCCGCGCCAACACGGACCCACGCCCTTCGGCTTCGACCGGTGCGGGCCTTACCGCACGCACTTCCTGCGGGAAGGCATCGCCGCGCTCGACGCTGAGCTGCGCAGCAAGGGCAGCGCCCTGCATGTGCGCGTGGGCGAACCCGCGACGGAACTGACCCACCTCGCCCAGGTCTGGGGCGCACGGGTCGTGCATGCGCAGCAACTGTACGCGTGGGAGGAACAGGAACAGGAGCGTGCGGTGGCCCGGGTGCTCGACCTTCGGCTGCACGCGCCGAACACGCTGCTGCTGCCCGGCGACCTGCCTTTCCCGCTTCACCAGCTGCCGCATGTGTTCACCGCCTTCCGGCAGAAGGTGGAGAAGCTGAGCCCGGTGCGGCCGCTGCTCCGCGCGCCGGCGCACATCCCCTCGCCCGCCACGTGGAAGGGGCGTGCCGTGGCGGAGAACGACCTTTGCTCGGGCAGCATCGTTGGGGACCACCGCGCGGTGCTGCGCTTCACAGGCGGGCGCATCGCGGGGCTCGAACGCCTGGACCACTACCTGTGGGGTTCGCGCGCGCTGGGCCACTACAAGGAGACGCGCAACGCACTGCTCGGCGCGGACAACAGCAGCAAGCTGAGCCCCTGGCTCGCCACCGGCGCGTTGAGCGCACGCGAGGTGTGGCATGCGGTGAAGCGCTACGAGGCGGAACACGGCGCCAACGAAAGCACCTACTGGCTCGGCTTCGAACTGCTGTGGCGCGACTTCTTCCAGTTCACCGCCGCCAAGCACGACCGCGACCTGTTCCTGCGGGGCGGGATCGCGGGCAAGCCACGGCGCGGCGACCACGATCGGCGCCGCTTCGAGGCATGGTGCAGCGGCCGCACGGGGCAGCCCTTCATCGATGCGAACATGCGCGAGCTGGCCGCCACGGGCTGGATGAGCAACCGCGGCCGGCAGAACGTGGCGAGCTACCTGGTGCACGACCTGGGCCTCGACTGGCGCATGGGCGCCTGGTGGTTCGAGCACATGCTCATCGACCACGACCCGTGCAGCAATTGGGGCAACTGGCAATACGTGGCCGGCGTGGGCAACGACCCGCGCGAAGGGCGGCGCTTCGACCCTGAGCGGCAGGCGGGGATGTACGATGCGGTCGGTGCCTATGTGCGACACTGGTCCTGAGCCGCGCTGAGCAGGCGTTGTACCGGCCCGTGGGTGAGCAGGGCGAGCAGCGGTCCACCGGTGAGCAGGGACCCGAAGGCCATGATCACCGCCAGCCAGCCCGGCAGCACATCCTTGTACGCGTTGGAGGCCCAGAGCAGCCCCATGGTCCAGGCGTACGCGAGCGCCCAGGCCGTGGTGTGCGCGAGCGACCAGCGCATGACCGAACGGAACGATGCGACCGGAATGACGCGCGCCTGCAGCACCGCCGCCAACGCCGCGCCCAGCACCGTGGCGGCGGCCAGCACCACCTCCGCACGAAGGTCGTTCGTGAGCAGGAGCAGGTCGGCGATGAGGTAGGGAAGCAGGAAGGCGCTGGTGGTGGCGAGGGCCCACTTGGCCGCAGCGATCCCGGAGGAGCGAAGGGCCATGCCCTGCATCGCCCCCAGGCCGATGGCCATGCCGAAGCCCACCACGAACTGCACGTGCACCTCATGGCTCAAGGACTCCATAAGGATGGACAGCAGCACGACGAGCACCACGCCGATGAGCCAGCCGGACCATGTGAAGAGGAACCACCGCTTGCGGGGGACCGTGTTCTTCTGGTCATTCATGCGACCGAAAGTAGCCGGGGCGTTTGTCGCATTCGAGCGCACGTGATGAAGGGCGCCTGAAACCGATGGATGGTTCCCAGGCCGGCACATCAACTATCTTGGATATCGAAAGACCACGGCTTGGGAACACGCACATACCTCCTCGCGGCGCTGCTGGGTGCAGGGCTGCTGGCCACGGCCCAGCCGGGCACGATCGATCTCGCCTTCGGTGCAGGCGGCATCACCCAATACCCCATCGGTACGGGCCATGATGTGAACCGCGACCTGGTGGTGCTTCCCGATGACCGCTTCGTGGTGGTGGGCCACACCTACGACAGCATCACGGGGTTCGACTGGTTCGCCGCACGCTTCCTTTCCGATGGTGGCTGGGACACCACCTTCGGCGTGAACGGCCTTGTGCGCTTCGACCTGTTGGGCGACGAGGATGGCGTGAACGCCGTGGCCTTGCAGCCCGATGGTCGGCTGGTGCTTGCCGGAACTTCCTACGATGGAACGGCCATGCATGCGGCCGTGGCAAGGTTGAACTCCGACGGAACGCTGGATGGCGCGTTCGGCATCAACGGTGTCGTGGTGCTTCCGGTGGACCCGGTGTTCGATGATAACCACGCCACCGATGTGCTTGTGCTGCCGGACAGCTCTTTGCTGGTGACGGGGTGGGCCGACCGCGATGCCGTCTGGACCAACCTCGGCGGCAGTCAGGGCCTATGGCACCTGTTCGCTGATGGAACACCCGACAACGCGTTCGGCAACTTCGCCGCGCTTGCGGAACGTGACCTCTTCCAGGACCAGCTCAATGATCGCGCCCTTTGCTGTGCGTTGCGGCCGGATGGTCTTGTAGCAGCGGCAGGCGGTTCATTCGTGAACGGCTACGAGCGGATGAGCTTTGCGCACTGGAACACGGACGGTTCCGTACCGGGCGGCTTCAGCGAAGCGTACTACATGGTCCCTTCGAGCTTCAGCTCGCACGTAGTGGAGGTACTTCCCCTGATCAACAGCGATCAGGTGCTGGTCGGCCAGGCGTCCAGCGACCTCACCTACGTGCATGTGGACGCGACCGGTGCACTTGATCCGACGTTCGCCACCAACGGGGTCTACCGCATGGACCTGGGGCCCGGCAATACCTCCATACCGGCCCATGCATTGCGCACGCCGGACGACCATGCCGTTGTGGTGGGCACGATCTACCGCGGGCCTGAGCCCTCGCTCTACCTGCACCGCATCGACCTTTCCACGGGGATGCCAGACACCCTCTTCGGCAGTGGTGCCTTGGTGGAATGGCAGATCAGTCCTGATAGCTCCACGGTCGGCACAGCCATAGGTATGCAGAGCGATGGCCGCCTTGTGGTGGCGGGCACCTATTTCAACTTCGCGTACAACAAGCCCTTCGTCACTCGCTTCCAACAGGACATCACCACGGACCTTCGTCCGGCATCCACGGTATCGTCGGTCCGTGTTGCGCCGAACCCGTTCCAGTATCGAACGACCGTGCTTGGCACCGAGAGCGGCGGTACCGTGGAACTGCTCGACGCCATGGGTCGCACGCTGATGCATGTGCGCTCTGCCGAAGGATCCACGGAGCTCGTTCCGCCGGTCTTGGAGGCAGGCCCTTACCTGCTCCGTTATCGAACATCGGCAGGCACCCAGGTGGTGCGCGTGGTGCGCACCGGTGCACCGTGATCAGGAGCTGGCGTTATCGAAGGGTTGCCCCGTTCTACCGAAGGCACGGTATCAAGTGGCGTGAGCTCAAGGCTCCGTGGGCAGGCCGGCATCCTGCCAACCGGTGATGCCGGCCGGCATGCAGTACACATGGGGGTGGCCAAGCTGCGCCGCTGCCTGGGCGGCCTGGCCGGCGGCCGGGCACTCGGGGCTCCAGCAATAGAAGACCAGCTTGATCGCCGTGTCCGCCGGCAACACCTCCGCCGTGATGGCATCATAGGCCAACAACTTCGCCCCGGGGACATGTGCTTCGGCAAAGGTCTCCGCCTCATTCACGTCGATCACCTGCACCTGACCGAGCATGGCGGAGAGCTCCTGCGGCGTGATGTCCTTCACGGGTGCACTGCTTTTCTGGGCCATGATGCCCGGCGCCAGCACGAGCATGATGAGGAGGATGAACGCGTGTCGCATGGCGGTTCAGTTCTTTCCTGTTCCGGTGGCTTCCTGTGCGGCCATGGCACGGCGGGCAAAGAACATCTCCAGCTCCCCCTTGCCCTTCGCCTGAACCTTGCCGCGTGGCGTGAACGTGAGGCCCGGCGTGTCCTTCACCAGCGCATGGGTCGCCTCGCTGATGTTCACCTTGCCCACCTCCCCACTGCTCTCCATGCGGCTGGCGGTGTTCACCGTGTCGCCCCAGATGTCGTAGCTGAACTTCTTCACCCCTACGATGCCGGCGACTACGGGACCGGTGTGCACGCCGATGCGGATCTCGAAGTACGGCAGGCCCGCCGCGACCTTCCGCGCCTTGCCCTCGGCGATGAAGTCGCGCATCTCGAAAGCGGCGTTGATCACGTCCGTGGCGTGCGTGGTGTTGGGGGTGGGCAATCCGCCGGCGGCCATGTAGGCATCGCCGATGGTCTTGATCTTCTCGATGCCATACCTGGCGGTGATGTGATCGAAGGCGCTGAAGCACTCGTTGAGGTCGCGCACGAGCTCCTGTGGGCTGAGCGTTTCGCTCATGGCGGTGAAGCCCTTGAAGTCGGTGAACAGCACGGTGACCTGGTCGATGTGCACGGCCTCGGCGGAACCCTTCGCCTTCAATTCCTCCGCGACCTCCTCCGGGAGGATGTTGAGCAGCAGCTCCTCGCTGCGCGCCTTTTCCTTGCTGATGCGGTTGCGTTGGAAGAAGAACACGCCGGCGAAGAGCGCTACAAGTGCGAAGCCGCCCATGAAGCCGTTGCGCACCAGCTTCTGGCGCCGCAGCTCCTGCTCGTGCGCCGCCTTCGCCACGGCCTCCTTCTTCTCGAAGTCGTACTGCATCTGCTCCTGCACGGCCTTGCGCGTGTTGGCCTCGTTCTCGATGCTGTCGCGGTAGGCGATAAAGAGCTTGTAATGCTCCAGGCCGGCGGCGGTGTTGCCCTGCGCCTCGGCCAGCTCGTACAAGGCCGCGTGCCCGTTGCGGAGCCACTCGTGCGCGCCCACCGTGCGGGCGAACGCCACCCCTTGCTCCAGCTGGGCGCGTGCCTCATCGTACCGCTTCAGCGCGGTGAGGATCTCGCCCATGTTGATGCGGAGCGCCGCCTCGTGGTACGGTGACCCGAGCTGCTGCACGAGGGGCAGCAGCTGCTCGTTGCGCTGCAAGGCCGTGGCCATGTCGCCCATGTGCTGGTAGTGGTTGGCGATGGAGCCCATGCACATGACCTCGCCATAGGGGTTGCCGAGCGCGCGCGCCATGGCCAGCGCGCGTTCGAGGTACGGGAGCGCCTCGTCGTACCGCCCCAGCTCGTCGAGCATGGTGCCCAGGTTGTTGCTGGACTGTGCGATGCCGAGCGTGTCGCGGAGCGCCTCGAAGAGCGCGAGGGCCTCGCGCTGCAAGGCCACGGCCTGCTCACCCTCCTCCATGCGGTCGTACACGCTGGCCAGCGCCGTCTTCAATTGGGCCACGGTGGCGGTATCGTGCGCGGCCTCGTAGTGGCGCAAGGCGGCCAGGTTCTGCTTGATGGCCTCGGGCATATCGCCCTGCGACTCGGCCACGTAGCCCAACTTGCGCTGAAGGCTTGCCATCTGCCCGCGATCACCGAGGGCGGACCATTGCTCGAAGGAGCGGTCGTAATAAGCGCGTGCGATGGCGAAGCGCTGACCGGCGGCATGGCCCCCGCCGATGTTCTTGAGCGCCTCGGCCATGCCGGGCCTGTCGCCGATTGCCTCGGCGAGGGCGAGCGCCCGCGTGCCCAGGGCCACGGTGCTGTCCGGCAGCTCCCGCGAATACGCCACGGCAAGTTCGTTCAACGCGCGCACGGCGGTGGTGTCGCGGCCGGCGTGCGCGAGCACGGCGCGCAGCGAGTCGGTGCCAGGCTGGGCCACGCCAACGATGGCGAAGCCCAGCAACGCGGGGAACAAGAGCAATGGGCGCATGGGTCGGGAGATGCTGAAAGCTAGCACTTCCGCCGCGCACGGGGCCCTTCGGTGGGGCGTGCAGGTACCTTCGCACCATGTGCCTGATCGTGCTGGCCTACCGCGTGCATCCGCACTACCCGCTGATCGTGGCGGCCAACCGCGACGAGTTCCGCATGCGCCCCGCGGCGCCGGCGCACTTCTGGGACGATGCGCCGGAGCTGGTCGCCGGGCGCGACCTGCAGGCGGGCGGCACCTGGCTGGGGATTACGCGCAGCGGCCGCTTCGCCGCGCTCACCAACCACCGCGACCTGCGCCGTGCACCGCTGCAAGGGCCTTCGCGCGGCCACCTCGTACGCCAGGCGCTGGAGGGCGGCATCGACCCCGCGGCCACCGCGGTGTTCGAGGGCTTCAACCTGCTGCACGGCCCGGTGCACGCCCTGCGCTACCACACCAACATCACCGGTGCGGACGAAGCGCTCGCGCCCGGCATCCACGGCCTGAGCAACGCGCTGCTGAACACGCCGTGGCCCAAGGTGGAACGCGCCAAGGTCGCGCTGGCGCAGGTGCTGGCCCAGGGTCCCGCACCTGCGGCGCTCTTCGACCTGCTCGCCGATGCCACCGTGGCCGCCGATGCACAGCTGCCGGACACGGGCCTTCCGCTGGAGCAGGAGCGCGCAGTGTCGTCCATCTTCATCGCCGGCGCACAGTACGGCACGCGCTGCTCCACGGTGGTGCTGGTGGACACCGAGGGCCAGGTGCACTTCGAGGAGCGCACGCACCCCGGCGGGGAGGTGGTGGTGCATCGGTTGGTGAGCGGTGCGTGAGGGCGCGGCGAGGGCTGCCCAACACCGCTGTCATGCTGAGGCACGAAGCATCTCCAATGGACAACTGCCCGAGGCAGCCCGCTGTGCGGTGCTGAGAGATCCTTCGTTCCTCAGGATGACAGCAGTGCCAGAATGGGCTGCCCACAACAGCTGTCATGCTGAGGCACGAAGCATCTCCAATAGACAACGATCAAGGCAGCCCAGTTCACGGTGCTGAGAGATCCTTCGTTCCTCAGGATGACAGTAGTGCCAGCATGGGCTGCCCATAGCAGCTGTCATGCTGAGGGACGAAGCATCTCCCATGGACAGGTAACAAGGCAGCCCAACAAGGTGTGATGCCCCTCGACGAGCTCGGGGGGACAACGGCACCGTTGCGCCCTACCGCTTGAAGCGGTACTCGTGCCGCAGGAAGAAGGGCATGGCCTCCCCGTTCAAGGCCACGAAGCGCACCTCCTTCCGCAGGGTGCAGGTGTGCGGGCCCAGGGTCCACGTCTTGCGCAGGGTGGCGGGCTTGTGGTCGTCCTCGCCCTCGGCCTGCAGCACGAAGCGCAGGCTGTCGGTGGTGTAGCGCTGCACCTCCAGCACGGTGAAGCCATCAAGCGTGCGGCCATCCTCGGCGAGCACGAGCGTATCGAGCGCGTTGGCCTGCGGCTCCTCGGTGTAGCCGAAGCCGATGCGCCAATGGTACTGGTCCATGGGCGTAAGGAGCAAGGTGGCCGGTATGTGCGTTTCGGCGCCGCCGGTGTAGTCGATGTACATGAGCTCGCCGCTCCACGCCCCCTGCATGGGCTGCATGTCCGTGAAGTTGAGCACCGGCTCCTGTGCGGCGGCGGTGGCGGAGAGCACCAGAAGGGGCAGGGCGAGGGGAAGGCGCATGGCAACAAGGTAGCGGACCCTTCGCGACCCCGTTGCACTTCAAGGAACATTCGCCAACTTCGGGATACACCAACCGCACCGCATGCGCACCCTGCTCCACCCCGCCTGTGCCGCACTGGCCCTGGCCCTGCTCACCGCCTGCGGCGGTGGAAGCAGCACCACCGGCGACAACGCGAACGCCGATACCACCGCGTACACGCTCTACCACGGCGGCGACATCGTGACCATGGAGGGCGACAGCGGCAGCACCGTGGAGGCCGTGGTGGTGTCCGCCGACCGCATCGTGTTCACCGGTGCCCTGGCCGAGGCGCGCAAGGCCTACCCCAACGCCGCGGCGCACGACCTGCGCGGCGCCACGCTGATGCCCGGCCTCATCGAGCAGCACCTGCACCCGCTGCTGGGCGGCCTCTTCCTTACCATGCCCGCCATCGCCCCCGAGGCGTGGGAAACGCCCGAGCGCACCTGGCCCGCCGCCACCTCGCCCGCCGACTACCTCGCCAAGCTCAAGGCCAGCTTCGCCGCGCACACCGACACGGGCGCCGTGTTCTGGACCTGGGGCTACCACCCGTACTTCCACGGCAAGCTGGACCGCGGTACGCTCGATGCGCTCAGCACCGAGGTGCCCATCGGCGTGTGGCACCGCAGCTGCCACGAGTTCATCGTGAACAGTGCGTTCCTCAAGCACTTCGCCATCGATGCGGCCACCGTGGCCAAGGCCCCCAATGAGGCGCGCGCGCAGATCGACCTGGCCAAGGGCCACTTCTTCGAGAACGGGGCCATGATGTACCTGCTGCCCGTGATCCAGGGCGAGTTCGCCGGCGAGGCCACCCTGCGCAAGGGCCTTGCGCTGATGGTGAAGCAGCTGCACCGCAAAGGCATCACGGCCTACAACGAGCCCGGCGCGGTGATGGACGCCTCCATGGCCAGGCTCTATGCGGAAGTGCTCGGTGGCGCTGACGTGCCCCTCTTCTCCTCCTTCCTCGTGGAGGGCAACACCCTGTTCATGACCAAGGGCGACTCGGCGCTCGCGTACGCCGAACGGGCGCTCGACCAGCTGCCGCGCGAAGGCAAGGTGCGCTTCCTGCCCGGCCACATCAAGTTCCTCGCCGATGGCGCCATCATTTCGCAGCTGATGCAGATGAAGGACGGCTACCTCGACGGGCACCACGGCGAGTGGATGCTGAAGCCCGAGTACCTCGGCCCCGCCACCAAGCTCTTCTGGGACAAGGGCTACCAGCTGCACATCCACGTGAACGGCGACCTGGGGCTGGAGGAGGTGCTGAACGCCATCGCGCAGCGCATGCAGGAGAACCCGCGCCAGGACCACCGCACCGTGATCGTGCACTTCGCCAACAGCACCGATGCACAGGTGAAGCGCGCCAGCGAGCTGGGCTGCATCATCAGCGCCAACCCGTACTACGTGACCGGCTTCGCCGACAAGTACTGCCAGATCGGGCTGGGCTGCGAGCGCAGCAACGCCATGGTGCGCCTGGGCCCGGCGGAGGACCTGGGCATGCACATCAGCCTGCACAGCGACCTGCCCATGGGCCCCGCCGATCCGCTGTACCTGGCCTGGTGCGCGGTGACCCGCACCACGCACGAGGGCCACGTGGTGCGGCCCGACCTGGCCGTGAGCCGCCACACCGCCCTGCGCGCCATCACCATCGAGGCCGCATACAGCTGGCGCATGGAGGAGGAGCTCGGCAGCATCAAGGTGGGCAAGAAGGCCAACTTCACCGTGCTGGCGAAGAACCCCTACCGCGTGCCCATCGCCGAGCTGAAGGACATCCCCGTGCAGGCCACCGTGTTCGAAGGGCGCCTGTTCCCCGTGGCGCACTGACCAAGGCAGCACCGCACACCACCGCACACCACCCCCACACCGCATGCGCACCCTGTTCCACTCCGCCTGTGCCGCACTGGCCCTGGCCCTGCTCACCGCCTGCGGAGGAGGAAGCAGCACCACCGGCGACAACGCGAACGCCGACACCACCGCGTACACGCTCTACCACGGTGGCGACATCGTGACCATGGAGGGCGACAGCGCGCAGTACGCCGAAGCGCTGGTGATCGGCAATGGCACCATCGCCTTCGTGGGCAGTAAGGATGATGCGCTGGCGAAGTACCCGAAGGCCACCGCGGTGGACCTGCAGGGGCGCACGATGGTGCCGGGCTTCGTGGATGGCCATTGCCACTTCAGCGGCTTCGGTGCGCAGGCCGTATCGGCCAACCTGCTCGCAAGCCCTGATGGCACCTGCGACAACATGGAGCAGCTGGTGACCGCCTTGAAGGAGTGGCACGCGAAGAACGGGACGGACCTCACTGCGGGATGGATCATTGGCATGGGGTATGACGATGCGGTGCTGACCGAGAACAGGCATCCCACTCGCGAGGACCTCGACAAGGTGTCCACCGAGGTGCCGGTAATGTGCGTGCACATCTCAGGTCACTTCAGCGCGGTGAACAGCAAAGGCTTGGAGGTGCTCGGCATCACCATGGCCTCCAAGGACCCTGAAGGCGGTGTGATCCGGCGCATGAAGGGCAGTAAGGAACCCAACGGAGTGCTCGAGGAGCTGGCCGCGATCCCGCACATGCTCAAGGTGATCAGTCCAGCGGAGCCCGAGCTCGCAGACCTCTACATGGACCGTGGGCAGGCCATGGCCGCGAGCTACGGGTACACCACCGCGAACGAAGGCCGCGCCATGACCAACCATGAGCAAATGGCGGACTATGCCCGGCGCGGCAAGTTCTACCTCGATGTGATGTCCTTCGTGGACTACACCTTTCCGCAGTACATGCGCAGCGAATGGTATGGGCGCAGCTACAAGAACCACTACCGCGTGGCCGGTTACAAGCTCACACTGGACGGCTCGCCGCAAGGCCGCACCGCCTGGCGAACGCAACCATACCTCCTGCCTCCTGATGGACAGAAAAAGGGTTACGCCGGCTACCCCGCACTGCCTGATGACAAGGCGGTGCAGGCCATCGTGGACAGCGCCTTCGCCAACAACTGGCAACTGAAGGTGCATTGCAACGGCGATGCGGCCCTCGACCAACTGTGCCGCGTGCTGGGCCCTGCGGTTGCTCGCTACGGCAACAACGACCGGCGCACCGCGCTCATCCACGGCCAGCTCATCCGCATGGACCAGCTGGACAGCCTGAAGAAATACGACGTTTACGCCTCGCTCTTCCCGATGCACACCTTCTACTGGGGAGATTGGTACAAGCAGATCATCGGGCCCGAGGCCGCACAACACATCAGCCCCATCCGCTCGGCGTTGAACAAGGGCCTGCGCGTGAACAGCCATACCGATGCGCCGGTGGCTTTTCCCAACCTGATGATGATCCTGTGGACCACCGTGAACCGGGTAAGCCGCAGCGGTGAGGTGATGGGTCCCGAAGAGCGCCTCACTCCCTACGAAGCGCTGAAGTGCATCACCATCTGGGGCGCGGAAATGTTCTTCGAGGAGGACCGCAAGGGCACATTGGCCCCCGGCAAGCTCGCCGACCTGGTGATCCTCGACAAGAACCCGTTGAAGGTGGATCCCATGGCGATCAAGGACATCCGGGTGATGGAGACGATCAAGGAGGGGCGCACCGTGTATGCAAGGCAATAGCGCGTAGTGCATCATCCGCCGCGCCTGATCAGCTGCCTCCCATTCGCGAGGAGGCCGGCGGGCGATCCCACTGCGGCCAGCGGCCGACGAAGCGATCGCTTAACCTGTCGACGAAGCTGCTTACTGAATGATCGGCGCGGCTAAGACATTCGTGCACTCCCGACCCCAGGTGACAAGGTCGCTTCGGCAGCGTTGAGTGCACGCTGCCTCGCGACTGTCTACGGCTTTTGGTTCCAAAGGCTGGTGATCGCTATTCTTGAAAGCATGAAGAAGGCAGGCGGCTACGCGTACCTCGTGACCTCGCGGAAGAACACCGCGCTGTATGCCGGCAGCACCACGGACATCCTCCGCCGCACGGGTGAGCACAAGGATCGCTTCTACCCGCGCAGCTTCACCGCGCGCTACAATGCGGACAAGCTGGTGTGGTACCATGCCTACCCGACCCTGCGGGAGGCCCGCCAGCGTGAAGCGCAGATCAAGGCCGGAAGCCGGGCGAAGAAGGAGGCCTTGGTGAACGCGATGAACCCATCGTGGGAGGATCTGTTCCCGCGGTTGTTGAAGGAGGCCGAAGAGGGTTGATCACCGCCGCGCCAGATCAACTGCCTCCCATTCGCGAGGAGGCCGGCGGGCGATCCCACTGCGGCCAGCGGCCGACGAAGCGATCGCTTAACCTGTCGACGAAGCCGCTTGGAGCATGATCAGCGCGGCTAAGGCATTCGTGCTTTCCCGACCCCAGGTGACAAGGTCGCTTCGGGATCGTCAGGTGCACGATCCCTCGCGACTGTCTAAGGCTTTTTCCTCAAGGGCTTGGGCTTGCGTAGCGGATCACCGCCGCGCCTGATCAGCTGCCTCCCATTCGCGAGGAGGCCGGCGGGCGATCCCACTGCGGCCAACGGCCGACGAAGCGATCGCTTAGCCTGACGACGAAGCTGCTTGGTGAATGATCAGCGCGGCTTGACCACTCTCCCGAGGAGGCCCACCAGCAATCCCACGTAGGCCAACGGCCGACTCGCCTGCCTTCGCGCTTCACGCTTCGGCGGCGAAGCACGATCGCTTAGCCTGACGACGAAGCTGCTTGGCGAATGATCAGCGCAGCCATAGCATTCGTGCAATCCCGACCCCAGGTGACAAGGTCGCTTCGGCAGCGTTAGGTGCACCTGAGGAATTCGCGCTAGGGTGACAAGGTCGCTTCGGCAGCGTTAGGTGCACGCTGCCTCGCGACTGTCTAAGGGCTTTATCTCAAGGGCTGATCATTGTGCAAGGCCGATCGGCCTCCCACCTCCCCTACCTTGCCGCATCGCCCGCGCCCAGGCAAGGCGACCACGCATGCACCCCGGAGACGATCGCCTTGCGGAAGCGCTGCAGCGCATGGCGCAGCTGCCGCTTGCGCACTTCCAGCCCCTCTTCGATCTGCTGCCCGCCCTGCAAGCACCGGCACCACAGGCGCCAGATGTGCTGCGCCACGAAGCCGACGGCTCCCTGACCTATGCGCCCGAGCACGCCGATACCGTTACACGGCTGATCGATGCGTGCTACGAGGTGGGCGTGGTGCTGCCCATCGACTGGCCCGCGTTCAGGGACCAGCACCCCTTCCACGAGCGGCCCCAGCTGATCGATGGGTTCGACCGCCTGCAATGCCTCAGCGCCCTCACCGCCCTGGTGCGCGGCGACCGCTTCAGCGATGGGCTGCTGCACAACCACTGGCAGCAGGGCACCCTGGCACACCTGGTGCAGCGCCTGCAGGCGGTGGGCCCGGCGCACTGAGGCAGCCCATAGCACCACGCAAATGCACAGTACTGCGCTCACCGCGTTACTGGCGATGAGGAACGCATGGTCGATGCCGATAGCCATGCATCGACGTGCCGGGCACGGGCCGCTGTAGCTTGCCTGGGTGAAGGACTTCGACCGCTGGTTCCGCACCGATGATACGCCGCAGTGGAAGCGCGCGAGCTTCCGCTTCCTGCTGGTGGCCACCGGCGTTGTGCTGCTCGCCCTCTTGGTGTGGCGGCTGCTGGGTGCCTAGGAGGGCCGGGTAGTGGCGCTCAACGCACAGCAGTGGCCTGCCCCGGCATCACGCTCAAGCCCCGTGGGCCTGCAGCGGAGCACCCGTGGCGGAATGGGCTGCCCCACAACCACTGTCATGCTGAGGAACGAAGCATCTCCAACGGACAACTGCTAAAGGCAGCCCGCTGCACGGTGCTGTGAGATCCTTCGCGCTGCTCAGGATGACAGCGCGGTACGGGCTGCCACCACAACTGTCATGCTGAGGAACGAAGCATCTCCAATGGACAGCTGCTAAAGGCAGCCCGCTGCACGGTGCTGAGCGATCCTTCGCGCTGCGCAGAATGACCGTAGCGTAGGGGCTGCCGTGGCGCGTGGCCGCGGGCGGTGCGCACACCGTGCAGCCTGGTGGCCCGTAACCCGATCGCCACGGGATCGAGGAAGCTGCGTTACTTCACGTGTAAACAACCTCCCCCATGCGTTTCCCCTCCCGCCTGTGCATGGCCACCATGCTCGCCCTCTGCACCTTCACCGCCCAGGCCCAGAAGGACGACGACGACCGCGAGGGCTTCAACGGCCTGCGCGCCGGCTGGCACTACAGCGACCTGGAGAGCGACGATGCCGAGAGCGATGCGCGCTCGGGCTTCTACGCCGGGTACTACCGCAACCTCATCAAGATCCCCCTGTACCGGCTGAGCACCGGCATGGAGTACACCACCGCGGGCGGCACCAGCACCACCGCCGGCATCACGAGCGAGGCGCGCCTGGCCTACATCAGCCTGGCCATCAACAACCGCTTCAAGATCGGGCCCGTGTACGGCGACATCGGCATCGACCCCGGTCTCCGCGTGGGGGAAAAGGTGCTGGTGAACGGCACCGAGGTGGACCTACCGGATGATGCGCAGGCCGAACGGTTCGACATGCCCGTGCACATCGGCGCCGGCTTCAAGGTGCTTTTCCTGAGCCTGGAGCTGCGCTACCGCTACAGCGTAACGGAGGTGTACGAGAACACGCGCAACACGGGCCTGCAGGTGGGCCTTAGCGCGTTCTTCTGAGCGGCAGCACCGCCCTCCCCGGCACCACGATCAAGCCCGTGGTCGAACGGGCTGCCTCCCAACAGCTGTCATGCTGAGGAACGAAGCATCTCCAATAGATAACTGCTTCAGGCAGCCCGCTGCACGGTGCTGTGAGATCCTTCGCTCCGCTCAGGATGACAGCACGGTTCGGGCTGCCCCACAACAGCTGTCATGCTGAGGAACGAAGCATCTCCAATAGACAACTGCTTCAGGCAGCCCGCTGCACGGTGCTGAAAGATCCTTCGCGCTGCTCAGGATGACAGCACGGTTCGGGCTGCCCCCCACCACTGTCATGCTGAGGAACGAAGCATCTCCAATAGACAACTGATCAAGGCAGCCCTCTTCGCGGTGCTGAGAGATCCTTCGTGCCTCAGGATGACAGTAGTGCCAGCATGGGCTGCCCCCCAACAGCTGTCATGCTGAGGAACGAAGCATCTCCAATAGATAACTGCTCCAGGCAGCCCTCTTCGCGGTGCTGAGAGATCCTTCGTGCCTCAGGATGACAGTAGTGCCAGCATGGGCTGCCCCACAATCGCTGTCATGCTGGCCCTGAGCAAGGTCGAAGGGACGAAGCATCTCCAATGGACAACTGCTCATGGCAGCCCGCTGCACGGTGCTAGGAGATCCTTCGCGCTGCTCAGGATGACAGCACGGTTCGGGCTGCCCCCAACACAGTTGTCATGCTGAGTCCCGAGACCTCGGGACGAAGCATCTCCAATAGACAACTGTCATAGGCAGCCCGCTGCACGGTGCTAGGAGATCCTTCGCGCTGCTCAGGATGACAGCACGGTTCGGGCTGCCCCACAACCGCTGTCATGCTGGCCCTGAGCGAGGCCGAAGGGACGAAGCATCTCCAATAGACAACAGCTCAGGGCAGCCCCACGCACCGTGTTCGGTGAACCCTTGTACCGCACGCACTGCACCGCCACCTACCTTCACGACCACACCCACACCACATGGCCAAGCAGCGCAGGAAGCCCGAGGGCGCAACCACCACCAACGAAGATGCGGGCTACCGCGTGCTCAGCCACCAATGTACCGTGAACACCGAGATCGGTTGGTACCAGGTGGTGCTCATCTGCGCGACGTTGAAACGCAAGGTGGTGCTGGAGTCCGGTGATGCCGAACGGTTCACCGCCCTGGTGGCGCTGCTCACCAGTGGGCACCCGGTGTACTACTACCCGGCCGGCGGCAAGGTGGGCATCAACACCGCCAAGAAGCGCACCACGCGCACGGCACGCAAGCGCTAGTCCACCGCCCTCCCCGGCACCACGATCAAGCCCGTGGCCTCCTCCCCGTACGCCTGCAGCGGCGCGCCCGTGGCGGCCAGGTGCGCCACGTACGCGCACAGCGCAGCGTCCACCTTGTCGATGTTGGTGAGGGCCGCGCGGTCAATGCCCAGGCGGTCCAGCAGGGCGCGGCGCTCGGTGCGTTTGCGCTTGGCGTTGGCCTCACCGCCCTGCAAGTGCCAGGTGATGGCGTGCGGAAAGGTCTCGATGCCATAGCGCGTGCGGCCGGGTGAGCGCGGATCGCGCACGGGGTGCGTGGAAGCAAGGGCCTCGAAGAGCGCCATGCCGCCCAGCATCCAGCCGAAGTGGTTGCGGGGGTGCACCAGCGCCATGGCGCGCGTGGGCGTGGCGAAGCAGTAGATGCCCTGCTCCATCAAGCGGCGCTCGGCGGGGCGGCAGCGGCCATCGGTACTCCACGCACACGGCGCATCCACGGCGATCACCGTGGCGCCCATCGTGTGCACGCTCCAGTGCGCGAGCTCGGCCACATCCTTGCTGGCCAGCGTGGCGTGGTAGCGGCCGCCCGCCAGCGCCACGGCGTGGAAACCCTTGGTGGGGCCGCCCACGTCGATGCCGACGACAAGGGGTGTGTGATCGGATGAACTGGTCTCGGGAGTTGGCATGGTCCTCGAACAGTGATCAGTTCCTCCGCGCCCGCACATCGATCCGCTCGGTCGCACGCACCAAGGCCAGCATCGGCTTTGCTGCCGTGCCATTGAACATCCTGGTCCATCCAGCGTACCTCATGCGATCGGGCCATCAGCGGTTGGGCGCACGCGGCAGTTTACACAAGCCGCTTGATCGTTACAAGGTGAAAAATACGTGGTGCCGACTGTGAAAAGTACATAAGCAGGATCCAAGGAAGCCATGGAGCTTTGGGGTACGTGATGCGCCTGCCCAACGAAGGAGGCAGTACCACACCGCAATAACCACCAAACCAGAACAGACCATGGCAAAAGGCATCTCTCTCCACATCGGGCTGAACAGCGTGGACCCCCTGGCATACGAGGGCTGGTCGGGCGATCTGGCCGCCTGTGAATTCGACGCAAAGGACATGAAGGCCCTGGCCGCCAAGCAAGGGTTCACCAGTTCCACGGTACTGCTCACCAAGAAGGCGACCGCGGATGCCGTGCTGAACGGCATTCTCGCCGCCAGCGCGAAGCTGAAGAGCGGCGACATCTTCTTCCTCACCTATAGTGGCCATGGCGGGCAGGTAAAGGACAAGAACGGCGACGAGGAGGATGACCGGATGGATGAAACGTGGTGCCTCTATGACCGGGAGGTGATCGATGATGAGCTCTATGCGCTCTACAGCAAGTTCGCCGCCGGGGTGCGCATCCTGGTGCTTTCGGATTCGTGCCACAGCGGAACGGTGATGCGCATGCGCAACGTTGGGCCGCGCAAGCGCTTCATGCCTCCCGCGATCGGCAAACGGGTGTACGAAGCGCACAAGGCCATGTACGATGGCATCCAGCGCAGGACCAAAGCCAGCGAGAAGACCACCGTGAAGGCCAGCGGAATCCTGATCTCCGGTTGCATGGACAACCAGGAATCATCGGACGGCGACCGCAACGGGCTCTTTACGGGAACGATGAAAGCCGTTTGGGCAAACGGCAAGTTCAAGCGTAATTACCGGAGCTTCCGCGATGCGATCGTTGCGCGCATGCCATCGGACCAGACCCCCAACTACTTCACCATCGGCAAGCCTTCACCAGCGTTCGAAGCGCAACGTCCCTTCACCGTTTGAGCTAAAGCCGTACCCACCCCATGGCCATCCGCATCACCGACACCCAGCGCTGGTCGCTCACCGACCCACCCGCCCCGAAAGCCAGACGTGGCAGGCGCAACGCGACCTTCCCCGAACTGCCGGAGGATTTCCTCTCCAGCGGTGTCACCATCGGTGATGTGAAGCAGGTGCAGTTGAAACAAGGTGCCCGGCGGGGACCCGTGCCGCGCGCGCTCGATCTGGAAGTGGATGAGCTGGCCGGCGGTGGCGTTGTGCTCGCGGTGCGCCATCCATCGGGTGCGCTCACCTTCCATGCACCGCTGGAACGCACGGTGCGGGGGCGCAAACGAGGGAGCAGCGTGCGCTTTCGCGTCAACCTGCCGGAACAGGTTGAAGCACGACGCGGGCCGCTGGCCTCGGCGCTCAAGCTCATCGTGCTCAAGGTGGCCAGAAAGGTGCTGGAGGAATTGACACCCAAGCTGGTGCGCCTGGCGGGACGGAAACTGGAAGAGCATACGTTCCGCAGCAAAGGGCTGGCGGAAGGGCTGTTCCGTGTGGAGCTAGGACCCGGAGAACTGAAGCTTGGACCCGTGCGCGCTTCGGATGTGGGCGATGGTCGCTCGCTCCTGCTGCTGCATGGCACCTTCTCCAATGCACAGGCGGCGTTCCGCGGGCTGCTGGACGCACCGGCGGAGGTGGTGCGTTCGCTGAAGGCCACATATGGTGATCGCATCTATGCGTTCGACCATTTCACCCTGAGCAGATCGCCCCAGGAGAACGCCGCCGCGTTGTTGGCCGCGTTGCCGGCACGCACCACCACCTTCGATGTGATCACCCACTCGCGGGGCGGGCTGGTGCTGCGTTACCTGTGCGAGCTTGGTGCGGAACTGGGGCAGGCCAGCGGCCGCTTTCAGCTCGGCAAGGCGGTGCTGGTGGCCGCGCCCAACCAAGGCACGCCGCTGGCCACACCCGAACGTTGGGAGGCCACGGTAGGCGCCATGGCCAATCTGCTGGAAGCGTTCCCGGACAATCCGTTCACCACCGGGGCGGCATTCGTGGCCAATGGCATCGTTTGGCTGGCCCGCCATGTGACGGTGGACCTGCCTGGGCTGGCCAGCATGAACGAGCAGGGGGAGGTGATCGCAGCCCTGCAAGGCGCGCAAACCCCGGGTTCGGGCTCGTACTGGTCCATCGGCGCGAACTACCACCCCGATCAACGCCTGTGGCAGCGCCTGATCGATGCGGGTGTGGACGGTTTCTTCCAAGGGGCCAACGACCTGGTGGTGCCTGCGGAGGGCAGCTGGCGCGTTGATGGCAGCGGCGTGGTGATCCCCGCCGAGCGCATCGGGTGCTTCGGCCCCGGAGGTAACCTCGTTTCCAATGGCACCAACGTGCACCACCTGAACCTGTTCGGCCAAGCGGCCACCGGAAGCTTTCTGCTCCATGCGCTCGGCATACGACCGATGAGCCTGCCCACGCTCGATCCGGGCACCGTGCTGCCCACCCGCAGGATCCTCCGCGGTGGCAAGGCCCGCAGCACCGCACGGCCCGAACGCACCCCGCACGCACCAGCACCCCCTTTGACCATGGACACACCCGCATCCACGCTCGCGCACATCGGTAACGAGAACACCCTGCAGCTCACCATCCTCGGCGGTTGGAGGCAGGGCTCGTCGAGCGGGTCGTTCAAGGCCGGCAAGCTGCAGGAGGACAATGGCATGGGCAAGGGTGATCCGGCACCGCCGGTGATCATGGCCACCTACGGTGCGGCCCGGGTGGTCGAACCCTTCCCCACCACCAACCTCCAGGTGCCCGGGGCAGGTACACGGTACAGCCAGATCATCAGCCAGCACGAGGCGATCCGCATGAGCTTGGAGAGCGTGCCCAGCAAACGCAACGGCCGCATACCCGAGCTACCTGATGAAGCGGGCCTGCGCACCTTCGGTGAGCATCTGTTCCGGGCGTTGTTCGTGGGCGATGTGCGGCACCTGTACGATGTGGCCCGTTCGCAGCAACGCAATGCGCCCCTCAACATCGTGTTCACCTGCATGGTGCCCTGGCTGGCCTCCTTCCCGTGGGAGTTCTGCTTCGACCCCGTGCGGCGCAAATTCCTCGCCACCGAGGAGGTGCATTTCATCCGCAACGTGTTGACGGCCGTGCCCCCCCAGGTGATCCCGTTGGACAGCCGCCCGCTGCGCCTGCTGGTGATCGGGTCCCAACCGGAAGGCAGTGTGCCGCTCTCCCTCGGCGAAGAGGAGGAGCGCCTGCGCAATGCGTTCAAAAGCCTCATCGCCACCGGCCTGGTTGAAATGGACGTGCTGGTGGACATCACGCCCAAGAGGCTGCACGACCACATCCAGGCCGCCGGGCGCTCGGGGCGCAATTACGATGTGGTGCACTTCATGGGGCATGCCGGGTTCGATGAGCACGCCCAGGAAGGCCGCCTGCTGTTCATGAGCAGCGATGGCGGCGAGCAGGAGGTGGACATTCGCACGCTCCGCGAGATCCTCTGCGACCGGGGCATCCACCTGGTGTTCCTCAATGCGTGCGATACGGCGCGCAGCGAGGACAAAGGCATGGAGCGCAACAAAGGCGTGGCCCAGGCCTTGGTGGACGGAGGCCTGCCCGCCGTGGTGGCCAACCAGTACCCCGTGCTCGATTCATCGGCGGTCGACTTCGCGGAACGCTTTTACTGGTCGCTCGCCATCGGCGGCACCTTGGGCGAAGCGGCCCGCGAAGCACGCATCGCCGTCAACTACTCCATCGAGGGCGATACCATCGATTGGGCGGTGCCGGTGCTCTATGCCCGCGACCCGGGGTTCCGGTTGCGCCAACTGCTGCCCGGCGCGCCGGTTCAACCGCCTCTGGACCCCGAGCGCACGGCACGGATCAATGCCCTCAACCGCTCACGGCGCAACAACCGCCAGCGGCTCCGCATCGGCATCGCCGACATCGCCCACTACTTCCCCGGGCTGCCCGAGATCCTCGAACGCATCAACAGCGTGCAGGACGAGATCCTCGTGGAGCCTGTGAGCGTAACGGTGCCGCTGGGCGTTTGGGAATTGAAACGGGAGGATGGCGAAGTGCTGAAATACCTGCATGCGGAGAAGTTCTCCGGTAAACTCCTGCGCAAGACCCGCAGCCTTGGTGTGGACCTGCTGCAATGCATCACCCACCACCCCCTGTGCGATTCGGTGTACACCAACATCTATGGCTGGTGGTCCAGCGATCCGGCCAACACGATCATGCTCTTCAGCACCGCTGGCCTGGCCCTGCCCAACCACGGCCCGGGCGCCGGCCGCGTGATCGTGAACGGGCTCATCGAGAACCTGGCCGCCCAACTGGCCGAATCGAACCGGCCCGGCCATTACGTGATCCACGACCGCGGGCCAAAGGACTGTCCGTTCTACTACAACGAACAACGCGATACGGAGGTGGTGTCGGGCATGCACACCTTCGATGCGCGGTGCCGCGGGGTGCTGCTGAAGCAATTGCCCGCCCCCTATGCGAACGAACGCTTCCTGGCCGCCATGGAAGCGATCCTGAGCGCCTTCGGTGCCGAGGAAGCACCACCGCGCTCACCGGGCCGGCGCCAGCGCTTGCGCAAGCGCTGAGCCTAAAGCTGCACGGCGTGCCGGGCCACGCTCCAGGTGCCGGCGGCATGCACCAGCCGCACATCGCCCACCGTGCCTTTGGCCCCTTTGGTGGGCGCCGTGTACGGCTTCAGCCCTTTGGCGTTCGCCGCCTTCGGCTTGCTGGTGAACAGCAGCCGCATGCCCGTGCGTGCATGCTTCACCTCCTCCACAAAGGCGCGGAACTCGGTGCTGGGGCGCGTCTTGTCGTTGGTGGCGTGCGAAAGCAGCAGGTAGCTATCGCCCTGCTGCGCCGCGTAGTCGGCGGCCAGCAGCACGTTGTAGAAATGCGCGTTGTTGCCGCCGTGGTGGGCCACCTGCACCACGTGCAACGGGCCCTTCAGCTCGTTCAGCAAGGCCTTGTGGTAGGGCTTGCGTGGGGCGGTGCTCCAGTCCACGCAACCGGCATCGCCCGTTACCAGCAGGTGCTGCCCCGCATGGGTGAACCGCGCCACGTAGCTCAGCTGGTTGCTGGGGGTGATCGACTTCACCGCAATGGCGCCGCGCAAGCCCCTGCGCGCATACTGCGCCACCGGTAGCAGTTCGGCATGCTTGTTCGCCAGCCCTTGCGATGGGCCGAGCAGAACAAGACCCAGGTCCTTCGCCGCCGCCTTGCCCTTCACGAACCGCTTCGATGCAGCGGACCACTTGTAGGCCACGGGTACGCCATCCGGGATCATCTCGCAACGGATCGGCACCCCGCGCTTCACACAGGCGTTCACCACTTCGGCCAGGGCCATGGCGTTGATCGCCTTCGCCGCCTCGGCCTTGCGGATGGCCGTGTAGGTGGCGGCCAACACCGGTGCGTTCGCTCTGCCCCGGCGCACGGCGCCTGCAGCGGACACAGGCACTTGCTGGGCGGGCTCGTCGGCGTGGGTGGCATCCACCTCGTGCAGGGCGGCACGCGCATCGGTCAACTGGGCGCGGAAGTAGGTGTCCAGCTGTGCGGCCGCTGGTGCGGCACCACGGCGTGCGGCCGGATAGGTCGGCAGGCTGCGCGTTGCACCACGACGGGCACGGCGGGCGGGCGCCGCCGCATCCTCCAACTGAAGCAGCATCTCGCACAGGTCGGCCTTCCGCTTCAAGTAGTCGCTTAGTATGCCCGCCGCGTTCTCGCCGGCCAGCTGCTGGGCCAGGGTAGCGGGCGCCACAGGCCGCGCGCCACGCCGCCTCGGGGCCGCCGGGGCTTCATCGTTCAGCACCGGCGGCAACCAGGCCTCGCCAATGGCCCAGGCGGGGTCGGCGATGATGGGGGCAAGCCCGCTCAAGTGGTCCTCGTCGTAGTGCGTGCCGATGATGAGGTCGATCCGCGCCTTGCCCGGAGCGAAATCCTTGAACGCACCGGGTAGTTTCTTCCGCACATGGTCCTCGGGGTAGCCGCTCGCCTTGATGCCGGCATCGGCCAGCACGCGCACGGGCTTGCCACCGGAGGTGCCGAACTGCAGCAAAAGCGCAGCGCCCAGCTGCACTTCGAACATGTCCACTTGGATGCTTGTCGCCATGATCGTTGGTTTCGAGGTTACCTGCGGATGCATCTCAACTAGCCGAACACCCTGATCTTGAACTGCAGCAATTTCTTCGGCAGCACATCGTCCAGGTTGTTGATGTCCGCATCCGCCAGCTCGATCAGGGGGATCTCGTGCCGGCGGTAGATCTCCAGCTTCTTCTTCTTGCGGTCCAGGTAATCCGGCTTGTCCTCCATGCCCCAGTACTCGATGTACACGGCTTGCGGCCTGCCTGCACCCTGGGGGATGTAGAAGTCGCAGTAACACTCCTCCTCAATGGGCAGGCGGCGCTCGTAAGCATGAACGAGGCCGTTGTGGTAAAGCCAATTGTCAATGAGCATCTCCGCCCGGCTGCGCACGTAGTGGCCATCGATGGTGCGCTGCTTGGCCTCGAACTTGTCGCGGAAGCCATTGCCAGCCGCCGTGGTGCCCGGCTTTGCCTCGACAGGTTCGGGCATGGGCTGCTGTGCCACGGTCTGTGGGTTCACCACATCGAGCAGGCGCTTGTTCTCCGCGATGCTGGCCGGCCATACCACGTAGGTTGACCCGCTTTCATGCTCCAACTGGCGTGCACCGAGCGAACGCCCAAGTTTGGTGAGGGACCAACCGGCCACGTTCTTCTCCATCCAGCCCAGCTCGGCCAGCACCAGGTTCATCCGCTGGCTGGAGAGGTTGAACACTTTGCCCAGGGCAGTGGCGTTCAGCTGTTTCGGCCTGGCGCTGTTCTGCTCGAAGCTGATGTCCTCCGGCCACACGATGAACTCGCCGAACTTGGGGTTGGTGCGGGTCTGGCCGCCCTTGCGGCGGCCCAGGTCCGTAAGCACCCACTTGTCGCCGTTGCGGTCGATCCAGCCCATGCCCTTCAGCTTGGCGAAGAGCTCGCTGCTGGGAATGTCCATTTCCTTGGCGAGGCTGGTGGTGGAGAGGTACTCCATTTCAATGGTCTTTAGATGCTGCTCAAAGCCCCTTCACCACTTCGCACAAGCGATGGATCTGTTGGCGGCGTTTACGTGCATTGCGGATCATCCGGGCCAGGAGGAAGGAGGACAGGGCCAGGAGGAAGATGAGGAGGTATCCCACTCGGAGCGCAAATGTGATCCGGTCGTCCTCAACATAAGCGGTGGCCCGCTGATGCCCATCAACGGCCTCGGCCAGCAGGAACTGGTGCCCAAGGCCTATCAGCCAGAGATCGAGGATGAGGAGGGCCAGCGCAAGTAGATATCCGAACAGCTCAAAGAACATGTACATGATCCGTCGCCCATGCTTGGTGAGCCAGTGACCGCCCAGCGCTTCGGCCAGCACCTTGGCCTCGTATATCGCGTTATGATCCATTGTTCCCTGAGGTACTTCTCGATAACCCTTTAGCTAAAGACTCCTTTCCAGCCTAAATACGTAAGATCCCACTTGTCACCATTGTGGCAGATCCAGCCCATGCCATTCAGCTTGGTGAAGAACTCGCTGCTGCGTATGTCCACCACTTTGTCAAGGCTGGTGGTGTAGTGGTACTCCATGTCTTGTACTCGGGCGATTGTACTAAAACCCCTTGGTGGTCGCCGGGCGATTCATAGATCCCGGATCAAGGGACCGAACAGCTGCCTGAATTTGGCGAAGTAGGTGGCCATCCAGTCAAATTGCTCCTTCCATTGACTGCGGTCCGCGAAATCCGCATCGCGCCGCACAAAGACCCTGCACATCTGGACGTTCTCTTGGCTGCTCCAGTGCAACGGTAGATCGAGCTGTGACTGTAGCTCGGTGGCCATTGCTTTGAGCCTTTCGAAGTGGACCTTCGAATGACGTGATGTCATGACAAGGTCCACACGGATCTCTGAACCTTTCGTATTTGTCAAAGAGTTCCAGTATGACGTGATCAGTGAATAATGAAGGCCCGAGCGGCCGGAGCTGATGGAATTCCAGTGCTGAGGTGCAGGCTTGCTAAGGGCGATCCGCCCATTGCCGTCACCCCATGCTTTCATTGCCGTCCAGAACTCCAATTGCAGCTTCTTATGTGCCGAGATGTTCGCGGAACCAGTAGCATTACTCTTAACGGTCTTTGACCAGTCATTTGGCTTGCTAACGATATTGAACTTCGGTGCTGGCGGTGAGTTACCGATCCGCCAGAGCTCGATCTCCAATCCAAAACAGCATATCTCCTCTGCGGTGTGCTCATTGAGCCAATCCAACACGGCGCGGTGTTCATCCCTGAAGCGAGCAGAGAGCCAGATCAGCTTCTTGGCACCCAGCCCCGCTGCATAGGTCAATAACTGACCCATATGCGAGTGATCCGTGGGGCCGATCTGGTTCTCAATGACGACAATGGAGTCATCACTGAGATCTCGGCAGACGATGTCGGCCGAAAAAGGCCCGACACTCACTTCCATGTCCTCAACCTCTAGTTCCATGCCGAGCGTCCTTCCAAGAATGCCGATATTCTCCTCGGTCGCGAGCCAGGGCGTAAAGTCCCGTGCCTCATCCTTCCATACGGTGCGGAGCTCAACCGGTTGAAGTGTTCCAAGTTCGTTCATGGTCTTTCACCGTCAATGATTAAGAATGTCTACTTCCGCCGCCATTTCTGCTGATACCTCCGCCACTGCCGAGGGTTCTGGTCAACGATCTCGATGCCTTCCTCCTGCAGTGCCAGTTCAATATCCGCCGCCTTGCATCCGTATTGAACTGCGAGGGCAGCGCTCGTCACACCTTTGAGATAGTGCCTCCTCATGGCATCGCGCTGCTCACCGGTGAAGAACGGCCGCCTTCGTGGTGTTTTAATCGGTGGCTGGGCTGGTACGGGGGTCTCTAGGAACCTAACAATTCGTTTAACCACAGAGGCGTCCAACTCGACCGAATAACGGCCGCGTCGTGCGCCATCGTGCACTATCTCAGTGATGCGCACCACGGGGCCACTGTTTGAACCCGCAAGGCGATCCAATAAGTAAGTCTTGTCGAAATGGTCGAATACCTCTGAATGGAGTACTTCGTTCATGCTGCCCTGAGAATGGGATGTGAATTATCGCGTTCGGCAAGGGAGATCACTTCGAGAACAGTTGCTTTATCAGGTAGCCAATGAGCAACACTGCGCCAACCGCTACTGCTGCGTTCAGTATCTCCTCCGTGTTGCGACCGGCACGATAGTCGCTGATCTGCTGCTTCGTGACGCTGCCGTTACGGTAGAGCAGTTCCATGTATTCGTCCTTCTCAGGCTTGGTTGCGGAGCCCCCGCGAACTTTGTTGCCGAGGAGTGCCAATCGCTGATAGTCGAGGCTGCTCATCGCTTCTTCTTCTCAGTGATCGATCTCAATGCGTCGACAAGCGTAGGGAATAGCTTGTTCAATTGATCGATGGTGTCTTGTTGCAAGCGATCCGTCTCTTCAAGCTTGGTCAAGCGTATGTCCATCTTGTGGATCTCGTCCTTGAAGGCATTCACAGTCTTGAAATGCCAGAACAAAAATCCGCCTACGGGGAGCACGACTCCCAGGATAACTCCAACAGCTTTCAGCACCTCTGTCATGCTGGGAGCGCGGTTAGTTCATCCAACTCCTCCCTCACCACCTCCCACTCCCCCAAATACCCCCGCATCAGGCTCTTCCACAGCTTCCCGTGGTTGGGCACGCGCAGGTGCAGCAGCTCATGCACGATCACATAGTCCTGCACGCGCGGTGGCAGGGAGAGGAGCTCATCGTTGAAGTTGAGGTGGCCGTTCGTGGAGCAACTTGCCCACTTGCGCCGCATGGGGCGGATGCCCAGCCACACCACCTCCACCCCGATGCGGGCCGACCACTCGCGGACACGATTCTTGAATGCCGTTCGCTGGGAAGTCATAAACGGTCATTATTGTCATCGAGCACCGCAACGAATCCGATCTTGAGCGGCTGGGCATTGGGCAAGGCCTGTCGTTCTGCGATGACCTTTGCACGCCCCTCCTTTCCCTCCTTCAACCAAACTTCAGTCCAGCGGGATCGCAGGTCTGGTGCCTGTTTACGCTTGCGGAAGAGGTCCTTCATTCGTTCCACCTGTAGCTGCCTCCTCATCTGACCCTTGATCTCGTTATGCAAGATCTCCATGTGCGATGCCATTGACCAATTGATGTTCTGTGTGGCTCCCTTGAAGTATACCTCATACCACCATATGAAAGTACCTCCAAAGAGTCCTGGCATTGACGGCCTATGGATCTCATTATGCTCCATCATTACTGCCAGGCGCTGATAGAACCGCATCATCTTCCAGATCGGCAGATTGGCCGTTGCATTGGCGCGGTCTTCATCCAGCTCCCTGAAGGAGTGATCGATGATCCAAGGAAGCCTCGCACGAGCCGCTTCCCTGACATCCCCCATCTCCACACCAAAGAACTCACGGTGCATTGCGTATGTAAGGTCGCGCCTTCGTATGCGCTTCGCGCTGAACGCACTTACTCCGAATCCAAGAACGACACCGAGAACGCCAGATCCCAGCGTTACCCAATCCGAAACCTCCAACCCCCAGGCCGTAGCAGATCCAACAACACTTGATGACTGCTGGACATTTACCTGAAGGGAGTCGATGATATCGACAAGAACCGTGTCGCTCTTCATATCCGATCCGCTTTCTCCAACAACGTGAACAACCCATCCACCACCCGCGTCACCTGGTCCAGGTCGTCGAGCTGGGCGTAGATGGCGAAGGTGACCTTCTTGCGCAGCTCGCGCAGGTCCTTCTCGCTCGTCTTCCAGTGGGGGAAGGCCACGAAGGCCTCCTTGATCTTGCGGCTCACCGCCTCGGCATCGTTCACCTGCGCATCGAGCAGGGTACGGTACACGAAGTAGGTGAGGCCGTCGAAACCCTTGGCGGCCTGCTCCTGCTTGCGCTGCTCGTTCAGCTCCACCTCCTTCATCAGGTCGGCCAGGGCGTCGGCGGTGCTGGTCTGGCGGCTCTCGAAGCTCTCCTGCACCGCCTTGGCGCGCTCGGCCATGGCGATCA
>JAEUSV010000159.1 GCA_016788485.1 Flavobacteriales bacterium
CTGGTCATCTGACCGCCACTCCCGGCTTCAACGGTTGGACGGTCCTGTTGCCGAGCTCCGCGCCCGGTATGCTGGAGGTGTTCGACGCGGGAGGTCGTCTGCTGCTGCGTGAGCAGACCCAAGGTGCCCGGCATGCGATCAAGGGCGCGCTGCCTGCGAACGGTGTGCTCCAGTTCGTCTGGACCTCCGAAGGCGTGCGCGCCGTGGGTCGCGCGGTCAGCGTGGAATGACCCGTTCGTCGGGCAGGCACGGCGGTCCGTCGATGTGACGGGCCGCCGTGTCTATTTCCGGCCGGAAAGGCGAAACGCAGCGCACCGACCGGGCGTAGACACATGGTGTAGCCCCGACCCAGATGCGAACCCATGCCCCCCTCCGCCCCTTGATCCTGCTCTTCCTGGTCCTGGCCCTCCCTGCGCTCGGGCAACGGACCGGACGCTCCGGCATCGGCCTGAAAGCGGGCGGCCAGATGGCCTCGTGGCGGAGTGCGGTGAACACGTACAACGCCGTGCCCGGGGCGGTTGCCGGGGCCTATTTCCCCATCTTCATGGGTCCCCGCCTGGAGCTGCAGCCCGAGCTGCTCGGATCCCTGCAGGGCGCAGGCCACACCTACGATGAAGGCCAGCGTTCGATGCTCCGCTGCGTGTACCTGCAGGTGCCCGTCACGGCCAAGTTCTTCCTCAGCAACACCTTCAACCTGCAGGCCGGCCTGCAGGTGGGCCAGCTCATGCTCGCCCAGCAGGACGGCACCGACGTGACCGACGAGCTCCGCCCGTTCGACATCGGCACGAACATGGGCCTTGGCCTGGACCTCGTCCACGGCTTCGACCTCACGCTCCGGTACTACTCGGGCATGACACCAACCCTGGTGAACGACGACATCCTGTTCCCGCACAACCGTTCGATGCAGCTCACCGCGGGCTACCGGATCACCCAGTTCAAGGGCTTCGGTCCGCGCCGCCGGCGTTGAACCCGATACGGTGGCGGCCGGGTATCTTTGGCCCGTCCCGCTGCCTTGGAAAAACCAACGATCGCCATTCTCGGAGGCGGCCAGCTCGGCCGCATGTTCATCGAGAACGCCCTGCGCTATGACGTGGAGGTGCATGTGCTCGACCCGGACCCCGAGGCCCCTTGCGCCCGCCTGGCGCACCGTTTCGTGCAAGGCCGTTACGACGACGCGGCCACGGTGCTGGCCTTCGCCCGCGATGCCGATGTGATCGGCATCGAGATCGAGCATGTGAGCGTGGAGGCCCTGGAAGAGCTGCAGCGCCAGGGCAGAACAGTGATCCCCTCACCCGCCGCGCTCCGCACCATCAAGGACAAGGGCGCGCAGAAACGGTTCTACGCGGAACAGGGCCTGCCCACCGCGCCGTTCATGCTCATCGATGACAAGGCCGGACTTGCATCCGTCAGCGAAGGACGTCAGCACTTCCTGAAGGCCCGGACCGGTGGTTACGACGGCAAGGGGGTGATGGCCTTCGGTCCGGACACCGACCTCGACACCGTGTTCGATGGACCCTACGTGCTCGAGGAGCGGACGGACATCGCCTTGGAGCTTGCGGTGCTCGTCGTTCGTTCGCTGCGGGGAACGACCGTGGTCTATGATCCGGTGGAGATGGTGTTCGACCCCCGGCTGAACCTGGTGGACCACCTGCAGGCCCCCGCCCGTGTAAGCGATGCGGTGAGCGCCGAGGCGCGTGCGTTGGCACAGCGCGTGGTGCAGGGGCTCGGCTCCCCCGGCGTGTTCGCCGTGGAGCTCTTCCTTACCACCGATGGGCGCCTGCTCGTGAACGAGACCGCTCCCCGCGCTCACAACAGCGGCCACCACACCATCGAGGCCTGCGCGAGCAGCCAGTTCGACCAGTTGCTCCGCGTCTACATGGACTGGCCGCTCGGTGATACGCGCCTCAAAGGCATCGCCGCCATGATCAACCTGGTGGGCGCGGAAGGAACGGGGCGCCCCACCCTGCGCGGGGCCGATGACATCCTGCACCTGCCTGGCACCTTCATCCACCTTTACGGCAAGGCAGAAACGCGCACGGGCCGTAAGATGGGCCATGTGACGGTGGTGGCCTCCACGCAGGCGGAGGTCGACCAGGCCCTGGCGGTGACCAAGGTGCACGGGCGCGTAGTGCCCCTGACTGAACGAACGAACTGAACAACACGAACGGACATGGTAGGCATCATCATGGGCAGTCGAAGCGACCTGGAAGTGATGGGCGAGGCGGCGGAGATCCTGAAGCAGCTCGGCGTGCCGTATGAGCTCACGGTGGTGAGCGCGCACCGCACACCCGACCGCATGGCGACCTATGCGAAGGAGGCCCGGTCGCGCGGCCTGCGCGTGATCATCGCCGGTGCCGGCGGTGCCGCGCATCTTCCCGGCATGGTGGCCGCCTACAGTGAGCTGCCCGTGATCGGCGTGCCTGTGCGGAGCCGCAACAGCATCGATGGCTGGGATTCGCTGCTGAGCATCGTGCAGATGCCCGCCGGCGTGCCTGTTGCCACCGTTGCCGTGAACGGAGCGATGAACGCCGGGATCCTGGCGGCGCAGATCATGTCCACCGGCGATGATGCGCTCGCCGCACGCATCGCATCCTACAAGCAGGAGCTCGCCGCCAAGGTCAACGAAGGCGTGCAGGCGCTGCGGCAATCGCACCCCAACGGATTCGACCGGTGAAACGGGCCGACGGTCGTCCGGGCAAGGCGCATGTGCTGCGGCTCGAACCCGGTGAGGATGTGCGCGCGGTGCTCTCGAGCTGGTGCACCGACAACGGCATCGAGGCCGCTGCGGTCATCAGCGCCGTGGGCTCCCTCTCCACGGCGCACATCCGCTACGGCGGCCGTGCCGATGGCATCGTCACCTCGGGCGACCTGGAGGTCTGTGGCCTCTCAGGGACGCTCTCCCGGCATGGGCTTCACCTCCACCTTGCAGTGGCCGACCGCGACGGGGCCATGCACGGCGGTCACCTTCTCACCGGAAGCCTGGTGCGCACCACCCTGGAGATCGTGGTGCTGGAAGTGGACGGCGTGCGGATGACAAGGTCAAAGGACGCGGCCACGGGCTACGACGAGCTCGACCCGCGACCGCTGGAAGAACGGTGATCACGGCTCGATGGTGATGAGCGTGGTACCCGGCCTGATGTACGGGTAGATCTCATCCACATCGGCGTTCTTGAGCGCGATGCAGCCCCAGGTCCAGTCCACGCCTTCCACGATCCACGCATCCATGCCCTCTGGCACACCGTGTATGCCGATCTCCCCACCGATGTCCTTGCCGGGAGGTATGTGCCCCTGTGCCACACGTTCGCGGTACCGCCGCCAGCTCTCGGCGTTGGGGTAGTCGATCCAGATGAACTTGTGCCAGCGGTCGTGCACGCGTTTCGACCGGAACGTGAAGGTGCCCTCGGGCGTGCGCCGGTCGCCCTGCATGAACTTGTCACCCTCCGGCGACTCTCCCAGCACGCACGGATAGGTCACAAGCACCGTGTCCTTCGCGCCCTCACCACCAAGCCTGGCCTCCACCCTGAACTTCCGCTCGCTCTTGTCCACCCTGAAATGGACACGGTCGGCCGGTATCGCCAGTGAGTCGAGCAGACGTGCAAGCGGCACACGCGTCGCAGGCACGTGGGTGCCTGCGACGGCGGGTGCGTCCTGTGTTCGTGCGGGCGCTGCCTCCACGGGCCGTTGACAGGCGACCAGCAATGGGGCAAGCAGAAGAACGATCAGCGGCGTGCTGCGCATGGCTTGGTTTCGAACGGAATGCGGACAGGCCCTTCGGGTAACGGTCAATCCACCACCAGGGGGAACACGACCTCGAGGTCGGTGTCGCCTCCAGCGTTGGTGATGTCACCGTTGCTCACGCCGGGCGCGGTCTTGTCAGGCTGGTGACGCAGCGTCACTTTCAGCGTGCCGGAGCCGGCCAGGCCGGTGATGCACGACATGGTCTGCCCGATGGGCAAGTTGTTCGCGTCCGCATCGCCGTAGGCCAGCTGAAGCAGGCCGGAACTGTCCTCGTAGAAGAACTGGTGATCGACGCCCTCATCAATGATCTCCTGGGTGATGTCGACCACCGGCGTCCCGCTCTCGTCCAGCACCTCAACGGACAACAGGTAGATCGAATCCGAGCTGAGCGTATCGGCCGTGATCATGGGCGCATTGCCGCCGTCCCCGTCGAGGTCGATGAAGGTGAAGTACTTGTACTCGGTGTTGTTCAATGTGTTGAACGTGAGCCTCACCGTGGTGATGAGCTCGGTCTCGTTGGTGGGTGCGGCCGGGGTCACCGGAGCCTCGTCCTCATCCTTCTTGCATCCCGTGAACGTGGCGAGCGTCATCACGGACAGGAGCATCATGGTCGTGTACTTGCGTGGCATGGTGTATCGCATGGTCTTATGGTGTTTGATGTTGGTGTCTTCCTTGGTCGGCATGGCCGGGTGATCGTGTGTGTGTGGACAGGCTGGTTCCGGATCCCGTTCATGGGTTGCGCGCCGGTGCCCTCGACAGGCTCCGGTCGCCAAAGGCGTAGGTGATCCAGATTGCGAGGTCGATCCCGCGCGCATCGGCGTAATAGCGGAATGCATCGAGGTAGTCGCGATAGGAGGCGTTCAGCAGGTTCGTGGCCCGGAGCCCCAGGCGCAGCTCATTCCCGTTGAATGCACGGGTCGCTGCTGCCGAGAAGCCGAGAAGACCATAGCCCGCGGGCGGATCCATCAGGTCCACACCCACCGGATAGCGCCGCTGGGTGAGCACGGCGGTCCCGTGGACCGAGAGTTCCACGCCGCTCCATCCCTTGACCCTGTCCAGGCGATAGGCCACGCTCCCTTCCATACGGTCGGCCGGCATGCCGAACAACCACTCATCCTGGACCAGGTCGCGCGCACGCACCGTGCTTCCCTTCAGCGTGCCCATCCATCGCTCCGTCATCCGCCAGGTCACCAGGAGGTCGCCGCCCCAGATGGCCGCATCCGTGGCCACGTAGCGGTACACCGGGAAGGCCCCGCGCACGGTGAGGCGGGTGCCGTCGGGTCGCAGATAGATGAACCCGTCGTTGCGCGAGGCATGCAGCGTACCATGCACCTGGAAGGCACTGTTGGCCGGCGCGTGCTCCAGGTCGATCACCGCCTTCAGCGCGCGCTCGCTGCCCAGGTCGGGATCACCTTCCTCGATCGCAGCTGACCCGTGATGCAGGCCGGAGCTGTACAGTTCCGCCACGTTGGGTGGTCTGAACGCGCTGCTCACGTTGAAGCGCAGGCGCGTGCTGTCGCGCGGGGACCAGTTGAGACCGGCACTGACCGCACCGTTGCGGAAAACCGGCTCGTCCACGAGCAGGACGTCGTCCACGGTGTACATGGCCACGTAAAGGTCCGTGGCCTCCACACGGGCACCGGCCTCCAGCTCGAGCCGGTCATGGACCGGAACGTGCTCCAGCACGAACAGGCCGGCGGTGCGCTTGCGGTAGTTGGGAATGAGCGGCCTCGCTCCGGTGCCCGGCACGTTCTCGTTCACCTGGTGCAGGACATTGGCCCCCACACGGCCGTGCACCTTTTCACCGAGCCAATGCTTGAGCACGAGCTCGCCGGTATGGGTGGAAAGAAAGAGGTCGATGGCGGGTGTATCGCTGCGGCCGCCTCGGCGCACATCGTACTCCTGGCGAGCATCGGCCTGGTAGGCATAGGTGGCCTGCAATCGCCCGCGCTCGCCGATGGCATGGGCCACCTCAGCCTTGGCCAGCTGATGGTCCACGGTCTGCCGGGGCGCACCGATCGCGTAGGTCCGATCGGCCACGTACCAAGGCTCCTCGGAGGCGATGGCGTTGTTGAGGTCGGTAAGGTTGCCGATGTGGGAGGCGCGCAGGATCCCGAGCTCACGGGCGAACCGGCTGTAGTACGCGCCGAGCTCCCAGCGGTGATCGGCATAGCCCAATGCCGTCGACACGCCGGCCTCGCGCACCCCCGTATTGCTCAACACGTATTCCGGTGCTTCCGAATCGCCCAGGTAACGACCGCTTCCCTGCAGCCTCCATCCCAGGCCACGCACCCCGTTCACGCCGCCCTGAAGCATGCCGCTCGCGCCGCCGCCCAGCCCGTTGCTCACACCAAGCAGTCGCACCTCACCGCCAAGACCGGCCTCCCGGGGGAGCTCGACCGGCTCGGTGACCACCACGCCGCCAATGGCCTCACTGCCGTACTGCACGGCGGCCGCGCCCTTCACCACCGTGATGCGGTCACTGCTCAGCGGGTCGATGGTCGGGGCGTGCTCGGTGCCCCACTGCTGATCCTCCTGGCGCACACCTTGATTGAGCATCAGCACGCGGTTCCCCGAAAGCCCGTGGATCACAGGCTTGCCGATCGTTGGGCCGGTCTGCAATACCGTAACGCCCTGCATACCGGACAGCATATCGGCCAGGGTCCGCCCCGCCTCCTTCTCCATGCCCTCGCGATCGAGGCCATCGCGCGCATGGCCCACATCCTCATCCGGTCGGTCCCGCAGCACCTCCAACTGCCGGAGTTCATGTTCATGGTGCTCAAGCCGCAGGTCGCGTCGCTGATCCTTGTCGAGGGTGATGCGTTGCTCCACCGTGCCGCAGCCGATGTGCGCCACCTGCAGCACATACGTGCCCGGGCATAGGCCATTGATCCGGTACGCCCCTTCGGCATCGGCTTGAACAGTGCGGCCGAGGGAGGCGATGCGCACTTCCGCGAAGGCCAGCGGACCTCCATCGTGCGCATCGACCACACGTCCCTGCAGGGTCAATGTGCACCCCGGGTCCTGGGCGAAAAGCACCGTGCGCCATGCGAGCATGGACAGCATGGTCATTAGGTTGGTGCGAGGCAAAGGCAGGGTGTACAGGGAGAAATGGAACGTACGCGGCACCATACGCCGCGCTGCGGCCGCTCATGCGGCGCGTTGCTCAAGCACGTTCCAAGCCCGGAGGCGCCCTCCCCTGTCGTACAGCCCAGCGGGTCAGCGCTCCATGGCTGAGCGAAGGACCACCGAGCGCGACGCATTCGCTGACCGGCTCCTTCACCTCCAGGGGCTCGTTCGCGGTGGCCAATGGAATGGCCAGGTCACAGAGCGCGCAGTGCTCCTTGAAGGAGACCGTACGCCCTTCGGTGTGCACATGGCGCCCACCATCGCCGCAGGAATGAAGCCACTTGACCGGGGCGCACCACAACGCCATCAGCACCAACAGCAGTGCCGATCGGCGGGAAAAGCGCGCCCCTTTCATGCCGCAAAGGTAGCCCTTGCATCACCGCATCCACCACACGATGTGGATGAACCTTCCATCCCGGAAGAAGACATCAACGACATCCTCCTGGGTAGCTTCGTTCAACCAAGCATGCGCATACCACCCTGCTTCGCCTTCGTCCTTTGCCTGCTGGTGCTGCCGGCCGTGGAGGGGCATGCCCAGTCCGGGACACAAGTGGAGCGCCTTTCGATGGACCTCTGCGGCTGTGTGGAGGCCATCGACCGCCAGGGTTCGGATGAGCGGATCAGCCGGGCCTTGAAGAGCTGCCTGGAGGATGCGGTGGTGACCCATCCTGCGGCGGTCACGGCCGTTCTCCAGGGCGGCCCGACCCAGGGCTCGAAGGCTTACGAGCTGGGACGCCGCCTTGGGGCCTTGCTCGGGCGGGACTGTCCGGGTTATGGCCTCCTGCGGCTGCGGCTGCGCGAGATCCACGATCAGGCCGCACGACCCAAGGGGACCACCTGAACGGGGCTTTCCTTGAAGCACTTCGGTGAAAGCGTTGCCACGGCGACGTTGGCGACCGCCCCTGCGTCCTGCCTTTCGCGCCTAATTTCCCCGTCCCAACATGGTGATCATGGAACGACCACACATCGGTGTTTTCACTTCCGGAGGCGACTCCCCCGGCATGAACGCCGCCATTCGCGCCGTGGTGCGTGCTGCCCATTACCACGGCCTTCGCGTTAGCGGCATCGAGGGTGGATACGATGGCATGATCCAAGGCAGGATCCGTGAGCTCGGGGTGCGCGATGTGAGCGGGATCATCCAGCGCGGCGGCACGGTGCTGCGTTCAGCTAGGAGCAAGGGGTTCCTCACCAATGAGGGTCGCGCTCAGGCCAAGGCCAGCCTGGACCGCGCCGGCATCACTGCGCTCGTGGCGATCGGGGGCAATGGCACCTTCGCCGGGGCCATCGCCTTCGACAAGGAGCACGGGGTGGCCACGATCGGGCTGCCAGGCACCATCGACAACGACCTGTACGGCACCGACCGGACGATCGGCTTCGATACGGCGGTGAACACCGCGATGCAGGCGATCGACCGCATCCGCGATACCGCATCCTCGCACGACCGCCACTTCTTCGTGGAGGTGATGGGCAGGGACACCGGTTTCATCGCGCTCACCTCCGCTGTGGCCAGTGGGGCCGAGTACGTGATGGTGCCTGAGCGCATGCAGACGATCGACGACCTGACCGATGCCCTGCGCGAAGAGGCCGCGAGCAAGTCGTCCAGCATCGTCGTCGTGGCCGAGGGGGATGAGGCGGGCGGGGCGTTCGCCATCGCCAGGGCGGTGAAGGAACGGATGCCCGACCGGGATATCCGGGTGACGGTGCTCGGCCACCTGCTGCGTGGCGGTGCGCCTACCGTGGCCGACCGCATCCTTGCAAGCAGGCTCGGGGTCGCGGCCGTGGAGGCGCTGCTCGCCGGGGAGCGTGGCAAGATGGCCGGCGAGATCAACGGCGAAATGGTGCTCACGCCGTTCCAAATGGCGATCGACAAACGGAAGGACCTGAGCGGAGAGCTCCTGCGGGTCCTCTCCATCCTGGCCATCTGAGCGGCCTCAAATGAAAAGCGGCCCGTGTTCACGGGCCGCCTCCATCCAACCATGGCTCATCATTGCCGGATGAGCCGGGTCTGCGCGAGCGGTCTGCCTTCCGCGTCGAGCAATATCATCACGTAGGAGCCCTGGGCCACGCCCTCGAGGCCGATCCGTTCGCCCATCGGGGCCTGAAGCACCAGCGAACCGGCCAGGTCGTACATGCGCACCAAGCGTGCCGCGGGATCCGAGCAGCTCACCGAAACGAGGTCGGTCGCTGGGTTCGGCTGCACCGTGAGCGTGATGGCGCCATTGTGCTCCCCGATGCTGTTGAGGCCCTCGCATGCATCACCGATGCCGTTGCCGTTCAGGTCCGATTGGTCACCGTTGGCCACCCAGGGGCAGTTGTCGCAGACATCGCCCACATTGTCGCCATCGAAGTCGGACTGGTCCGGGTTGTAGGTGTCCGGGCAGATGTCGTCGCAGGCCAGCAAACCGTCCGCATCGGCATCCTCGTTGGGGACGATGCCCGTGGTGCCACCGGCGCATACACCGCAATCATCCAGCACGGCGGAGCCTCCGATCACACCGGCACAGTCGATGGGCTGACCGGCGCAGGTGCAGTCGGTGCCGTAGACATCGTTGCCCGTGCTGGCATCGCCATCATCGCACGCGGTGCCGGGCAGGGCCGTTCCACCGGGCGTACCGGTGCAATCGATCGACACACTGTTGCCGATGCACTGGCAATTGGAGGTCCAGAGATCGCCCTGGGTGCCGCCATTACCGTCGTTGCAGGGTGTTCCGGGCAGCGCACTGCCACCGGGCACGCCCATGCAGTCGATCACCTGACCCACGCACTGGCAGTTCGCGTTCCACGCATCGTTGCCGGTGGCCGCATTGCCGTCGTTGCAGGGTGTACCGGAAAGCGCACTGCCACCGGGCACGCCCAGGCAGTCGATCACCTGACCCACGCATTGGCAGTTCGCGTTCCACACGTCGTTGCCGGTGAGGCCATTGAGGTCGTTGCACGGGGTTCCGGGCAAGGCAGTGCCACCGGGCACGCCCATGCAGTCCAGCGGAAGCCCGATGCACTGGCAGTTGGCATCCCAGAGATCATCGCCGGTGAGGGGGTCACCATCGTTGCACGGAGCACCGGGCAGATCGGTCCCGTTCACCACGCCGGCACAGTCGGTGCAGCTGCTGTTGGGTACGATGCCCGTGGTGCCGCCAGCGCATACGCCGCACGCATCCAACGCCGCCGTGCCGTTGGCCACACCCGCACAGTCGGAGCAGGTGGCGTTGGGCACATTGCCCGTGGTGCCGCCGCTGCATACACCGCAGTCGTCCATGCTTGCCGTACCGTTCACCACGCCGGCGCAGTCGGTGCAGCTGCTGTTGGGCACATTGCCCGTGGTGCCGCCGGCGCACACGCCGCAGGCATCCACCGCCGCCGTACCGTTGGCCACGCCCGCGCAGTCGAACACAACGAGGGTGCCGGTGCACTGGCAGTTCGCCCCGAACACATCGTTGATGGTGTTCGCGTTGCCATCATCGCAGGAGCTACCGGGCAGCGCCGTACCGTTGAGCACGCCCAGGCAGTCCGTGCAGCTGGCGTTGGGCACCAGGCCCGTCGTACCACCGCTGCACACGCCGCAGCCGTCCACGCTCGCCATACCGTTCACCACGCCGGCGCAGTCGGTGCAGCTGCTGTTGGGCACATTGCCCGTGGTGCCACCGGCGCACACGCCGCAGGCATCCACCGCCGCCGTACCGTTGGCCACTCCCGCGCAGTCGAACACCACGAGGGTGCCGGTGCACTGGCAGTTCGCGCCGAACACATCGTTGATGGTGTTCGCGTTGCCATCATCGCAGGACAGGCCGGGGTTGGGGCCGTTGGGGCAGGGGTCCGTCATGTCGCACAGGCCGTCACCGTCCGTATCCGGGCTGGGCAGGTTGACACAGATGCCCATGCCGCCATCGAAGTAGTCGAGTGTGCAAGGGTTGTTGTCGTCACAGTTCAATACCGACCCGGCGCACTGGCAGTTGGCGTTCACGATGTCGTTCACCGTGTTCACATTGCCATCGTTGCAGGCCGAACCCACCTGACCCGGCGTGGCGGGGCAGTTGTCCTGCGCGTTGCAGATGCCATCACCGTCGCTATCGGGGCTGGCCGTTCCGGCGCATTGGCAGCTGCTGTTGAGCACATCGTTCGTGGTGCAGGGATCGCCATCGTTGCAGGCCGAACCGATCTGGCCGGGCACATTAGGGCAGTTATCCTGTGCGTTGCAGATGCCATCGCCGTCGCTGTCGCCGCTCGCGGTGCCCACGCACTGGCAACTGCTGTTGAGCACGTCGTTCACCGTGCACGGGTTGCCATCGTTGCAGGCGCTCCCGATCTGGCCGGCGACGTTCGGGCAGTTGTCCTGCGCGTTGCAGATACCATCACCGTCGCTGTCGGGGCTGGCCGTGCCCACGCACTGGCAGCTGCTGTTCAGCACATCGTTCACCGTGCAGGGGTTGCCATCGTTGCAGGCCGACCCGATCTGGCCGGCGACGTTCGGGCAGTTGTCCTGCGCATTACAGATGCCATCGCCATCGCTGTCGGGGCTGGTGGTCCCTACGCACTGGCAGCTGCTGTTCAGCACATCGTTCACCGTGCAGGGGTTGCCATCGTTGCAGCTGCTGCCGATCTGGCCAGCGACGTTGGGGCAGTTGTCGAGCAGGTTGCAGATGCCGTCGCCATCGTTGTCGGCGACCGGAGTGCCCGAGCACTGGCAGCTGGCGTTGATCACATCGTTGGTGGTGCAGGCATTGCCGTCGTTGCAGCTGGAACCGATCTGGCCGGCGAGCGTGGGACAGTTGTCCTGCGCATTGCAGATGCCATCACCATCGGTGTCGCCGCTGGCCGTGCCGACGCACTGACAGCTCGCGTTGTACACATCGTTCACGGTGCAGGCGTTGCCGTCGTTGCATGCGCTTCCGGGCACGGCGGGGCCGCCCACCACACCGAGGCAATCGGGGGTGGCGCCGCCCGTGGCCGTGGCGATGGCGCCCAGGGACAGGTTATAGTAGCTGCCGCTGTTGGTCGACTGGAGCTTCACGGCGCGCACCATGTACTCCGTGCCCGCCACGAAGGGCACCGTGGGGCTCGTGAACGAAGTGCCAGTGACCATGGACGAAACCACTCGGGTGATGACGCCCGTGGTGGCGTTGACCTGGTAGATGTAGTAGCCGAGGACGGGCTCGGGTGAAGCGGTCCAGGAGAAGGAAGCATAGCCACCAGCGTTCGTGACCTGGAGGGCGGTGGGCGGGGCCACCATGTTCATGCGCAGCGAGGGATCGCCCATGAGGCCCAGGTGGCTGCGGGAATAGGTGGAGCCCTGCCAGCCATTGCTCTGCGGGGTGTACACCGACCCGTTGTTCATGCTCTGGATCGCGCTGTAGCCGATGTGATCGCCCATGCCCATGTGGTGGAACCACCAATTGGGGATGGCCGCCCACACGCTGGTGAGGCCCTGGCCGCTCGCGAGATGGGCACGGAGGAAGTTGTTCTTGTTGTCCCAATCGCCGAAGTAGCTGCCGAAGCTCATGTTGAACACGCCGCCCAGCTGGGTGGTGGTGGCGTACTCCTCGGTGGTGGCGATGTTGTTGGCCCCGTTGAAGGTGAGCACGTTGTTCGTCACCGCCTGCATGCCGCCTCCGCTGCTGTATGTCCAGAGGTAGCTCTGGTTGTTCACATAGGAACCGAACGAATAGGCGTAGGGATAGCAGTCCGTGATGTTCGACCAGCCCACGAGGGGTGCGATGCTCATGTAACCGCAGCCGGCCAGCGGGTTGCTCACCCACTGCAGGTTGTCGAAGATGATGCCCCGGGTCTGCGGCGTCCAGGCCTTCACCTTGAAGCCGTGGGCCTTGTTCAGGTAGCTTGAGAGCAGTTGGGCCTCGCTTTGGGCGAAGGCCGGCATGTCCGAGAGGTCCACACGTCCCACTTGGAGCTCCAGGGGCGTGGGCGGGTTGTTCTGATCGAACTTGCCATCGCCGGGCACGTTGTGGTTCAATGGGTAGCCACCGGTCGCGTTCACGCTGTTGTCGGTCCACGTACCATCCACGTCACCGTAGTAGCCGTCGCATGGCCATGCGCCCTGGTGTGAGCTGTGACCATCAGGCGCGATGTTGCCGCTGTACGGCACCGGGATGTGGCCGAGCAGGTACAAGGCCTTCACGTTCGCGGGATCGGCATTGTAAAGGCCGGCGACGATGCCGCGGATGCTGCTCACCGAAGCGGTGCGCGATACATCCTGTCGGATGACGCTCCAACCATCGGCCTTGAGGTCGTTCTGCAGGGTCTGGATCTCTGCCGCGAGCGAAGCCGTCAGGGTATTGTCAACGAGCAGGATGAGCTTGCCCCGGTACTCGGTGGGTTGCACCTCGATGCCGGCGGCGATATAGCCGTTGCCCGTGCCACCCGACGCGGAACGGACGATGCGGTACTCGTAGTAGGTGCCGGTGGACACCCCGTTGTCCGTCCATTGCGTGGCTGAGCCTGAAGCGGTGGCGTAGGCCGAGCCCCAGGAGGTGGCCGCCTTTGACTTGCGGTAGATCGTGAAGCTGTTGGTGTTGGCCAACGGAGCCCACGACAACGTGATCGACGGCGGGTTGGCCTGCACGGTCGCGGAGACCTGCACGGCACTGATCACCGAGGACGTCTGGGCGCTAACAAGCGCGGCAAGCGCGAGGAACGCGGCGAACAGAAGGGAGCGGAGCATGGGCGGCAATGGCTGGATGGTTCGGGGCGAACGACCGGCCCTTGCGCAGCGGCAGTGCTGCGGCCTTGCTCAGCTGGCAGATGCTGATGGGGGCGTTGGACATGGTCATTCGGGCCTTTTAACCGTGGAGCCGGGCCGAAGGTTTCACGCACGATGACCAGGAACGGGGACCGTTCTGACGGGAACGGCCATGCACAGGATGGAGCGGACGCTATTCGCGGACCAGGCGCGCACGCGCCAACACACGCCCATCGCGGGCTTCCACCACCAGCAGGTAGGTGCCCGTCGACAGATCGGACACATCCATCGAACCGGACATTTCGTCCTGTTTGACCAATGCACCGAGAACGTCGAACAACTTCACCCGTTGGGCGGAGGGATCACGCCATTGGAAGAAGACCAGACCCGTGGTGGGGTTGGGGTGAAGAAGAAGCACCGGGATCGCCGGCGATTCGGCCATGCCGATCAGGTCGCAGAGGTCCCCCACCCCGTCCCCGTCCGTGTCGAGCTGGTCCGGGTTCGACACCCACGGACAGTTATCACAGAGGTCGCCGTAACCGTCCAGGTCGAAGTCGACCTGCTGCGGGTTGTTGAAGCCCGGGCAGTTGTCGTTGCAATCGAGCACGGCGTCCAGGTCCGTGTCAGGATCCGGCGTTATTCCCGTATTGCCACCCGCACACACACCGCAATCATCCACGAAGGCCGTTCCGCCCGGCACGCCGGCACAATCCACAGGCGTACCTACGCACGTGCACAGTGCGGTCCAGGTATCCTGCACGGTACCCGGGTCGCCATCGTTGCATGATGTACCGGGCAATGCCGGTCCACCAGGCACACCAGCGCAGTCGTACGCCTGACCAAGGCACGAACAGTTCCCCAGCCAGGTATCGTTGCCGGTGTTCGGGTTGCCATCGTCGCAAGGCGTCCCGGGCAGGTCCGTACCACCGGCCACGCCCACGCAATCATATGGCTCACCCGCACAGGTGCAGTCCGTCTGCCAGCTGTCGTTGCCCGTGTCCGGATCACCGTCGTCGCAAGGACTTCCCGGCAGCTCGTTCCCGCCTGGATCGCCGACGCAATCGATGGGCAGGCCGGCACA
>JAEUSV010000025.1 GCA_016788485.1 Flavobacteriales bacterium
GCGATGGGGCCGCACATGCCCACGCAATGGGCGCTGCTCAGCAGGCCGAGCAGCAGTGCCGGGCCCAGGTACGCGGTCATCGGAGGTCAATATGGTCCTCGGAGACCCGCGCCACCCCATCGAGCAGCCAGTCCACTTCCACGTGGTAGGCTCCGAGCATCCAGTCGCGCGTGTCAACGGCACAGCGCCCGGCCGAATCGATCACCAGCGGCACCACACGGTCCGCACGGCTGTCGTTCGGCTTCATGAAACGGATGGTCCCTGTGACCTTCGCTCCTTTCACTGCTGCAGGAAAGATCACGTCCACCCGCCCCGTGCCCGCTTCACAGCGCACGGGCTCACCAGCCGCTGCGGCCATCCCCTTCCCATCGATGCGTTCCTGGTAGCGGAGTTCCTCCTTGTAGTAGTCCTCGGTGACCAGTTCCTCGGGGTTGTTGATCGCACGCACCATGAACCACGCCATCATGCCTATGAACAGCGCGAGCGCTGCGAAGATCCCATGTCCCCAGTTGAGCTTCATGATCCACGACGTGTCATTGGTCCGATGAACGAAGTTCGCACCTTCTCGAGCAACTTGTCGCCGGAGTATACCCCGACGGTCACTTCGGTGTTGTAGCCCGCCATCTGTCCGGGGTCGAGCACGATGAACATCTCGCCCTCCACGATCTGCGCGCTGCGCAGCTCCTGCTCCCTGCCCACGACCCTGATCTCGCCCTTCGCGTCGAGCAGCTCGAAACGCACGGGCATGTCGCGCGAGGTCTTGTTCACCACCCGGTACTGGTACAGGTTGCTGATGCGGCCGTCGTCCTGCTTCTGGAACAGCGTTCCGGGATTGCGGAGCACGGTGCTCTCCACATCGCTGCGCGTGGCCAGGAGCACGGCGATGATGCCGATGAGAAGGGTGAGCACGACGGAGTATGCCTTCATGCGCGTGGTGAAGCGCCAGGGCTTCTTCTCCGCGATCTCGACCTCGCTGGCGTAGCGGATCAGCCCGCGCTTCAGGCCCACGCTGTCCATCATGTGGTCACAGGCGTCGATGCATGCGGTGCAGTTCACGCACTCCAGCTGGGTGCCATTGCGGATGTCGATGCCGGTGGGGCATACATGCACACAGGCTTTGCAGTCGATGCAGTCACCTTTCCCCACCGACGCGCGGTCCTCGCCCTTGCGCACCTTGTCCCGGGGCTCTCCCCGTACATGGTCGTAGGCGATGACCAGCGAACGCCGGTCAAGAAGCACCCCCTGCAGGCGACCGTACGGGCACACCGTGGTGCACACCTGCTCGCGCATGAACGCGAACACGCCATAGAACACCAGCGAGAACCCGATCATGGCGACGAACCCGCCCATGTGCTGCGCCAGGGGCTCGGTGATGATGCGGAGGAGCTCATCACTGCCCACGATGTAGCCCAGGAACACGTTGCCGATGACGAACGCGACGGCGAAGAACAGCATGTGTTTGAGCGTCTTCTTGCCCAGCTTCGTCCAATCCCATGACGCCTTGTTCAAGGCCTGCTGTTCCTTCCAGTCGCCTTCGACCCAGTACTCGATCCGGCGGTACACCAGCTCCATGAACACGGTCTGCGGGCAGGCCCATCCGCAGAACAGACGGCCGAAGGCGACCGTGAAGAGGGCCACGAACACGATGAACGTGATGAAGCCCAGCACGAAGAGGTGGATGTCCTGGGGCCAGAAGGTCTGTCCGAAGAACACGAAGCGCCTTTCCAGGATGTTGACCATCAGCAGCGGCTCACCACCGATGCGGATGAACGGCCCCGCCAGGAGCAGCACGAGCAGGCTGTAACCGAAAAGGCTCCGGCGGTTGAAGAACCGGCCGGAGACCTTCTTGGGATAGATCCAGATGCGCTTGCCCCGCTTGTCGACGGTGGCGATCGAATCGCGGAAGCTCTCGTCCCTGCCTTTCGGTGCGTTGGCGCTGGACATCGTGCTCACTTCGCTTGCGCCATGCCCGACGCGGAGGCCGTGTCGGCGGGCGTTGCGCTGCTGTCCGCCGGGGCAGCAGTACTGTCAGCGGCGGCCGCAGGCGCACCTTCCTCCTTCCACAGGTCACCCTGGGGCGGCTGGGCATTGGCCGGTTCGCTGCCCTGCAGGCTCAGGACATAGCTGGCCACGGCCTGCAGTTCGCTCGCCTTCATCTGGGTCTTCCACGAGATCATGCCCTTGGCGGGAACACCGTACTTGATGGTGGAGAACACGTTCTTGATGCCGCCACCATGGATCCAGTAGGCATCGGTGAGGTTGGGACCAAGACCGGTCTTGCCTTCGGCCGCCGAACCGTGGCAGGCCACGCAGTTCGCCTCGTAGAGGCCCTTGCCCGTGCCGATGGCGCCCGCATCGGTCAGTAACTTCACGTTGTTCTCGTCGACGCTCTCACCGAGCCGCGCCACATAGGCCGCCACATCCGCCTTGGCCTGCTCCATCTCCTGCGCGTACTCATCGGCCTGGTGCGGCCATACGCCCGTCACGTGCACGTTCACCAGGTACACCACGCTCCAGATGATGGTGCCATAGAACAACCACAGCCACCAGGGCGGAAGCACGTTGTCGAGCTCACGGATGCCATCGTATTCGTGATGCATCAGCACATCCTGCTCACGCTCCATGGAAACACGGCGTGTCAGCACCTGCAGCAGCTTCGACTCGAAGGTCGGGCGCTTCACACGTGCGGCGCCAGCGGACGTGGCATGCTCCTCCTCCGCCTTGCCCACGAGGGTCCGCGTCATGTTGCGGAGCAGGTTCACCTGTGCGAGCAGCAGGATGAACAGGAACACGTTCACCACGATGAGCACGTAGAACAGCTGATTGGACGTCCACTGGGTGGGCCCGGTGGCGGCCTGTGCATCCTGCGCACCGGTGAACAGTAGCAGCACGAGCGCCGCCGTCGAAGTGCGCTGCATGCGCGCGGTCCACACCTTGCCGCTGCCGCCGAGCAGGCGCATCACGCTGTTCAACGAGATGATGATGACCACCTGCAGGATGGCGGCCCCGAGCAGCAGGTAATTGGGGTTGATGCCCGTGCTGGAGCCGGTGGCCACCGTCGCGGCGGCCGCAGCATCCTGGGCCACGGCCGGAACACCGAGCAGGGCCAGGGTGGCGATGGAAAGAAGGTTCCGCTTGTTCATGGCTTCAATTGTCCTGTTCGTTGAGCGGCAGTTGTTTCATGTGGTCGAAGGCGTGCTTGCCCGCGGTCCCCACCCACCAGAGCACCCCCAGGAAGAACCCGAAGAAGAGCACGAAGGAGATGACCGGATAGATGTCGACGCCCTGGATGGTGTCGAGGTGGTGCTTGATGAACTTGAGCATGACCCCGATCACTTGGCGGCCACGGCGGCCGGTTTCTTGATGTCGGTGCCAAGGCGCTGCAGGTAAGCGATGAGCGCGACGATCTCGCGGTCGCCATCGATCTCGATGCCGCCCTTCTTCAGATCATCCGTGATCAGCTTGGCCTGCGCCTGAAGGTCCTCCATGGCCTTCGCATCACCATAGCCCTCGGGATAGGGGACGCCCAGTGTCTGCATGGCCTCGATGCGCGCCTTGGTGCCATCCACGTCGATCGTGTTCTCGAACAGGTGCGGGAACGGGGGCATCAACGAGCCCTTCACGAACTTGCCCGGATCGAGCATGTGGTAGAAGTGCCAGCTGTTCTGGTACTTGCCGCCCACACGGAGGAGGTCCGGACCGGTGCGCTTGCTTCCCCATTGGAACGGGTGGTCGTACACGAACTCACCGGCCTTGGCGTACTCGCCATAACGCTCGGTCTCACTGCGGAAGGGACGCACCATCTGCGAGTGACAGGTGTAGCAGCCGTCACGGATGTAGATGTCACGACCATGCAGCTCCAGCGGCGTGTAGGGTGTCACGCTGGCGATGGTGGGCACGTTGCTCTTGATGAGGAAGGTGGGCACCAGCTCGATGAGGCCGCCGATCGCGACCAGCACCAGGCTGAGCACCAGCATCCAGATGGGGCTGCGCTCGATCCAACGGTGCCAGTACCCGCCGTCGGAGGTCACCGGCACGCCTTCCAGCGCAGGGGCCTCCGCGGCCTCCTCGGCCACCAGCTTGCCCTGGGCCACCGTGCGCCACACGTTGTACACCATCAGCAAGGCACCGAGCAGGAAGAGCACACCGCCCAGGGCGCGCAGCCAGTACGCGTATTCGATCTGCAGCAGCGTGTCGAGGAAGTTCTTGTACACCAGGTAGCCGTCCGGGGTGAACTGCTTCCACATGAGGCTCTGCGTGAAGCCTGCGAAGTACATCGGGATCGCGTAGAACACGATGCCGAGCGTACCGATCCAGAAGTGGGCGTTGGCCAGTCCGGTGCTGTAGAGCTTGGTGCCGTACAGGCGCGGCACGAGCCAGTACACCATGCCGAAAGTGAGGAAGCCGTTCCAGCCGAGGCCGCCGACGTGCACGTGTGCGATGGTCCAGTCGGTGAAGTGGCTGATGCTGTTGAAGAACTTGGTGCTGAGCAGCGGTCCTTCCAGCGTGGCCATGCCGTAGCAGGTCACGGCCACCACGAAGAACTTGAGCACGGGGTCCTCACGCACGCGGTCCCAGGCGCCACGGAGCGTGAGCAGGCCGTTGAGCATGCCACCCCAGCTGGGCGCGATGAGCATGATGCTGAACACGGTGCCGAGGCTCTGCGCCCAATCCGGCAGCGAGCTGTAGAGCAGGTGGTGCGGACCGGCCCAGATGTAGATGAAGATGAGCGCCCAGAAGTGGATGATGGAGAGCTTGTAGCTGTAGACCGGGCGGTTGGCCGCCTTCGGCATGAAGTAGTACATGAGGCCCAGGTACGGGGTGGTGAGGAAGAAGGCCACCGCGTTGTGACCGTACCACCACTGCACCAGCGCGTCCTGCACACCGGCGTACCAGCTGTAGCTCTTGAAGAGGCTCACCGGGATCTCGAAGCTGTTCACGATGTGCAGCATGGCCACCGTGACCCAGGTGGCGATGTAGAACCAGATGGCCACGTACAGGTGGCGCTCCCGGCGCTTGAGGATGGTGCCGAACATGTTGATGCCGAACACCACCCACACCAGCGTGATCGCGATGTCGATGGGCCATTCCAGCTCGGCGTACTCCTTGCCGGTGGTGAAACCGAGCGGGAGCGTGATGGCCGCGCTGGCGATGATCAGCTGCCAGGCCCAGAAGTGGATCCAACTGAGCGCATCACTGAACATGCGCGTCTTCAACAGGCGCTGCATGCTGTAGTACACACCGGCGAAGATGCCGTTGCCCACGAAGGCGAAGATCACCGCGTTGGTGTGGAGCGGGCGCAGGCGACCGAACGTGAACCACTCGGCCGCGTTGAGGCCCGGGATCACCAGTTGGAGGGCCACGATGATGCCCACCAGCATCCCCACGATCCCGAAGAGGATGGAGGCGAAGAGGAAGGCCTTGACGATCCGGTTATCGTAATGGAATCGCTCGAGCATGGGTCACTTGGTTTCGGAGGGGGGGGTTGAACGCAGGTCATTCTCGGCGAGCATGCGAACGGCCGGCGACCGGTCGTCCTCGAACTGCCCGCTCTTCACGGCCCACATGAACGCGGCCAGGAACACGCCCGCCACGATGGTGCTGGCCGTGATCAACAGGAAGATGACGTTCATGGTACCGCGGTGAAAGTGCCCAAAGCTGACGGTTCCATGACGGTCGCAGCCTGACGCCGCTCATGCGGCAAGTATGACTTTCGTCAGGTCCTGGAGGCCAGGCCCAGGTCCCGGGCCGCCCACCAGATGGCGAGCGTCACGAAACCGACCACCGATACCGAGCTCAGGGGCATGAGGATCGCGGCCACCAGCGGCGTCAGGTGCCCGCTTACGGCGAACGACACGCCGGTCACGTTGTACATGAGCGAGATGGCCAGACTGGCGAACACGATGCGGCGGGCCCTGCGGGCGAGGTGGAGCATGGCCGGCAGGTCGGCGAGCGAACGCGCGTCGAGGATCGCGTCGCTGGCGGGGCTCAGGGCCGCGCTGCTCTCGCTCACGGTGACACCGATGTCGCTCTGCTGCAACGCACCGGCATCGTTCAGGCCGTCGCCCACCATCATCACGCGGGTGCCATCGGCCTGAAGCTCGCGCACGAAGCGGGCCTTCTCGGGCGGTGTGCAGCCGGTGCGCATGGCTCCAGGGGTGAACGCGGCGGCCACGTCGCCATCCACGGTGGCATCACCGGTGAGCAGGTAGGTGCGGGCCTTCGCCCCGATGCCCGCCACGCTTTCGGCCATGCCACTGCGGGCCCGCTTGCGCACATCGAAGCGGCCACGGTGCACACCCCCGATGGACACATGCACTTGGGCCACGCCCGGCTCACGCTCCACGGGAGCTCCTGAACAGAAGCGCACCGAACCTATGCGCACGGTCACCCCGTCCACCATCCCGCCGATCCCTTCACCCGCCTCCTCCTCCACGAACACCGCGTCCTTCAAAGGCGCCTTGATACCGTTGTACAGCACCGCGCTCAAAGGGTGCGTGCTGTTGCGCGCGACCGACCGCACGAGCATGCGCTCCTGCGCCGTCAGCGGCACTCCCACGAAGGCCATGTCATAGGCCTCGCGCGCCGTGAGCGTTCCGGTCTTGTCGAACACCACGGCATTGATGAAGGCCATGCGCTCCACCACCTCCGCATCACGCAGGAAGAGGCCGCGGCGGCCGAGCAGACGGATGGTGTGCCCGTAAGCGAAGGGCATGGCCAGCGCCAGCGCGCAGGGGCAGGCCACGATCAGCACGGCCGTCACCACAGGCCACACCTGGCGGGCATCGTGCCCCCACCAATACAGGCCGGCGCCAGTGGCGATCAGCAGCACCGCCACGGTGAACCGCCGGGCCACCGCATCGATGGTGCGCGGCATCAAAGGCCGCTCGTGATCGCCCGTATGCTCCTCCCACAGCCGCTTCAGGTGGCTGTCCTGGAAGGCACGCAGCACCTCGAGCTCGATGGCCGCGCCACGCTGCCGTCCACCCGCGCGCACGGTATCGCCCACGTTGCGCTTCACGGGCAACGGCTCGCCAGTGATGAAGCTGTTGTCGATGTTGCCGATGCCGGAACGCAGGATGGCGTCCACGGGCACCAGCTCCTGGTCGCGGATGACGATGCGGTCCCCGGGCCGCAGGTCGCCCACGCTCGCGGGCTCCTCCTTGTCGCCCTTGCGCCGCAGTACGGCCAGGGGCAGGAAGTCGTTAAGGGTGCGGTCGAAGCTGAGCGCGCTGTACGTGTAGGCCTGGTACCAGCGACCGATCAGCAGGAAGAAGATGAGGCCGGCCAGCGAGTCGAAATAGCCAGGACCTGCACCGGTGACGGCATCGAGGGTGGAACGGAGGAAGAGCGCGATGATGCCGAGCGCGATGGGCTGGTCGATGTTGATGCGGCGCCCGCGCAGGCCAGCCCAGGCCGAACGGAAGAAATCGGTGCTCGACACGAACACCACGGGCAGGGAGAAGACGAAGTTGAGGAACTGGAAGCCCTTCAGCAGCGTGCCATCGGCCGTGTCGGCACCGAGGTACTCGGGGAAGCTGAAAAGCATGATGTTGCCGAAGCAGAAGCCGGCCACACCGAGCTTGATGTACAGTGTGCGTGGGATCCCGGGACCCTTGCGCTGCTCGCCGGAACGCCCGGTGAGCAGCGGTCCGTAGCCCACCCTGCGCAGCAGCTCCACCAGGCCGCGTAGGCCGAGCTGCGCTTCGCGGAAGGTGACCGTGAGCTCCTTGTCCGTGAAACGCACGCGCGACCGGATGATGGCGGGCTGTAGCTTATGCAGGTTCTCCAGCAGCCAGATGCAGCTGCTGCAGTGCATCTGCGGGATGTGCAGGCGAACGCGCGTGATGCCGTCCTCGCTGTACTCCACCAGACGGTCGCGCACCTCCGGCAGGTCGAAGAGCTCCGGGCGCGCCTCCTCGGCCGCCGCCTTGTGCCGCGTGCCGGGACGGTCCTCGAGCCGGTAGTACTCGCAAAGGCCGCTCTCCTGCAGGAGGTCGTACACCACCTGACAGCCCTGACAGCAGAAGTCCTTCTCCTCATGCACCCGGTGCTCCTCACGGCAGGTCTCGCCGCAGTGGTAGCACTTCACCTCCGTTCCGGTCCGAGCGGTCATGGCCGCGAAGGTCGACCCGGCCGGCAAGGCGCGACCTGACGAACATCAGGCTGTTGGCCCGTGTGCCCGGCGACAGGGGACACCCTGGATGCACCATCTAATTTCGCCGCGGCATGGGCGAACAGCTTCGGCAGATCGGCAGCTACCTGGAGCACCTGGTGAAGGCGCGTTCGCGCCACGGCATCCATTCGCCCTTCGTGTACGGGTTGGCCGACCAGGTGCTGCGCGACACGGGCCACCGGCCCGAGTATCCGGCGGTCGAACAGCTGCGCGAGGAACTGCTGGACAGCGAGCAGACCATCCGCGTGAACGACCTGGGGGCCGGAAGCCGCGTGCTCGACCTGCCCGTGCGGCGCGTGGCCGACATGGCCCGCACGGCCCTGAAGCCGCCGCACTACGCCCAGATGCTCTTCCGCCTGGCCCGGTGGCAGGACCCCGGCACGGTGCTGGAGCTCGGCACCAGCTTCGGCATCAGCACGCTCTACCTGGCGCGAGGCGCCGAGAACGGCACGGTCATCACCATCGAGGGATGCCCGCAGACGCATCACATCGCGCGCCACCACTTCGACGAGCTGAAGCAGCGCAACATCACGCCGTTGCTCGGTAGTTTCCGTTCGCGCCTGCCGGAGGTGCTGCGCAACGTGGACGCGCTCGACATGGTGTTCATCGACGGGCACCACGCGAAGGGGCCCACGCTGGAGTACTTCGAGCAATGCCTCACCAAGGCCCACAATGACAGCCTCTTCATCCTCGACGACATCCACTGGAGCCGTGGCATGGAGGAGGCGTGGGAGGCGGTGAAACAGCACCCGCGCGTCACCGTCACGATCGACCTGTTCGCCCTGGGCCTGGTGTTCTTCCGCAGCGAACAAGCCCCCCAGCATTTCCGTTTGCGCTACTGACCGATCGCACCATGAAGATCTACACCCGCACCGGCGACAAGGGGCAGACCTCCCTGCTGGGCGGTGTGCGCGTGCCCAAGGACCACCTGCGCATCGAGGCCTATGGCACCATCGACGAGCTCAACAGCCACCTGGGCCTGCTGATCGACTGGAGCACCGAACGCCACCGCCCCTTGCTCAAGGGGGTCCAGCACATCCTGTTCAGCATCGGCTCACGGCTGGCCGCGGGCTCCGAGGAGGAGGCCGACCGTTTCCAGGTGCCGCCCGTCACCGACGAGCTGGTCGCGGCGCTGGAGGCGGCCATGGACGCCATGGACAAGGAGCTGCCCGAGATGCGCAACTTCATCCTGCCCGGCGGCCATCCGGCGGTGAGCCAGGCCCACATCTGCCGCACGGTGTGCCGCAGGGCCGAGCGCCGCTGCGTTTCCCTGGCCGCCCATGAGGCCGTGCCGGACGTGCTGATCCGCTACCTCAACCGCCTTTCGGACCTGCTGTTCGTGCTGGCACGGTCCTTGGGGCAGGAGCTCGGCGCACCCGAGGTGCCGTGGCGCCCCCGGGGCTGATCATCGCAAAGCCTTGCCGCCCTAGGGACTCCGGTTGTCCACCAGCGGTTGAAAAGTACCTGTCGCCCGGATCCCCATCCGTCTATATTTGCCGCCGATTTCAAGGACCCTACCTAGGCCGAACATGTACTGGACCCTCGAACTGGCCTCCTACCTGGAGGATGCACCCTGGCCCGCCACCAAGGACGAGCTCATCGATTTCGCCATGCGCACCGGCGCCCCGCTGGAGGTGGTGGAGAACCTTCAGGCCATTGAGGACGACGAGGAGGTCTTCGAAAGCATCGAGGACATCTGGCCCGACTACCCGTCGAAGGAGGATTTCTTCTTCAACGAGGACGAGTATTGATCCCCCACGCAACCCCTGCGAAGCCCTCCACCCGGAGGGCTTTCGCTTTTCTGCCGATGTGGCAGCGCCCCCGCTATGGCAGGGTCTGTGCCCCACGGCTGGCGCCCTAAGCCAAGGCGGCTAACTTTGGCGGCCTTTGCCGCCAGCAACACCCCCGCGGCACGATTCCATCCCCTTTCCATCCCCCCGACATGATCGGCACCCTTACCAACGTCTTCAAGAAGGTCTTCGGCGACAAGGCCCAGCGCGACCTCAAGGAGGTGCAGCCCCTGGTGGAGCGCATCCAGGCCGAGTTCCCCAAGCTCGCCGGCCTGAGCAACAACGAGCTGCGCCAACGCAGCCTGGACCTGCGCCAGCGCATCCGCGACCATGTGAAGGACGACCAGGCCAGGGTGGACTCCCTGCGCGCCGAGATCGAGGCCGACCCGCGCATGCCCATCCAGGAACGCGAGGGCCGCTACCAGGAGATCGACAAGCTCGAGGAGCGCATCGTGGCCGCCATGGAGGAGGTGTTGCTGGAGATCCTGCCGGAGGCCTTCGCCCTGGTGAAGGAGACCGGACGCCGCTTCAAGGAGGGTTCCGTGCGCGTGCGCGCCACCGAGCTCGACCGCGAGATCGCCACCAAGCGGGACAGCGTGCGCATCGAGGGCGACGATGCCATCTGGAACAACAGCTGGACCGCTGCAGGGGCGAGCGTAGCCTGGGACATGGTGCACTACGATGTGCAGCTCATCGGTGGCATCGCGCTGCACAAGGGCAAGATCGCCGAGATGAGCACCGGTGAGGGCAAGACGCTGGTGGCCACGCTGCCCGTCTTCCTCAACGCGCTCACCGGCCGCGGGGTCCACGTGGTCACCGTGAACGACTACCTGAGCAAGCGCGACAGCGAGTGGATGGGCCCGCTTTATGAGTTCCACGGCCTGCGGGTGGACTGCATCGACAAGCACGAGCCCAACAGCCCGGCCCGCCGCGCCGCCTACATGGCCGACATCACCTTCGGCACCAACAACGAGTTCGGCTTCGACTACCTGCGCGACAACATGGCCCACACCCCGGGCGCCCTCGTGCAGCGCAAGCACCACTTCGCCATCGTGGACGAGGTGGACAGCGTGCTCATCGACGATGCCCGCACGCCGCTCATCATCAGCGGCCCCACGCCCAAGGGCGAGGTGCACCAGTTCGACGAGTACAAGCCCCGCGTGGAGCGCCTGCACAACGCGCAGCGCCAGCTGGTGACGCAGCTGCTGGCCGAGGCCAAGGAGGCCCTCAAGGGCGTGGAGGGCGGCACGGCCTCGAAGGAGGACGTGGAGCGCGGCGCCATGGCGCTGCTGCGCGCCCACCGCGGTCTGCCCAAGAACAAGGCCCTCATCAAGTTCCTCAGCGAGCCGGGCATGAAGGCCCAGCTGCAGAAGGTCGAGGCCTACTACCTGCAGGACCAGGGCAAGGAGATGCCCAAGGTGGACCAGGAGCTCTTCTTCGTGATCGATGAGAAGCAGAACAGCATCGAGCTCACGGAGAAAGGCATCGACCTCATCAGCGGCGACGTGAACGACCCGCAGTTCTTCGTGATGCCCGACGTGGGCGCCACCATCGCCGAGATCGAGAAGAGCGGTGCCGCCGGCGAGGAGAAGGCACGCCGCAAGGACGAGCTGCTCCGCGACTTCGGCATCAAGAGCGAGCGCATCCACACGGTGAACCAGCTGATCCGTGCGTACGCCCTGTTCGAGAAGGACGTGGAGTACGTGGTGATGGACGGCAAGGTGAAGATCGTGGACGAGCAGACAGGCCGCATCCTGGAGGGCCGCCGCTACAGCGATGGGCTCCACCAGGCCATCGAGAGCAAGGAGAAGGT
>JAEUSV010000049.1 GCA_016788485.1 Flavobacteriales bacterium
CGGACCGGATCTACGGCCCCTCCACGGTCCGCACGGACCCGGTCCAGGAATGCCGGTCCACCCTTTCGTGCAAGCCTTGAGGCCCGGGAGCCGCATCGGGCATCCGGCTATCTTTGCGGCCCCGTAGAAAAGCCCTGATGGACAAGCGTTTCCCGCAGTACGACGAGCTCGACCTGCCCAAGGTCGCCGAGGAGGTGTTGAAGCAGTGGGAGGCCGAGGACACCTTCGGTCGTAGCCTGGCGCTGCGCAAGGACGCGCCGCCCTTCGTGTTCTATGAGGGGCCGCCCAGTGCCAACGGCCTGCCCGGCATCCACCACGTGATGGCCCGCGCCATCAAGGACATCTTCTGCCGGTACCAAACACAGAAGGGCCACCGCGTGGACCGGAAGGCCGGCTGGGACACGCACGGCCTGCCCATAGAGCTTGGTGTGGAGAAGGAGCTCGGCATCACCAAGGAGGACATCGGCAAGAGCATCTCCATCGAGGAGTACAACGCTGCGTGCCGCAAGGCCGTGATGCGCTACACCGATGTGTGGAACGACCTGACGAAGCGCATCGGCTTCTGGCTCGACCTGGAGAAGCCCTACGTCACCTACCACACCAAGTACATCGAGAGCGTGTGGCACCTGTTGAAGCAGCTGTACGACCAGGACCTGCTGTACAAGGGCTACACGATCCAGCCCTACTCGCCCGCTGCGGGCACCGGCCTTTCCAGCCACGAGCTCAACCAGCCCGGCACCTACAAGCCGGTGAAGGACACCAGCGTGGTGGCGCAGTTCAAGGTGAAGCGCGACGCCAACAGTGAATGGCTGTTCAAGGACGCCTTCGGCGACGTGTTCATCCTCGCGTGGACCACCACGCCCTGGACCCTGCCCAGCAACTGCGCGCTCACCGTGGGCCCCAAGCTGGACTACGTGCGCGTGAAGACCTTCAACCCGTACACGCACGCGCCGCAGACCGTGGTGCTGGCCAAAGCGCGGTTGAATGCATACTTCAACGAGAAGAACAAGGACTCCGCGTTCGGGGACTACAAGAACGATGGGAAGAACATTCCCTGGAGCATCCTCGACGAGTTCTACGGCCACCAGCTCGAGGGAGTCCGCTATGAGCAGCTGCTCCCCTACGCCACACCCGAGGGCGGCGATGCGTTCAAGGTGATCGGTGGCGACTTCGTGACCACGGAGGACGGCACCGGCGTGGTGCACACCGCGCCCAGCTTCGGTGCGGACGACCAGCGCGTGGCGCGGCAGCATGGCATCGGGTCGCTCACGTTGGTGGACCTGCGCGGCCGCTTCAAGCCGGAAGTGACCGACTTCGCCGGCGAGTACGTGAAGGCCGAGTACCTCAGCAAGGAGGAGCAGGAGGCCGAGGCGAGGAAGCAGGGCCGCGACAAGTACCTCAGCGTGGACGAGCGCATCGCCATCAAGCTGAAGACCGAGGGCCGCGCCTTCAAGGTGGAGAAGTACGAGCATAACTACCCGCACTGCTGGCGCACCGACAAGCCCGTGCTCTACTACCCGCTCGACAGCTGGTTCGTACGTGTGACCGCAAAGAAGGACCGGCTCATCGCGCTCAACAAGACCATCACGTGGAAACCCGAGAGCACGGGCACCGGCCGCTTCGGCAACTGGCTGGAGAACCTGCAGGACTGGAACCTGTCGCGCTCCCGCTACTGGGGCATCCCGCTGCCCATCTGGCGCACCGAGGACGGAGATGAGGAGCTCTGCATCGGTTCACTGAAGCAGCTGAAGGAGGAGATCGCACGTGCCGTGAAGGCCGGCGTGATGGCGGCCGATCCCTACGCCGCGTTCGACCCCGCGGACATGAGCGATGCCAACTACGACCGCATCGACATCCACCGGCCGTACGTGGACCACATCGTGCTGGTGAGCCCCGGCGGCAAGCCCATGCACCGCGAGACCGACCTCATCGACGTGTGGTTCGACAGCGGCGCGATGCCTTACGCGCAGTGGCACTACCCCTTCGAGAACGAGGCCACCTTCAAGGAGAAGTTCCCTGCCGCCTTCATCGCGGAAGGCGTGGACCAGACGCGCGGCTGGTTCTACACCCTGCACGCCATCGCCACGCTCACGCAGGACAGCGTCGCCTATCGGACCGTGGTGAGCAACGGCCTGGTGCTCGACAAGGTGGGGCAGAAGATGAGTAAGCGCCTGGGCAACGCGGTGGACCCGTTCAAGACGCTGGACCAGTACGGCGCCGATGCCGTGCGCTGGTACATGATCAGCAACGCCTCGCCCTGGGACAACCTGAAGTTCGATGCCGAGGGCATCACCGAGGTGCAGCGC
>JAEUSV010000100.1 GCA_016788485.1 Flavobacteriales bacterium
CACCGAGTACACCGCGCTGATGAGCAAGGTGATGAGCAACGGCAACGGCCGCATCAAGTTCCCCATCAACGAGCCGGCCGAGGGCAAGAAGAAGAGCCAGATCGAGGAGTACATCGAGTTCTACAACGGCGCCGGTGTGCAGCACATCGCCGTGGCCACCAACAACATCATCGAAACGGTGAGCGCGCTGAAGGACCGCGGCGTGGAGTTCCTCTACGTGCCGCCCACCTACTACGACGACGTGCTGGACCGCGTGGGCGAGATCGACGAGGACCTGGCGGTGCTGAAGCAGCACGGCGTGCTCGTGGACCGCGACGACGAGGGCTACCTGCTGCAGCTCTTCACCAAGCCGGTGCTGGACCGTCCCACGATGTTCTTCGAGATCATCCAGCGCAAGGGCGCGAAGAGCTTCGGCAAAGGCAACTTCAAAGCCCTGTTCGAGGCGATCGAGCGGGAGCAGGAGAACCGAGGCACACTGTAAGCGATACGACCATCACAACAGGAAGGGCGCCTGTTGGGCGCCCTTCCTGTTCCCACTGCGTGGATGCGCTACATCTTCACCCAGCGCAGCGCGCTACCTGCGTCGCCATCCTCCAAGGCCAGCACATAGGCGCCCGGTGCAAGTCGGCTCACATCAAGGGTGTTCGTCCCGTTGACGAGGCGACCGGTGGCCACCACCTGGCCGCTCATGTTCAGGATCCGATAGGCGTTCATCCCATCTCCGGGGTTCGTGACCATGAGCCTGTCTTCCGCCATCGTGTTCACCAGCAGCACCTCATGCGTCCCCGCTCCCTGAACGGACGCCGCGATCACCGTGAACACCGGCGACAGGGCGGTGCAGCCCAGGTCATCCGTCATCTCCACCGTGTAATCGCCGTTCCCGGCCGGTGTGTGGCTGGTCCCGGTGGCGTTGGGAATGGCCGTGCCGTTGAGGTACCACTGGAAGTCGGTCCCGCTGCCGGTGGTGACCAGGTCGGCGCCGTTCGCAGCGATGTGCGGCATCACGACGGGCGCATCGCTCATGCGCAATTGCATCTGGTCATAGATCGGAAAACCGCCCTGGGCCTGCACCATCCAACGGCCATTCGAAACGCTGAGCAGGTCGGTGGCGACCCTTCCGGAAGGCAGCGGCATCAGGGAATTCGTGCCCGGGGCGAGATCGCCATCGGCGTCGAGCACGAACCACTGCGACCCGGCATTGAAGGTGGCCGCGATGCAGACCATGGTGCCATCGTCGCGGATCAACAGGCGCACCGCCGCGGCATTCGCACCAAGGGCAGGCACGTAGGTGGTGCCGGCTGTACCGAAAGCCGTATCGCGCGTACCATCGGGCAGGAAGCGCATCACCTGCAGGTGCTGTTCATCCTTTCGGCCGAAGACCACGATGCGGCCCTGGTCGTCCAGCGCGCTGTCGAAGCCCCAGCGACCCATGGGTGAGAGCAGTGTCGTGTCCATCGCAATGCCATTGGTGCCGAACGCGGTCTGCAGAGCACCCGTGGTGTCGTAAGCGCTCAGCTCAAGCTGCAGGAAATCGGGACCGCCGCCCAGCAGCTTGGCGGTGAGCACGAGGAGGGTGGTGTCGTTCACCTGGTGCACCCGCACCACGCCTACGCGCTCGCTTGATCCAACGTGCAGCACACCACCCGAGGCGAAGTCGGGGTCCGGCCCGCCATCGGGCAGGTAGCCGAACAACGCCATGCCCTGCGAACCACCATTGGAATTGCTGGAGCGCGAGGCCGTGCCGATGAGCTTGCCGCTTTCGAGGCGCAGCAGATCATGTCCGAAACCGCAGGACAGGACATCGGGGAAGTCGTAGCTCAACACACCGTCCACGCCGAAGGACAGGTCGAGCTGCCCGTTCGCAAGCACCTTGAAGATCGCCGGCCTGTTCCCTGAATAGGCACCGCCGGCCGGGTTGGTGGAACCGAACATCAGCATGGACCCATCCGCCAGCTCCACCGCCCGTCGCGGGATGAGGTAGCCCATGGAGAGCCAGGGGATCTCGGCCGACCCATCGTTGCTGAACGAAGTGTCCGGTTCACCGCACAGGTCGTACTTCATCAGGCATGGCCTGATATCGTAGTAAAAGCCCATGTTGAGCCACCTGCTGCCGATGCCGAGGTAGTGCCCATCCGACAGCTCAAGGATGCGCTCCGTCTCGGAGCCTTCCTGCGCGGCACTGTTCGGGGAGATGAGCACGCCGTTGGTGGCGAAGACGCTGTCGACCGTCGGCAACTGTGCCAACAGGCCTGTCGTACTGGTCGTTAACAGGGCGGTCAGAACCAGGTGGTAGGGAGATCTCATGATGGTCCGGTTTTAGGTGTTGCTTTCGAGCACTGTAAACCTCCCCTGCATCGACCGGACCATCAATAGAACGTTGGTTGACACCGGAGGCCGTTCACCCTTGCGCCACGCCCGTACCAGCTCCGGCATGGACCAACGACCAGCGTACCAAGCCGCCCCCTGCCCATCTTTGGAACATGGCCAAGAAGATCACCACCCCCTTCCTGCACGACCCGCGCGTCCGCGTGGAGCGGACAGGCCGCTTCAAGCTCAAGCGCCACCGGACGGACATCGACACCCCGTTGGTGAAGAAGGACCTGAAGGAACTGCTGGAGAAGGACCGCGAGGTGATCTCGGACCTGCAGGACGTGCTGTACGCCGCGGCGGACCGAAGCGTGCTGCTGATCTTCCAGGCGATGGACGCGGCCGGCAAGGACAGCTGCATCCGCCATGTGATGAGCGGCGTGAACCCGCAGGGCGTGCAGGTGCACAGCTTCAAGGCGCCCTCCACGCTGGAGCGCTCACACGACTTCCTCTGGCGCCACCATGCCGCCATCCCGCCCAAGGGCTTCATCGGCATCCACAACCGCAGCCATTACGAGGAGGTGCTGGTGACCCGCGTGCATCCCGAGCTGCTCGTGGGGCAGAAGCTGCCCGGCATCCGCAAGGTGAAGGACATCGATGGGAAGTTCTGGAAGCAGCGCTACGCCTCCATCCGCGCCTTCGAGGAGCACCTGGCCCGCAACGGAACGTTGATCATGAAGTTCTTCCTGTACATGAGCCGCGACCAACAGAAAAGGCGCTTCCTGGAGCGGATCGACGACCCCGACAAGAACTGGAAGTTCAGCGCGAACGACGTGAAGGAACGCGCCTACTGGAAGGACTACATGGCCGCCTACGAGGATGCCATCCGGGAGACGGCCGCTCCGCACGCGCCCTGGTTCATCATCCCTGCGGACGACCAATGGGAGAGCCGCGCGCTGGTGGGCCGACTGCTGCGCGAGCAGTTGCAGGCGCTCGGGCTGAAGCACCCGAAGCTCGAGAGCGATGCCCTCGGTGCGCTCAAGGTGGCCAAGGCCGCGCTGCTGAAGGAAAGGCGGTAAGCGGGTCCCGGCTCCGGGGCTTCGGGTAACTTCGCGCCGCCTGCTCGGCAGGCGACCGCAAGAACCATGTACCGCACCCACACCTGTGGCGAGCTCCGCCTCACCGACTCCGGAAAGACCGTGACCCTGGCCGGCTGGGTCCAACGCGCCCGCGACCTGGGCGGCATGACCTTCGTGGACCTGCGCGACCGATTCGGCATCACCCAGCTCAGCTTCAACATGGAGCGCGACAAGGGGCTGTGCGAACAGGCGCGCCAGCTGGGCCGTGAGTTCGTGGTGCAGGCCATTGGCACCGTGCGCGAGCGCGAGAGCAAGAACGCCAACATGCCCACCGGCGAGATCGAGCTGGTGGTGACGGCGCTGAAGGTGCTGAACGGCGCCAAGACACCGCCCTTCACCATCGAGGAGGAGACCGACGGCGGCGAGGAGCTGCGCGCCAAGTACCGCTACCTCGACCTGCGCCGCGCCAACGTGCGCCGCAACTTCGAGCTGCGCCACCGCATGGCCATCGAGGTGCGCAACTACCTCAGCGCACAGCACTTCCTGGAGGTGGAGACACCGGTGTTGATCAAGAGCACACCGGAAGGCGCACGCGATTTCGTGGTGCCCAGCCGCATGAACCAAGGGGAGTTCTATGCGCTGCCGCAGAGCCCGCAGACCTTCAAGCAGCTGTTGATGGTGGCCGGCTTCGACCGGTACTTCCAGCTGGTGAAGTGCTTCCGCGACGAGGACCTGCGCGCCGACCGCCAGCCCGAGTTCACGCAGATCGATTGTGAGATGGCCTTCGTGGAACAGGAGGACATCCTGAACACGTTCGAAGGCATGGCGAAGCACCTCTTCCAGGCCATCCACGGCATCACCTTCGACGGCGCCTTCCCGCGCATGAGCTTCGACGAGGCCATGAAGGGTTACGGCTGCGACAAGCCCGACCTGCGCTTCGGCATGAAGTTCCACGAGCTCAATGACCTCGTGCAGGGCAAGGGCTTCAAAGTGTTCGATGAGGCCGAGCTGGTCGTGGGCATCATCGCGGAAGGCTGCGCCGGCTGGAGCCGCAAGCAGACCGATGCGCTCATCGAGTTCGTGAAGCGCCCGCAGATCGGCGCCACCGGCATCGTGTTCGTGAAGTGGACCGAGGAAGGCCTGAAGAGCACGGTGGACAAGTTCTTCACGCCGGAACAGCTGCAGGCCTGGGCCTCCCGCTTCGGCATGAAGCAGGGCGACCTGCTGTGCCTGATGGCCGGCAAGGCCGACAAGACCCGCAAGCAGCTGAATGAACTGCGGCTGCATGTGGGCGACCTGCTGGGCCTGCGCGACCCGAAGGTCTTCAAGCCGCTGTGGGTGGTGGACTTCCCGCTGCTGGAGCAGGATGAGGAGACCGGCCGCTGGCACGCCATGCACCACCCCTTCACCGCCCCGAAGCCCGAGGATGCGCAGAAGCTCTTCGACCAGGTGGACCTGGGCAGCGTGCGCGCCAACGCCTACGACCTGGTGATCAACGGCACGGAGATCGGCGGCGGCAGCATCCGTATCCACGACCGCACGATGCAGGAGGCCATGTTCCGCGTGCTCGGCTTCACCGACGAGGATGCGCGCTACAAGTTCGGCTTCCTCATGGACGCCTTCGAGTTCGGCGCACCGCCGCACGGTGGCGCGGCCTTCGGCTTCGACCGCTGGGTGAGCCTCTTCGGCCACCGCACCGACATCCG
>JAEUSV010000109.1 GCA_016788485.1 Flavobacteriales bacterium
CCGCTGCATCGCGATCGATGACGCCTGCTGCGGGGCCATCGGCCTGCACCCGAAGCCCGACCTGTGGCGCCGGAACATGGAACTCGGCTACTGGCTGGCGAAGGAGCACCGCGGCAAGGGCATCATGACCGAGGCCATCCGACGGATGGTGGCGCTCGGGTTCGCGGAGTTCCCGGATATCACCCGCATCTACGCCACCCCTTTCGGCAGCAACATCGCCTCGCAGCGGGCGCTGGAGAAGGCCGGCTTCACCCTCGAGGCGAAGCTCATCGGTACGCTGGTGAAGAACGGCGTGATGCAGGATGAGTGGATCTACGCCGTGCGAAGGCCATAGGCCCATCCTGGTACCTTCGATGGCATGAGAACGGCCCATCTGCTGGTGCTCGCCCTCCTTCCCTGCGCGCTTCATGCCACCACATGGACCGTGGGCGCAGGCCAGACACACACGCTGCCCAGCCAGGTGAGCACGCTGGTGAACGACGGCGACACGGTGGACATCCTCGCGGGCACCTACCCCGGTGACGTGGCGGCCTGGGCCGCGAACGACCTGTTGCTGCGCGGGGTCGGCGGCATGGCCGTGCTGCCCGCCAACGGCAACAGCTGGGGCGGCAAGGCCATCTGGGTGATCCAGGGCGACCGCACGCGCGTGGAGCACATCGCCTTCCTCGACTGCAGCGTGCCGGACCAGAACGGTGCGGGCATCCGGCAGGAAGGCAGCGACCTCACCGTGCGCCATTGCCTGTTCCAGGACAACGAGAACGGCATCCTGGGGGGTGAGGTGCACCCCAGCACCATCCGCATCGAGCACAGCACCTTCGACCACAACGGCTACGGCGATGGCTACTCGCACAACCTGTACATCGGACGTGTGGACTCGCTCATCTTCCGCTACAACTACAGCCACCACGCGCACGTGGGCCACGAGCTGAAGAGCCGTGCCTGGGTGAACGTGATCGAATACAACCGCTTCAGCAACGAGGCCGATGGCGATGCGAGCCGCGAGATCGACCTGCCCGACGGCGGCCAGGCCTACCTGATCGGCAACGTGGTGCAGCAGGGCCCGCAGGGGCAGAACAGCAACCTCGTCGGCTTCGCGATGGAGAGCACCGTGAACCCCGGCCCGCACGCGCTCTACGCCGTGAACAACACGCTCGTGAACGAGAAGACCGTGGGCAGCTTCTTCCAGATGCCCGCCGCCGTGTACTTCAAGGCCTACAGCAACATCCTCGCCGGTGGCGGCAGCTTCATGAGCGCCTGGCCCACCACCGTGGATACGCTCGCGAACATCCGCAGCACGAGCATCGCCGCGCTCGACTTCGCGAACGCAACGACCTACGACTACCACATCGGCACCGCCTCGCCGGCCGATGGGACCGGTGTGCCCGCAGGACTTGCGAGCAACGGCTACCCGCTGGTGGCCTGGGATGAGTACGTGCACCCGGCGGGCCGCATCACGCGATGCCAGCAGGCCCTGCTCGATGCCGGTGCGTTCGAGACCTGCACGACCGGGGAGGCGGAAGCCTCCAGCGCGCGTGCCACGCTTTACCCCGTTCCCGCGCAAGATGAGGTGACGGTGAGCGGCATGGATGCAGGGACCGCGCTGGTGGAACTGATCGATGCGAGCGGCCGCATCCACCTGGAGCGGACCGTGGTGTTCGCAGGCCCGTGGCGCCTGGACATCGGCCCCTATGCCGCAGGGCCCTACCTGCTGCGGATCACCGGCACGCAAGGCACCACCTGCCTGCGCGTGATCAAGGAGTGAACGCGCGGCTCAAGGCGCCAAAAGCCCCAGGGCCTGCAGGCGCGATTCCAGCTCGTTGATGCGCGTGCGCATGTTGGTGATCACCGCCGCGGTGCCGGCATCGTAGAGCGGGTTCACGGTGTTGTTGTCCGGCGCCGAGAGCGGGTTCTGCACGTGCAACTGCATCACGCCACCGTTGCCGTCCATGATGTTGAGCACCGAGGTGCCGTCGCTGGCGGTGGTGACATAGAGCTGCACGGTGCCTGCGGGCGGGCTCGCCGGCGGCGCGCCGTTCTGGATGGCGAGGACGTTGGTACCGCCCGCACCCACCGACGGGCCGGTGGACAGGCCACCGACCACCACGTTGCCGTTGAGCACCGCGGCCAGGTTGGCGTTCGCATTGGCCTGACCGGAGGAGGAAACGAGCAGGCCGATGTTCTTCGCCTCGCCATTGCTGCTCCAGACACCCGTGTTGGTGACCTGAAGCCCCACGCGCGTGGCGGATGAAGCGGTGCTCGTGGTGGTCGTGGGGTTGTCCACGCGCACCACCATGTTACCATCATCGCACTGCTCCCTGCCGCGCACGTGCAGGGAGGCATCCGGAACGAGCTCGCCGATCCCCACATTGCCACCGGATCGGATGATGACCTTCTCGGACGCCGTGGCCGCGTCACCATGGAAGAGCACATCGCCGCCCAAGCGCTGCAGGTGCAGGGCGCCGGGCGCCAACGGATGGGTGGAGCCTGGTGGCGCCGGGACACGCACCTGGATGCCATCGTCGGACAGGTTGATGCTGCTGTCGATCAGGTCCCCGAAGGTGGCAATGCCGCTGCCCGCATCGAGCTGTGTCCCATTATCCGGATCGCTGGCCGGACGTTGTACATGCAGCGTGGTCTGCGGCAGCGGTTCGTTGATGCCCACCCTGGCGTTCGATGGGCTCAAGAGCGATACACCAGCTGTGTTGTCCACCTTCTCCCACGGGCCGCCCAAGCTGCGCCAGTTACCGGCCGTGTACCCTTCGAAGTCCGTTCCGGTGTAACGGATGGTGCCGTCGTTGGGCGTGGCATTGTACGTATCGCCCACGACGATGGCCCCGTTCAGGTGGAGCTTCTCAGCAGGCGCGATCGTACCAAGGCCCACGTTGCCCGTGGATGCCTGGATGAAAAGGCGGCTCACCAACGCGCCAGGCATGCCCTGCCCGACCCCGAAGCCCGTGCTGTCCGACGTGAACGCGAAATCATCCTGCGTGGGTATGTCGCCCGTCTGGAAATAGGTCTTCAGTTTCTCGCGGGACGCAACCGTAAGCGGCGCGGGTGGATCATCCGTACCCACACCGAGGTGCCCCGTGCTGTCCTGCACCACCACGTGGAGGGTGATGCTGTCGGAAAGACCCTGACCGACGCCATAGCCGCGGCTGTCGATCAAGTTCCAGAAATCATCCTGGTTCGGGATGTCGCCGTTCTGGAAACCCACCTTGCGCGGGTTGGAGGTGCGCAGGGTGAGCGCGCCTTCCGGATGCGTGGTGCCAAGACCAACGTTCCCCGTGGACTGTTGGATGAACAATCGACTGGCGCTCCCTCCTGTGGTGTCCTCCGCCAGGTCGAACCCGCTGGCCTGAGGGGTCTGTGGCAGCGATGCCGTGAAGTGTGCAGCACCCACGGGCGTAGGCTGCCCGGTGACACTGAAGAGCTTGTAGCCATTGCCGCTCGACCTGATCGCGAGCGGCGCGTCGGGCTGGGCGACACCGATGCCGAAGCGCTTCGCATGCACGTACAAGCCGCTGTCCGCCGCCCATTGCGTACCGGTCCAATGCAGCACCTGCCCCACCTCGGTGCCATCGGGCACGTTGCTGCGACCGGCGTACAAGGCATAGGGCACGCTCATGAGCTGCTGGGTGCCCATGGCCAGGTAGCTGCCGTTGTTCCCCACGTCGAGCCCCACCTCGAGGAAGTAGGGACCATTGCTCCAATCGATGGCGCTGAAGGTGCCCGCCGAGGCCGAACCGCCACCCACGGTGAGGCTGAAGAGGCCGTGCGCGTTGGTGGTGGTGGCATGGCTCTCCGCGTAGACCACCGCGCCGAACGCGTTGCCCTGGTGCAGCACGAACTGCACGCCCACGGCCTGTGCGGCGAGGGGATCGCCGCTGGTGCTGCGGGCCACGGCCTGGTAGCTGAAGCCTTGCGGCACCTGGCCCAGGAGGGCGAGCGGAAAGCCCCATGCAAGGGCGATCACGAGCTGGCGTACGGTCTTCATGGTGGGGAACGGAATGGAGGGTCAGGGCAATTGGGCGCTGCGCGTGTTCGTGGGGATCACGCCGCCGATGGTCTGCAGCACGGGGTCACGATCGTTCGCTGCGCCCGTGTACTTGGTGGTGCCGTCGAGGTTCACGTCGGTGTTCGCATACCCGGTGGTGGTGCTGGTGGGCACCACGCCACCGATGGCCTGCAGGATGGGATCGCGGTCGTTGGTGCCACCGGTGTACTTCACCAGGCCATCGCCGTTCACATCGCCCTGCCACAGCGCCTGCACCGCACCCACCGTGGCCTGGGCCTCGGTGCCGTGCAGCGGCACCGTGCCGTTCGCCAGGTCGAGCGCGAGCGGGGTCGACGACAAGGACACCGCCTGCAGCGTCTGCACGGCGAGGTGGTTCCGGTGGAGCACGCGCACCCGGTAGCTGCCCGGCGGTGCGGTGAAGGCGAGCGGCGACGTTCCATCGGTGGCCACCACATCGCCATCGGCCTTTAGCAGGCCGTTGCGCGCGGCCACCACGGCGCCGGAGGTACCGGCATCGCGCAGCTCCACGTGCACCCAATCGACCACGGCGTCGGCACCCGATACCGCCAGCACGGACAGGCTGGTCTGCTCACCGCCACCTGCAAGTCCGATGGCGCTGTACGGCTCGGTGAGCGGCACCAGCCCGCGTGTGCGCAGGCTGTCGCTCATGCGCCCGGTGCCGCTGTTGTACGGCCCCTGCAGGAAGGCGCGCAGGTTGAGGCGAAGACGCACGGGATCGGCCTGGTGGAAGCCCTGGGTGAGGCGCACACCGCCTCCTTCGAGCGTGCCCACCATGGGTTCACCAACGGTGTGCTCCAGCACGACACCCGGGCCTGTTGAAGCACCGCCCCACGCCGCGATCACGCGCTGGTCCAGGGACTGGCCTTGTGCGGTTCCCGTACCAAAGGCAAGCAGCATGCATCCGTACAGGAGACCCTTCATGCCCTCAAGGTACCGGATCGGCCATACATGGCAAGGCGCTCAGAACCAGGAAAAGAACTCCTTCGTCACGATCAGGACCAGGCAAGGCAACCGCATCGTATGCTTGCGTCTACCTACCAACGGACCAACGGATGAGGACCAGCGACCTGCTTCTCGCCCTGCTGCTGACCTGCCCGGCGACGGCCCAGTTACAGGACCCCGGTTTCGAGCAAGGCAATACCCATTGGCAGTTCACCTGCCCGAACGATGCCTCCTTCACCGGCAGCAACGCGCCCAACGGCGGATCCCTGTGCGCCCAGGTGACCATGGTGAGCAGCACGCAGCCCGACTGCTACCTCGTGGACGGCACCCTCCCCTTCGTGTACCAGCCCCTGCCCGGGGTGCAGAACGGTGACGTGGTGACGCTGAGCTTCTGGCACAAGAGCATCCCCACCCCAGCCGCCGTGATCGGCGACATGCAGCTCTTGGTGGTATTCGGCTGGTGGTCGCCGCCCACGGTGGGATACGACGGCAACAGCGCCTGCGCGTTCAATTGGTACAGTGCCTCCGATGTGTGGGAGGCGCGCACCATCTCCTGCACCTTCAGCGGTGTGCCCCCCGGTGCCACGCCTGCGGTGTTCCTGGGCGGACAGGCCGTGAACCAGACGAACGGCACCATGCTCTTCGATAACGCCTCCATCTCCGTAAACGCTACCGGTGTGGCGCTCAGCGCCCGTGCCTGGCTCGACGGCTGCTACGTGCAGGCCCAGGGCCTGATGCGCGACGACCTGCGCGCGGCCGGGCTCGTGCCATCCCTCAACCCCTATGGCGGATCGGAGAGCGTCGCCCCTTCGGTGCTCGCCGTCTCCGGCCCCGACGCCATCGTGGACTGGGTGCGACTGGAGCTGCGAACGGGCGATATGAACACGCCGCAGACGGTGGCCGTGCGCCACGCGCTCCTGCAACGCGATGGCGACATCGTGGATACCGATGGCACCTCGCCGGTCACCTTCAACACCGGCCCCGGGAACTACCACGTGGCGCTGCTGCACCGCAACCACTTGGGCGTGGTCACCGGCAACAGTGTGCCCCTCAGTGCCACCCCCACCGTGGTCGACCTGCGCAGCCCCTCCACGCTGTGCCACACGCGCCCCGCCCCCAACACCGACCTGCCACGGCGCACTGTGGGCAGCACGCGCACCCTGTGGGCGGGCAACGTGATCGGCGACGACCGTGTGCGTTACACCGGCGCTTCGAACGACCGCGACCCGGTGCTCGTTGCGATAGGCGGTACCGTGCCCACCAACACCCTGAGCGGACAGTACCGGCAGGAGGACGTGAACCTCGATGGCCTCGTGAAGTACGCCGGAACGGGCAACGACCGCGACCTGATCCTGCAGACCATCGGAGGTCTCGTGCCCACGGCGGTGCGTGTGGAACAGGTGCCTTGATGCCAGCGGACCTCCGCTTCACCGCACACAGCCCACACCCGCTCACCACCGCATGAAACAACTGCTTACCGCCGCCCTCGTGCTCATCGCCTGCCGGTCGCTGGCACAGGCGCCGATCCCGCCCCCGGTATCCACCGACCTCAACGGTGGCGTGCCCCTCACCTGGGGCATTGAGGCGTACAACACGCTGGATTGGAACTGGGCGCCCACCGTGGGCTACGGGGGAACGGGTGGCCTGATCATGGACTGCGGCGCGTGCATGGGGTACGAGGAGACCACCTTCTGGTCGCCGTGGCTCGACCTCTCCAACGACCCGTTCGTGAACGTGAACTTCCGCTGTGCGATCATCGGCGGTGCCATGATGCTGCCGCCACCGGTATGGGTGCGGCGCGATGGCGTGGGCGGTGCACAATACCTCTACCGCTATGGCGTGGCTGACCTGATCCCGCCGCCCGACGAGGTGATCCCCTCCACGCTCAACCCCTTCCCTCCGCTCGACCCCAACAACGTGCAGTGGGTGTCCATCACCTATCCGTTCTACGCGGGCCTTTACGCCGACAGCGTGCGCATCGGCATCGGCACCGGTGTTCCCCTGGGCGGTTGGGCGCTGCTCGACGACGTGGCCATCGGCAACCCCTCCACCTTCGCCCCGGCGGTGGAGGCCGGTGACCTGCTCGTGCTGCGCTCCGAAGGCGGCACCACCCTGCGCTCCCTGCGCCCCATCGACCGGCTGGAGGTGATCGACCTCAGCGGACGCGTGCTGCGGCAACAGGAGGTGGGCGCCACCGAGGCCCTGCTCCCGCTCGAGGACCTGGCCGGTCCGCTGCACCTGGTGCGGTTGTGGCGCAGCGGTGTGCCCGTGGTGGTGCGTGTGGCGCGGTGAACAGGCAGCCCACCGACCGAACTCACGCCTTCCCATGGTACCATTCGCGCCCATGAACTTGTCCCTCGCCACCCTCGTTGCCTGTGTGCTCGCGCACGCCGCCATGGCGCAGACCCTGGTGTTCTCCGACAACTTCGACAGCGGTGCGCCGGACCCGCTGTGGCTCTCCACCAGCCAGGGGCCCTTCATCATCGGCAGTGGGTACCTGAGCACGTACAGCATCGGCATCGGCAGCCAGGACCTGAACACCCCGGCGCTGGCCAGCCCCTACCTCGCCTACCTGTTCCACCCGATCGCCTACGACCCCAACGCCGACTACGAGCTGTTCAGCGCGGTGCGTGTGGACGACCCCACCAACAACCAGAGCCAGGCCCGCGCCTACCTGGGCTGGGTGGACCCGATCACCCCCGATTACCAGTTCTGCATGGGCGAGGGCACCTGTTGCGATCCGTGGCAATCCGGCAGTATCTCCGGCCCGTGCGGGCCACAACCGTCGCCGAACCATGTCTTCGGTGTGGTGCTCACCATGTTGGACGGGTCCACCAACTGCACGGCCTACTTCGACAACGTGAGCGTGTACAACAACAACATGTCGACCGGCGTGGCCGATGCGCCAGCGGCCCCGGAACTGTCACTGGCCCCGAACCCGGCCTTGGACCAGGCGCTCGTCACTTTCCCCGACGCGTTCACCGGCACGGTCGACGTGTGCGATGCCCAAGGCCGCATCCTCCGCACCTTCCCGTTGGTGGGCCAACGCAGCCTGCCGATCCCGGTGGGCGACCTGCCAGGCGGCGTGCTGCTGCTCCGCGCCATCGGGGCGAAGGACACCGCGGTGCAGCGCTTTGTGAAGCAGTGAGGAGTGCACTCGTGCGCAGCTTCAGGAGGAAGCCACCCTGCTCTGGTCCGTTCGTCTTCCATCCGTAAACTTCAGGCATGCGGAACCCTGTTCTCTTCGCCCTCCTGGTCCTCTCCACCACCGGAGCCATGGCCCAAACGGTGATCCTCACCGAGACCTTCGAGAGCACCAACGGCCAGGCGCCGCCGCCCGGCTGGAGCTGGAACGGCACCGCACCCACCTATGTGAACGGGTCGGGCAGCAATTACGCCATCCAGAAGGAATCACCCGACCAGAGCGTGCCTCCGCCGCCCCTCAACGGAGCCTCCTGGCTGTTCCATCCGCTCCCCTACGACGCGAACTGGCTCTACCGGGTAAGCGGCGACATGTACGTTTCCGGTGCCGGCTCGACCACCGCGGGCGCGGGTGCCATCCTCTGCTGGATGGACCTGGGGACCGAGCAGTTCGCGACCACGGGGAACAGCATCACCTCGTTCTCGCAGTTCCCGTTCTGGCAGACCCAACTCGGCGGTTGGTCCACCGTGGGCGCAAACATCGTGGGGCCCAACGCCCAGTTCGGCATCATGCTCACCGTGCAGGGACCGGATGGGAATTCGTTCGGTGCCTTCGACAACATCACCGTGAGCTACCAGCTTCCCTCGGTGTTCGTGCAACCCCGGCTCTGGCTGGACGGGGCCTATGACCAGGGGCTCAACCTGATGCGCGACGACCTGCGCGTGGCCGGGCTCATACCGGCAACGGAACCCTACTCGGCCATGTTCGGTGGCACGGGCGGCGAGACCGTGGCGCCCGGTGTGCTGGCGGTGACCGGCAACAACGCCGTGGTGGACTGGGTGCGGGTGGAACTGCGCGCATCGCCCACCGGTCCCACCGTGGCCGCAGTGCATGGGCTCTTGCAGCGGGATGGCGACGTGGTGGACGTGAACGGCCTCTCGCCGCTCCGGTTCTTCGTGAACAATGGGCTCTACCACGTGGTGGTGCGCCACCGCAACCACCTGCCGGTGATGACGGCCAGCGCGCTCAGCCTGTCCTCTGCGACCTTTCCCATCGACTTCAGGGCGCCGGCCACCACCTGCCACACCTTGCCCGCCCCGCAGACCGACCTGCCGCGCAAGACCGTGGGCACCACGCGCACCCTGTGGGCCGGCGATGTATCGGGCAATGGCACGGTGAGCTACGTGGGTGCCGGCAACGACCGCGACCTCATTCTGCTGGCCATCGGCGGGTCCACCCCGAGCGCAGTGATCACCGGCGCGTACCGTTCCGAGGATGTGAACCTGGACGGGTCGGTGAAGTACACCGGCACGAACAACGACCGGGACATCGTGCTGCAGACCATTGGTGGGCTGGTGCCCACGGCCGTGCGTGTGGCGCAGGTGCCGTGATGCCTGTGAACCTGCACGTGAACACGCACGCTCAACCCTTCGACAAGCTCAGGGTGACGGTGCAATTGAACCGCCAAGACCGTACGGCGCCATGATCTGAACGTCGCTAGTATTGGATCGATGAACCAGTACTGGGTCTACATCCTCGCCAACAAGCACAACAACGTGGTGTACGTGGGCATGACGAATGACCTGCGGCGCCGTGTGCTGGAGCACAAGACCGGCAAGTACAGCACGGCCTTCACGCGGCGGTACAACATCACCAAGCTCGTGTGGCACGAACAGCGCACGGGCCTGCAGGAGACCCTGTTGCACGAGAAGCGCCTGAAGCGCTGGCGCCGCCCCTGGAAGGATGCGCTCATCAACAAGATGAACCCGGACTGGAAGGACCTGAGCGACGGCTGGTACGACCCGCGCGACTTGTCACCCTAGCGAAACAGCTTCCCGGAGCGCGGGCGGTGAGCAGCACCGGGGACCCGCGCATCCGGGAACCCCCTAGCACAGATCTCGGAGGAGCTACCGGATGGCAGGGGCCCATAGCACCACCGCATACCGCCAGCACCCACCCCTAGCGAAACTGCTTCCCGGAGCGCGGGCGGTGCGCAGCACCGGGGACCCGCGCATCCGGGAACTCCAATAGACAGTTCGAGGAGGAGGTCCCGGATGACCGGGGCCCATAGCACCACCGCATACCGCCAACACCAGCCCCTAGCGATACTGCTTCCCGGAGCGCGGGCGCCGCAAAGCGGCGGGGACCCGCGCATCCGGGAACACCATACCACCGCAACGGAGATCCCGGATGACCGGGACCCGGCCGCTCTCGCGGCCCCCGGCCTCCGGGAACTCCTCGAGAAAACTCCTCGCCGGAAACCACGCACATCCCACCCCGTAATGCTTCCCGGAGCGCGGGCGGTGCGCAGCACCGGGGACCCGCGCATCCGGGAACTCCAATAGACAGTTCCTGGAGGAGGTCCCGGATGGCCGGGGCCCATAGCACCACCGCATACCGCAAACACCCACCCCTAGCGAAACTGCTTCCCGGAGCGTGGGCGGTGCGCAGCACCGCGGACCCGCGCATCCGGGAACTCCAACAGACAGCTCAAGGAGGAGATCCCGGATGGCCGGGGCCATAGCACCACCGCATACCGCCAACACCAGCCCTTAGCGAAACTGCTTCCCGGAGCGATGGGGGCGCGCAGCGCCGGCACCATCGCATCCGGGAACTCCCTAGCATAGATCTCGGAGGAGATCCCGGATGGCCGGGGCCTGCGCCCTTTGGGAACTCCATACCACCGCAACGGAGATCCCGGATGACCGGGGCCCGGCCGCTCACGCGGCCCCCGGCCTCCGGGAACTCCAACAGACAGATCTCGGAGGAGGTCCCGGATGGCCGGGGCCCGCGCCCTTTGGGAACTCCAATAGACAGTTCGAGGAGGAGGTCCCGGATGGCCGGGGCCCGCGCCCTTTGGGCGCCCCCGGCCTCCGGGACTCCTCCTCAGGAAATACCTTCGCTCCCATGCAACTGCAGAACTACATCGCCGGCCAATGGGTCGCCGGTTCCGGGAAACAAACCGAACTCGTTGACGCCTCCACCGGCGAGCTCATCGCCACCACCTCCTCCGGCGGCCTCGACTTCGCCGCCATGCTCCACTACGCCCGCACCGTGGGCGGCCCGCCGCTGCGCAAGATGACCTTCCCCGAGCGCGGGCGCATGCTCAAGGCCCTCGCCCTGCACCTGATGGAGCGCAAGGACAAGTACTACCAGATCAGCTACAAGACCGGCGCCACCAAGGCCGACAGCTGGGTGGACATCGAGGGCGGCATCGGCAACCTCTTCGCCAACGCCAGCCTGCGCCGCACCCTGGGCAACATGCCCTTCTACGTGGACGGCGA
>JAEUSV010000150.1 GCA_016788485.1 Flavobacteriales bacterium
TTCAGCTTCTCGATCTGCTCGATGATGTTCTGGACGGGTTTCTCGAACTCCAGGAACGTCTGCATGGTCATTCGGGTCGGAAGGGCGAAGGTAGAGCGCCGGGAATGAACAGGCCCGGGTGGGCGGCGTTGTAGCCTCGGGGCCGGTTGCCCACCTTCGCACCCGCATGATCGCCTTTCCCTTCGCCAAGATCAACCTCGGCCTGTACGTGGAACGCCTGCGCCCCGACGGGTACCGCGACATCCGCAGCGTGATGCTGCCGGTTCCGCTGTACGATGTGCTGGAGGTGGTGGAGGCCCCCGAGCTCGGTCCGGGCGAAGTGGCCATGACCTATAGCGGCATCCTCGTTCCGGGGGATCCGGCGAACGACCTGTGCCAGCGCGCCGTTCGTTCGGTGGCCACGGAACGCCCTTTGCCCGGCGTGCGGATCCACCTGCACAAGTGCATTCCCACCGGCGCGGGCCTGGGTGGCGGCAGCAGCGATGGCGCGCACACCCTCCTGTTGTTGGACCGACTGTTCGAACTGCGAATGGACCGCGAGCGCCTTGCCGGGCTGGCCGCCGGGCTTGGCAGCGATTGCGCCTTCTTCCTGCGCAACGAAGCGCAGTTGGCCGAGGGTCGTGGCGAGCGCCTGTCGACACTGGCAGCGTCCGTGGCCGGCTGGTGGTTGGTGCTGGTGAACCCCGGCATCCACGTGGGTACTGCGGAGGTCTACGCCCACACACCGGTGGAATCCGAAGCAGTGGACCTTCCGGCGTTGATGCAGGCCGGGCCCGAGGTCTGGGCCGATCGGCTGCACAACCGCATGGAACCCTATGTGTTCCGGTCCTACCCCGAGGTGGGTCGGCTGAAGCAGGCCCTGCTCGATGCCGGGGCCACCTATGCCGCCATGAGCGGCTCGGGCTCCACGGTGTTCGGTCTGTTCAGGGCACGGCCGGAACTGGCCGGCTTTCCGGTCACACCGCTGCTGCTCACCCGCTTGTGATCACGGCTGGCCGAGCAGCCGGACAAGCTCCGCCTCGAGCTCCGTCACATCGTAGGGCTTGGCCACGATGCGTCGATCGGCATCGATGAGCACGATGGTCGGTGTGGCCTTCACCTCATATGCCTTGGCCACGCTGGACCCCCATCCGTTGAATTCGCTGTAGCACGGGTACTTGATCTCCCGGATCTCCAGGTTGAAACGGAAATCCTTGCGATCGTCGTCCAACGCCACGCCCATCACCTGCACGCCCTTCGGCCCATACAGCTCATGCACGCGCGCCATGCCTGGCATCTGCAGGTGACAATGGTCGCAGGTGCTCGAGTAGAAGAACAGCACGCCGTAGCGCCTTCCGTTCAGCACGTGGGAAAGGGGCGTGCGCCCGCCGAGCGTATCGGCGAGCTCCACATCCGGCCCGATGGCACCGATGGAAACCGAGAGGAGCGCGCCCACCTTCGCCTTGAGGCGGGGCGTGAGCGGTATCGTCGGCGCAGGACCGGCCAGGTAGGCATCAACGATGTGCTGCAGCGTGCCCTGGGGGCCGTAAGTACTGAACAGGTCCACCAGGTGCTCGATCATGTAGGCCTTGCACGTGGCATTGCCTGAAGCCAGCGCGATCAAGGTGTCGGATGCGTTCGTGAGCTGCGACTCGCTCACCACGTTGATGCTCTGCAGGTAGGTCACCACGGCCTTGTCGTAGATGGAGCTCCGCAGGAGGTCGGGGTCGGCGAAGTCGAACACCTTGGCCACCGCGTACGGGCCGTTGCGGGCCTCCGCCTCAAGGGCGCCGTTGACCCTTACCACGCGGGCGAAGTAGCTGTCAGGCGCCTCCGCGATGAGGGCATTGAGCCGTTGCTGTTTGAGCGCGGCGGCCGCCTGCTCGATGCTGTCCAACTGGGCCAGGCGGCGGTAGGCCGTGGGATCGAGGGCGCTGCGCTCGCGGGCCACCGCCTCCATCGTGGCACCATGCTCGCGGCTGTAGGCCTTGTAGCGCCAAAGCAGCTTGTTCTCCGGACTTAGCAGGACCTGGATGTGCCGTTGAAGGGGCGTGCCATCGAAGCGCAGCCTCACCTCGGGCTCCCTGGGGCCAAGGATGATATCCACCCGATCGGTGTCGTGCAGGGCGAGCTGGTAGAACCCGGCCGGAAAGCCCTGGCTGCCCCTGAATACGCATGCGCCTTGGGCGTCGGGGCGCACCGAATCGACCGGCACATGCGCGCCGCCCTGGGCCACTTCGAGCACCAGCCAACTACTGAACGGGTTGCGCACGTTCAGTTGGACATGCAGCACCTGCCCCTGCGCTGCGGCAGGGGCGGTGAGCACGAGGCAGGCGGTGAGCAGGGCGATCAGGGAACGGAGCATGGTTGGAAAGGTGGGCAAAGATCGGGCCGGGGTAAAAAAAAGAACCCCGCCTTGTGGGCGGGGTTCAGATCGGCGACGACATACTCTCCCGGGCTTTTGGCCCAGTACCATCTGCGCTGGTGAGCTTAACTTCTCTGTTCGGAATGGGAAGAGGTGGACCTCACCGCAATAGTCACCTGAAATCGTCAGTGCGATTTCAACTTATTGTTAGACCGGACCAAAACAGCCGATGATCGTTCCACGGCCAGACCTATGAAGGTCAAAGTCTACGGGTAATTAGTACCACTCGGCTTTGCCATTGCTGACTTTACACCTGTGGCCTATCAACGTAGTAGTCTTCTACGACCCTTATGAAGAAGTCTCATCTTGAGGTGGGCTTCGTGCTTAGATGCTTTCAGCGCTTATCCCGTCCGAACATAGCTACCCAGCGATGCAGCTGGCGCCACAACTGGTACACTAGCGGTTCGTCCACCACGGTCCTC
>JAEUSV010000166.1 GCA_016788485.1 Flavobacteriales bacterium
CTACCAGACGCTGCTCTCCGACCAGGACCACTGGGAGAGCCTGAACGTGAGCCCCAGCCTGGAGGTGAGCCCCACGGCGCATTGGAGCTTCATGGTCGGCCTGCCCTATTCCTACACGATCCAGCGCACCGGCCTGAACACTTCCGAGCTGCGCACCCAGTTCGGCGCCAAGTACAACTTCACCCCCTTCGCGCGCACGCAGGTGCGGCTCAATACGCGCTACGAGATGCGCCGCTTGCGCGACACCGGCAGCGATGCCGTGGAGCGCGCCCAACGGCTGCGCCTTCGGGGCGAGCTTGTCGTGCCGCTCGATGTGCGCAGCTACGACAGCGACTCGATGTGGTACGCCATGCTCGACGGGGAGGTCTTCTTCAGCGAGGACCCCGACCTTTCCGAGCGGTTCGCGAACCGGACCCGTTTCCGCATCGGGCTCGGCCGGAAGTTCAGCTACAACTGGCGCTCCGAGCTCATCTACACCCTGCAACGCTCGCGCGATGCCATCGGTGATGACGACCTGACCCAGGACAACATCATCCGGTTCAGGGTGAAATATTACTTCAGTCCACGGTCGCGTCCCACGGCAGGCGGCGATAGTGCGAATTAGTCCCCGAAGCGAAACCGATCATCTGTGCTGTGGTCCGCCGACCACGCTCCTTCAAGGGAACGTGCTTTTCTTTCCGGCGCGAACAGGTTGGGGACCGCGGCCCCAAGCGCCGGAACTCCTTAGTATCGACAGAGGAAGCCCACACACACAACGAAATGAAGCGAACCGCATCCGTTCTTCTGACCCTGATGCTTATGGGCTTGGTGCAGGAATCACGCGGCCAGGCCGCCCTGCTGGTGTTGATCTTCGGCGACAAGGCCGCCACCGAGAACTTCCACTTCACGCTCGATGCGGGCATCAACCTCTCGCGCATGCCGGGGGTGAGCGGCACCACCAGTGCATATGGTTTCAATTTCGGTCTCGGCACCTACATCAAGCTCAACGAGGACTGGGCCTTCACGCCGGAGTTCAAGCCCCTGTCGCCCAAGGGCGGCAATGGCTTCGAGCGCGCCTTCGTCGACACCTCCGGCACCGTCGGCTCGTACGCCACGCGTCTTGAGCTCAACTACATCGATGTTCCCTTGCAGCTGCATCGCGGCATCAGCGAGCGGTTCTACGTGCGCGCCGGACCGCAGGTCAGCTTCCTCACCTCCGGCAAGCTGGCCACCACCGGCGACCTCGTCGGTGGGGATGACTTCACCGTGACCAAGGACATCCAGGACGAACTCCAACCCATCGAGCTGTCCGTTCCCGTTGACCTCGGCGTGGTGTTCACCAAGCCCCGCGGATTCAAAGGCATCGACCTCCGCGTGCGCTATTGCTTCGGCCTCACCGAGGTTTTCGCCGATAATTCCCTCGGGATCTCCTCCACCAACAGCACCTTCCAGTTCTTTCTTAGCTTTCCCTTCGTCAACGTCGATCCCGCGCCTTCGCACTGAGCCGGCCTCGCACGTGTAACGACCAACACCGGACCCATGATGCACCAGAACCCACTACGGCCGCACCTGCTCCAAGCCCTTGCGCTCATCGCCCTGATGGCCTCATGCGGCAGTCCGCAGCAGCCGGCTTCACAGGATGCCCCGTCAGCAAACCCCACGAGCTCCGGCCTGGACCGCTCCGTACTGCCCGTTCATGAGCCCGCTGTGCCGTCGCTCACCGAACTGGACGCGCGCAGTGCGAAGGCCCCGGCCCGCTTCGAGGTGAAGCCCCCCGATGGCGCGCCCAACGTGCTCGTGGTGCTCATCGACGACATCGGCTTCGGCCACAGCAGCGCCTTCGGCGGGCCGATCCACATGCCCACGCTGGAGCGGCTCGCGGCGAACGGGCTGAAGTACAACCGCTTTCACACCACCGCCCTCTGTTCGCCCACGCGCACGGCCCTGCTCACCGGCTACAACCACCACAGCAACAACGCCGGCGCCATCATGGAGGTGGCCACCGCGTTCCCCGGCAACACGGGTGTGCGCCCCGGCAGCATCACGCCCATGGCCGAGGTGCTCCGCCTGAACGGCTACAGCACCGCCGCCTTCGGCAAGTACCATGAGACCCCGCCCTGGGAGGCCTCGGTTTCAGGCCCCTACGACCGCTGGCCCACCGGAAGCGGCTTCGATAAGTTCTATGGTTTCATCGGTGGCGAGACCAACCAGTGGCACCCCATGGTGTATGATGGTGTGACACGCGTTTATCCCCCCGTGGACGACCCGGGCTACCACTTCACCAACGACATGACCGACCAGGCCCTCGCCTGGATGAACACCCAGCAGAGCCTCACGCCCGACAAGCCCTTCATGATGTACTTCGCCACCGGCGCAACGCACGCGCCGCACCATGCGCCCAAGGAGTACATCGAGAAATACAAGGGCAGGTTCGCCCAGGGCTGGGACAAGGTGCGCGAAGAGACGCTCGCGCGCCAGAAGCAGCTGGGCGTGGTGCCGGCCAACACCGTGCTGGCCCCGAAACCCGCCGACATCAAGGACTGGGACAAGCTCACGGCGGATGAGAAGCGCCTCTTCGAGCGCCAGATGGAGGTGTTCGCCGGCTTCGCCGAGCACACCGATGCGCAGGTGGGCCGCCTGATCGACGCGCTGGAGGAGCGTGGCGAACTGGAGAACACACTGATCTTCTACATCGTGGGCGACAACGGCTCCAGCGCGGAAGGCGGCATGATCGGCATGTACAACGAGAACACCTATTTCAACGGGGTGCAGGAAACGCTGGACATGCAGCTGGGCCGGATCGAGGAGCTCGGCACCGAGCACACCTACAACCACTTCGCCGCGGGCTGGGCCGTGGCCGGCAACACGCCCTTCACCTGGACCAAGCAGGTGGCCAGCAACTTCGGCGGCACGCGCAACGGCATGGTGATGCACTGGCCCAAGGGCATCAAGGCGAAAGGCGAGGTGCGCAGCCAGTTCCACCACGTGATCGACGTGGCGCCCACCGTGTACGCCGCCACCGGACTCCCCGCGCCCCGCATGGTGAACGGCATCGAGCAGCGGCCCATCGAGGGCATCGCCATGAACTACTGCTTCGACGACGCCAAGGCGGCCGATGCCCGCAGGACGCAGTACTTCGAGATGATCGGCAACCGCGCCATCTACCACGATGGCTGGTTCGCCGGCACCATCCACAAGGCGCCGTGGGAGGCCAAGCCGCGGCGCCCGCTCGCCGAGGACGTGTGGGAGCTCTACAACGTGAACGAGGACTTCAGCCAGGCGAACGACCTAGCCGCGAAGGAGCCCGCGAAGCTGGAGGAGATGAAGAAGAAGTTCATGGAGGAGGCGGTGAAATACCACGTGCTGCCCATCGACGACCGCTCCATCGAGCGCTTCGACCCGATCATCGCCGGACGCCCCGACCTGATGAACGGACGCACCAAGCTGGTGCTCTACCCCGGTGCCAAGGGCATTCCTGAGAACGCCTTCATCAACATCAAGAACACCTCGCTGAAGTACACCGCGGAAGTGGAGGTGCCCGCCAAGGCCAGCGGGGTGATCCTGGCGCAGGGCGGTGACTTCGGTGGCTGGAGCTTCTACATGATGGACGGCATGCTCCACTACACCTACAACTGGGTGGGCCTGGAGAACTACACCGTGAGGTCCACCAAGCCCATCGCACCCGGCAAGCACACCCTGGTGCTCGACTTCGCTTACGATGGCGGACGCGGTGCCGGCGGCATGGCCACCCTGCTGGTGGACGGCGACAAGGCCGGTGAAGGCCGGATCGAAAAGACCAACGCCAACACCTTCGGCATCGATGAGAGCGCCGACGTGGGCACCGATGAGAACACGCCCGTGGTGCTGGCCTACAAGAAGCGCGAGACCTTCACCGGACGCATCCAGAAGGTGACGGTGGAGACCTTCCCGGCCGCGCCCAAGAAATGACCCGAACGCATAATGCTGCTTTCCCGCCCCCACCTGTTCACCTTGTACGCCCTGGCCATCTCCGTGCTGGCATCGATGGCCCCACACCGCACGCTCGCCCAGGACGACCTGGAGACCCTCGCCCTGCAGGTGAGCAAGGCCGAAGCATCGAATCTGGAGAAGCTGAAGGCCTACATCTGGAAGCGCCAGAGCGAGACCTACGTGAGCGAGGAGCTCAAGGCCACGCTGTTGATGGAGTGCAAGTTCGATACCGCCGGCAAGCTGGTGTTGACGCCGATCGATGCGAAGTCCACGGTGCAGCAGAAGCCCGGCATCCGCGGACGCATGCAACAGAACGCCATGGAGGAGAACATGGACTACGTGGGCAAGGCCCTGGACCTCTCGGCGAATTACATCTACATGAGCAAGGGTCAGTTGCTTGACTTCTTCAGCAGGTCCAAGCTCACCACACTGGAGAACGGCACGCTGGTGGTCACCGGCAGTGATGTGTACGTGAAGGGCGACCAGCTTATCGTGCATGTGGACCCCGTGACGCACCTCTTTCTCTACAAGGGGTTCACCACCAAACTGGGCGAGGACGCCATCAGCGGGTCAGCGGAGTACCGGACCTTCACCTCCAGCAGCGTGAGCCATGTGGACAAGACCACCCTGCTGCTGCCCGCCAAGAAGGCCAGGATCATGGCCACCAACAAGGACTACAGCCAGCGGGTGAACTGAACCGGCCACGGACTTTCAACGCATGATAATGACGAACGCCGCTCAACACACAACGATGAGGTCGACACGGATCACCATTGCCGTTTGCTGCACATTGCTGCTTGCCGCCTGCTCCACCCCTCAACAGGGCGAAGCGCCCGCACCGGACAAGCAGACCGAGGTGGCCGATGGCCTCGACCGCACCGTGCTGCCCATCCACGAGCCCACCCCGGCCTCCATCACCGAGATGGACGCCCGCAACGCCAAGGCCCCGGCCGCCTGGAGCGTGACGGCACCCAAGGGCGCACCCAACGTGGTGGTGGTGTTGATCGACGACATCGGTTTCGGTGCCAGCAGCGCCTTCGGCGGCCCCATCCACATGCCCACATTGGAGCGCATGGCGCAGAACGGCCTGCGCTACAACCGCTTCCACACCACGGCGCTGTGCAGCCCCACGCGCGTGGCCCTGCTCACCGGCCGCAACCACCACGTGAACAACGCGGGCGCCATCATGGAGCTGGCCACCGGCTTCCCCGGCAACACCGGCGTCCGTCCCCAGAGCGTGACCCCGCTCGCCGAGATCCTGCGCCTGAACGGCTTCAGCACCGCGGCCTTCGGCAAGTACCACGAGACCGCGCCCTGGGAGGTGAGCGTGAGCGGCCCCTTCGACCGCTGGCCCACCCGCAGCGGCTTCGACAAGTTCTACGGCTTCATCGGGGGCGAGACCAACCAATGGGCGCCCGCCATTTACGACGGCGTGACGCGCGTGGAACCGCCCAAGCGTGCGGACTACCACTTCACCACCGACATGGCCGACCAGGCCATCAACTGGGTGAGCGCCCAGCAGAGCCTCACGCCCGACAAGCCCTTCTACATGTACTTCGCGCCCGGCGCCACGCACGCCCCGCACCATGTGCCGAAGGAGTGGGCCGACAAGTACAAGGGCAAGTTCGATAGCGGCTGGGACGCGCTGCGCGAGGAGAGCTTCGCGCGCCAGAAGGAGATGGGCATCATCCCGGCCAACACCAAGCTGACCCCGCGGCCCGCGCAGATCCCCGCCTGGGCCGACATGAACGAGCAGCAGCGCAAGCTCCTCACCCGCCAGATGGAGGTGTTCGCCGGCTTCGCCGAGCACACCGATCACGAGGTGGGCCGCCTGGTGGCGCAGCTGGAGGCCATCGGTGAACTGGACAACACCATCTTCTTCTACATCGTGGGCGACAACGGCGCCAGTGCCGAGGGCGGACCGGAGGGCACCTACAACGAGATGATGGCCCTCAACGGCATCCCCGGCAAGGCCGAGCAGATGACCGGCCACATCGAGGATTGGGGCGGACCTGCCACCTATCCGCACTACAGCATCGGCTGGGCCTGGGCCACCAACGCGCCCTTCCAGTGGACCAAGCAGGTGGCCAGCCATTTCGGCGGCACGCGTAACGGCATGGTGGTGCACTGGCCCAAGGGCATCAACGCGAAGGGCGAACTGCGCTCGCAGTTCCACCACGTGATCGATGTGGCGCCCACCGTGCTGGAGGCCTGCCAGCTGCCCGAACCCCGCCTGGTGAACGGCGTGGAGCAACGCAAGATGGACGGCGTGAGCATGGCCTATTCCTTCGGTGATGCCAAGGCCGCCGACCGCCACACCACCCAGTACTTCGAGATGTTCGGCAACCGCGGCATCTACCACGAGGGCTGGATGGCCTGCACGCGCCACAGCATTCCCTGGATGCTGATGAAGAACCCGCCATTGAGCGAGGATGTGTGGGAACTCTACCACATCGACGAGGACTTCAGCCAGGCCAACGATCTGGCCGCCCAGCAGCCGGAGAAATTGAAGGAGCTGCAGAGGCTCTTCGAGAAGGAGGCCATCCGCAACCACGTGTTCCCCATCGACGACCGCCGCAGCGAGCGCTTCGACCCCCGCATCGCCGGCCGGCCGGATCTGCTGGGAGGTCGCACCAAGCTCACGGTGTATCCCGGCATGGTGGGCATGATGGAGAACGCTTTCATCAACGTGAAGGGCGTTCACCACACCATCACCGCCGAGGTGGAGGTGGGCGACCGCGCAGAGGGGGTCATCATCTGCCAGGCCGGCTACTTCGGCGGCTGGACCTTGTACATGAAGCAGGGCCGCGTGCACCACGAGTACAACTGGTTCGCCGTGGAGCGCACCAACATCGGCAGTGCCAAGCCGCTCTCGCCAGGCGATCACACCGTGGTGTACGAGTTCATACCCGATGAGTCGAAGCCCGGCACCGGAGGTCGCTCCATCCTGCGCGTGGACGGCGAGGTGGTGGCCGAAGGTCACATCCCGAAGACCCAGCCCTTCATGTTCAGTGGTGACGAGGGCGCTGATGTGGGCCGCGACAACGAAACGAACGTGAGCCCGGACTACAAGCCGCACGAGAATGCCTTCACAGGTCGCATCACGCGCGTGACGGTGGAGACCCTGCACCATACCACCAACTGACCGCCATGCGCTCGGTGCTTCGTGCCGCCGTGATGGTCATCGGCCTGGTGCTGGTGATCGATGCCCTGGTCCTCGTGTTCCGCGGGCTCTGGATGACCTACGAGGCCTACCATGACCTGCTCACCCGGCCGGATGTCGAACGTCCGCTTCTGCCGGCGCTGGAGGCGGTGGACGTCTTCTTCATGGCCATCGCGCTCTTCATCGTGGCGGTGGGCCTGGTGCAGCTCTTCATCGGCGACCTGCCCTTCCTGAAGGACGTGTCGTTCGCGTGGATGCGGGTGGAGAGCTACACCCAGCTGAAGCTCCTGCTGTGGGACACCTTCCTGGTCACGCTGCTGGTGCTCTTCCTCACGCGCATCTTCGCCGCGCGCACCATGGGATGGGATGTGCTCATCCTGCCCGGGGCCATCCTCATGCTCACCGTAAGCTCCTTCCTGCTGAAGAAGGGCAAGCACTGACCGCATGAGGCTCCGTGCATGGGTCCTGGGCCTGCTGGCCATCACGGTCACCGGGACCTCGGGCATGGCGACCACACTGCAGGAGCTGATCATGCCACCTGTGAACCCCCTGGGCACACCGGTACTGACGGAGTTCCACCTGCAGGATATCGATGCCATCGATGATGAAACGGAGACCGTAAGCTTCGCCGGCACCCTCATCCTGCGCTGGCATGATGCACGACAAGCCTACGACACCGCCGGGGGCGGAGCGGGAGAACTGTTGTTCAACGACCTGGAGGCCCTGATCGACCTGCACCCGACCTGGCTGCCATCGGTGGACCTGCTGAACGCGGCGGGGCCGTTCGAGGTGAGGAGCGAGCTGCTCCGCATCCGCCCGGACGGCACCTGCACCCTGGTCCGCTCGGTGAACGGCATGGCCAAGTCCAGGCTCGACCTGTCCCGCTTCCCGTTCGATGAGCAGCAGGTGGAGATTATCCTGCGCCTGCACGGTCTGGCCCGGCAGGAGGCCGTCCTTGTCCCCTCCGGTCAAGGAGCCTTCATGGACGCGGGTACCCTTCGCGTTCCCCAATGGGATGTGCTCGGGGCCACCATGCTCGACCGGGTGATCCGAACCGAGGTCTTCGGTTCGGCCGTGGAGGTGCCCGTGCTCGTCGTTACGATCGACATCGCGCGCGACCCGGTGCACATCCTGCGCCTGGTGGTCCTCCCCCTCGCCATCATCGTCGTGCTTTCCTGGAGCGTGTTCTGGAT
>JAEUSV010000048.1 GCA_016788485.1 Flavobacteriales bacterium
GGGGCTCACGGTGATCACCTGCACCTGGTTGTTGGTGATGTCGGGCACGGCGTCGATGGGCAGCCGCGTGACCTGGTAGGCCCCGTAGGCGATGAGGCCCAGCACGAGCAGGCCCACGATGAGCTTCTGCTTGATGGAGAATGCGATGATGCGGTCCAGCATGGGATGCGGAATGAAATGGGACTTGACCGGCGGCACCGCGCAAGGCGGACCGTCGGTACGGCCGTATCCTCAGAAGGAAGGGAGCGGCCTGGGATCAGGCCTGCGTCCGGGGCGGCTGCAGCAGCGCGCGGCGGAAGCCGGCGGAGAGGGCGTCGTCGGGCAGGGGCACCACCAACCGATCGCCCTGCTCCTCGGGAAAGCTCACCGGGGCGAGCGCCTCACCAGCGATCAGCTTGGTGCAGCATTGGTCAAGGGAGGAGCCGTGGTGGTGATGGTAGGGCAGGTCCTCGTGGTCGTGGTGACCGTCCTCCTGGTGCTCCAGGTCGTTGTAGTGCATCGCCAGGAAGCCCTGCAGGTCGAGGCCAGGGGCTTCGGCGCGGTGTTCGAGGTAATGCGCCCACATGGCCGGCAGCTTGATCAGCTCCGGGGCGAACAGGTAGCCCTGGACCCACAGGATCAACGCGGCAGCGAGGTAGCGCATTACGCACAAATCTAGGACAGTCGACGGAGACCGATGGGTGACCGTCGTCACGCCATGCGTCGTTCCGCCTCGATCGCCCATAGCAGTTCGTCCACGAAGGCCTTGGTGCGTTTGGCCCAGGCCTCGGGGTCGGTCGGCTCCCCCGCCTCGTTGAACGCCTCGCTGACCTTCGGTACGGGCAGGTGCGCGCTCACCACCCACGCCTTGATCTTCCACAGGCTCAGCACCAGGGAGGTGGCGACCTGCATGCCGCCGAAGGGACCATTGCTAACCGTACAGAGGGCCACGGGCTTGCGTTTCCACTCGTCCACCAACAGGTCGAGCACGTTCTTCAGGCTGGCCGGGTAGCCACCGTTGTACTCGGGCGTCACGATGATCACCCCATCGGCCTGTGCGAATCGCTGGGCGAATTCCACCGTGCGCGGCGCAGGGTCCTGCTGGAACTTCAGACGTTCCTCGAAGAGCGGGAAATCGTACGCGGCGAGGTCAAGCAGGTCCACGTCGGCGGAGCCGTTCAACACACGTTGCAGATGCAAGGCCACGCGATGACTGTTACGGCCTTGGCGGACACTGGCGGAGAGGATGGCGATGCGGGGCATGTGCCCAAGGTACCGCCGCGCGCCCTCAGAGCTCGAACTCCTGCTTCTTCAGCAGCACGCCGTCCGTGGCGAAACAGATGGCGTACCGGCCCTTCTCCCAGCCATGCACGGTCACCTCCACCTGCACCTTGTAGAAGCCCTGGCGCAGGTCGCGCCCTTCATCGAGCGTGTACACCGTGCGGCCCTGCGCGTCCTTCACCACGATCGTAAGGATACCGGCGTGGCGCTGGGTGAACTCGACATGCCCGGTGATGTGGGCGGGAGCGGGGTTGAACACACGTCCTTCCGCAGGCGCGGCGTAGGTGGTGGTGTACCAGGGCACGGGCCGGCCGGTGAGGGTGGACACGAACTGACGGAGCGACGCGGTGGCTTGTGCGTCGCCGTCATCGATGCCGCTGAGGTCGTGGCCATCGCTCACGGCCCACACGGCCTGTTGTACGGCAGCATCGCTGTAGTGCCCGTCGGCGATGAAACGCGCGAGCTTCCGCAAGGGGTCGCTCGCCATGCCGCCGGTGAGGAAGGTGCTTTCACTGCCTGGACCGCCCATGCCCGCCTCGCAGCAGAACGCGCGGCAGGTCACCGATCGCGTGGCCTTCGGCGCCAGGGCCAGCACCTCGTCCTCCACCACCAACAGGTCCTGCAAGGTGCTGTCCTCGCTGGTGAACCGCCAGCCCGCAGGGATCCGCACGTGCAGCGTGTCGGTCCGCAGGTTGTTCAGTTCCACGTTCACGCATTCGCCCGCATGGCCGCCGGCGCCGGTCACCGTCATCGCCAGCTGCCTGCTGCGCAGCAGGCCGGCGAGGTCCGTGGGCGTGTTGGCCGAAGCGTGGAGCGTGAGCAGGGCCGCAGGCAGTACGAGGGGAGCGCGTCGCATGGTGCCGTGTTTTTCCCTGAACGCGCCACGTGCGATGATCCTTGTGCGAGGGTCACCAGCGCTTCCGCTCGCTCCAGCTGAAGGTCCACTCCGGCGTCACGAGCTCGTCGCCATCGTTCAGCTCGAACCAGGCACCCAGTGCGGGCCGCCGCAGGTTCCTCACCACATGGACCTCCTGCGCCGGCATGTAGCTCTGCGCGAGCAGGAAGAAGGTGCGTCCATCGGGACCACGTGCGACATCCAAAACCAACATCGCATGACCGGGGCTTCCGCCGTGGATGAACACATCGCCGGGCTCCAAGGGCAGCGCGTGCGCAGGCTTCAGCTCCTTGCTCAGGCTCAAGGTGCCGGCGTAGGTGAAGACCAGCTGCAGGTAGGCGAGGAGGTTGTCGTGCGTGAAGCCCGGTACGCCCTCCTTCAGCTTCCAGTCGCAGCGGTCGCCCTGCACCTTGATGCGATCGCCCTTGGCCCAGCGGCTGAACGGTGCCTCGAAGCCGTTGGTGAAGCGGAAGTGGATGTCTTCGTATCGGCCCTGCGCGAAGAGGTGCTCGGCCCGCAGGCGCATCACCGCATCGGCGCATTGCTGCAGGTCGCGCTTGCCCACGCTCAGGTCCACCACGGCCGCGTGCACGTCCTGCCGGTGCTTCACAGAACCATCGTACAGGTGAACGGGAGCACCCTCCGGCTTCACGGGCAGGGCGCGCAGGTAGCTGCCGAAGGTGCTATCGGCGAGCGGGGTGCGCGTGCATCCGGCCGGTGCCTCGAACCGCGTGGCGACGGTGTGCCCGGTCGGTGTTGGTGCGATGCGCAGGGTGGGGGTGATGCCCTCGTCCGGTATGGCGGGTGAGGTGCACGACAGGGCGAGGTACGCGCCAGCGCACCCCAGGAAGTAGCGGGTCATGCCCTTGGAATGCGCCGGACCCTGCAGGGTAACTCAGGCCTGCGCACCGGTGCGCTCGGGCACGAAGCCGAACAGCCGGTTGTCCTTGATCATGTTGTCCACATAGGGAGGCACCATGTCCTCCCAGCCCGCCTTGCCGGCGCGGATCATGTCCAGCACGGCCTTGCTGAAGATGTGCAGCACCTTGGGGTCGTAGCTGTCGATGTCCACCAGGCGCTTGTTGTGCAGCAGGTAGTCGTACAACGGACGCAGGCGCGGGTGCACCGGCATGTTGTCCGTGGTCATGATCTCGGCCTCCTTCGAGGGCTTGCTGGGGTACACGTACACCTTCAGGTCGCGGGTGAAGAGGATGCCGAAGGCCTCGAGCATGCCGCCGTTCAGGTGGCGGTAGTACTTCTCCTCGAACACCTCGATCAGGTTGTTCACCCCCATGATCAGGCCCATGCGCGCCTTGGTGTAGCGGCTGAAGTACTCCACGAGCTTGTAGTACTCCTGGTAGTTGCTGATCAGCACGGTCTGCCCCAGCGAGCACAGGATGTCGGCGCGGTCGATGAAGTCCTTCTCGTCCACATCGCCGGTATCGGCCTGCAGGTTGTTGAGCGTGATCTCGAAGAGCACCTGCAGGTTCTGACGGTCAACCCTGTTCTCCTTGATGAACATGTTGTACCCGTTCATGATCATGTCGATGTTGACCTTGGTCACGGGACGGAAGCTGCCGCGGATGGCGAGGATGTTCTTCTTGTAGAGGGCCTCGCTGGCCTGCAGGTTCTGCCCGTCGGGACCGAAGATCACCGCGTCGGTGTAGCCGCGCTTCACGAGCTGCAGGCTCAGCAGGCGGTTGTCCACCTGGCTGAAATCGGGCCCGTTCATCTGGATCATGTCCACCTCCACCACGTGCCGGCTCACGTTGTCGTAGAGCGCGGTCATGATCTCCTGCGGGTCGCGATGGTGGAAGAAGCAGGCGTGGATGAGGTTGGAGCCCATCACACCGATGCTCTCCTGCTGCAGGCTGATGTCGGGGTCGTGCAGGCGGAAGTGGATGATGACGTCGCTGGTGGGGCGGTCGGGCGCCGTCTGGAACCGCACCCCCATCCACCCGTGGCCCGAATGCGGGCGCTCGTAGGTGCTGGTGGCGACGGTGTTGGCGTAGGTGAAGAACTTCTTGGTGGGGTGGTCGGTGCGGTTCAGGCGCTCGGCGATCAGGCCGTACTCGTGCCGCAGCATGTTCTTCAGGCGGCTCTCGCACACGAAGCGGTTGCCGGGCTCCTTGCCGTAGATGGCGTTGCTGAAGTCCTTGTCGTAGGCGCTCATCGCCTTGGCGATGGTCTGGCTGGCGCCGCCCGCGCGGAAGAAGTGGCGCACCGTCTCCTGCCCCGCGCCGATCTCGGCGAAGGTGCCGTACAGGTCCGGGTCCAGGTTGATCCGGCGCGCTTTCTGGCCCGGGCTGAGAGGTACCCGGTGATGGTCGTTCGTGGTCATGCACAACGGCCTTTCGGCCTTGGGAACAAAGGTAGCGGGAAGGCCATGCTCCGGGATGAGAACGATCAGCAGCCCCTGAACGGTGTGTCCTTGCGACGGCTAACCCGCACCCCGGTCACCCTGCGAAGCCGACCCTCCGGTGCGAGCCGTCGCAGAAGGGCTTGTTGGCCGAGGCGCCGCAGCGGCAAAGCGCGCATTGCTGCTCCTTGCGCTCCTCGCGCCCGTCCGCATGGCGCACCGTCACCGTGCCGCGTACGATCAGCGGCCCGTTCGGGGTCACGTCCACGGTGGTGGCGGGTGTGGCCTGCTGCGGTTCCGCCTCGGCGATGGACAGGGCACCGCTCGGGCACTGCCTTACCTGGGCCACGATCCGGGCGCTATCGGCACCGTCCGGATGGATCCACGGACGGTCGCCGGGCTTGAACACCTCGGGAAGTCCGGTCCAGCACTTGCGACTGTGGCTGCACAGGGCGGGCTTCCACACGATGGTGACCTCGCCGTTGGTGTAGGTGTGGGTCTTGTCGCTCATGGTCGTTCGCGGTCGTTCAGGGTACCAGCAGGCGACCCTGCCGCACATCGCCGTTCACGCCGGTGAAGCGCCACAGCACCACCGTGGTCGAGGGCAGCCGGCACCAGCGGCTCCAGGTCTGCAACGCGCCCAGGCGGGCCTGGTCGAGCAGGCGGCCGTCGGTGCCATAGAGGTCGAGCGTGCCTTCGCCTTCCGCGGTGTACCACCATTGGCCGTTGTGCAGCTTCAACTGGTTGAACGCGATCACGGTCTCGCCCGTGCCGCCCTCCTCGGGCATGCTCGAGATCACCACGTTCACCGGCACGATCGCCGTGTCCGCGCGTCCGCAGTCGTCCACCACGATGTGCATCACCTCGTACAGCCCGCTTGCGGGGAAGGTGTGGTTGGTGACGGTGGAATTGTCCGTGGTGCCGTCGCCGAAGATCCAGGTGTGGTAACCGGCGCCGTTGTTCGGGGTGAAGCTCACGGAGGCTCCGTTGTTGCTGGTGGTGAAGCTGGCATCCGGATCGTTCACCCCGATGTTCCAGGTGCCCAGACTGTCGAGCACGGTGCTGGCGGCGATGGCCTGCAGGGCCGCTGCCGTGGTGGGGTCAAGGCCGGCGGTATAGCCCGCGCCCACCGGACTTTCGCGGAACAGCGCGGCGTAGAAGGTGCAGGCGGTGAGGTAGGTTCCAGCGGGAGAGGGGTGGCTGCCGTCCGTGCTGTACAGGTTGATCGCGGGCTGTTGGTCGCGCGAGTTCTTCCACGCCACGCCCACCGGCGCGCACCAGGCGTCGTTGTCCACGGCCATGGTCAGGTAGCGCTCGCGCAGCAGGCCGTTCATGCCCTCGAACGTGCATACCGGCGGCCAGTTCGCGCAGTTGGAGGCATCGCCGTTCTGGCGGCCCCAGGTCATGTAGAACACGGGTTCCGCGCAGGGGCTGTGCACACGGATCGAATCCACCAGTTCGGCAGCGAAGGGGAAGCAGTCGGCCTGCACCTGGCTGAGCGGGAAGGACGGGATCTGGCTCTGCTCCTGCAGCACCACGAAGTCCCAGCCGCCCTGGTCGATCAGCTGCTGGGAGGCGGCCAGTGTCGTGTGCCCCTGGAAGGTATAACCCCCCGGGGTGCTCTGCGCGGTGTTCACGCTGTCGCCAAGGGAAAGCGCCAGCTGCCGCAGCACGCCGGGCAGGTCGTTGGTAGCCACGTAGCTGTTGCCGAGAAAGAGCACGTCCGTGGTCTGCGCGCTCAGCGCCAAGGGCAGTGCCAGCAGGGAAAGGATCGAAAGCCGCATGGCCCGAAGTTAGGTGTGGCCGTTCTTTGCGCCATGGACCTCACCCTGCTGTTCGTGGCCTTGCTGGTCGCCGAGGTGCTCGGTACCATCGGTGGCTTCGGCTCGAGCATGTTGGTGATGCCGCTGGCCGCCCTTTTCATGCCCTTCGATCAGGCCCTGGGGCTCACGGCGCTGTTCCATGTGTTCAGCAACGCGGCGAAGGTGATGCTGTTCCGGCACGGCCTCGACCGGCGGCTGCTCCTCACCATGGGGCTCCCGGCGGTGGTGGGCGTGGTGCTCGGCGCGCGCCTCACGGCCTTTCTGCCTGGCAGCACCATGGAGCTGCTGTTGAGCGTGGCGCTTGTGCTGCTTGCGGTGCTGCTGCTCGCGCTGCCGACGATCCGGCTGCGGCCCTCGGCGCGCAACGCGGGCGTGGGGGGCGCGGTCTCGGGCTTCATCGCCGGACTGGTGGGCACGGGCGGTGCCATCCGGGGGCTCACCCTCGCCGCCTTCGATCTGGAGAAGAGCGTGTTCATCAGCACCAGCGCGTGGATCGATCTGGGCGTGGACCTCAGCCGCACGGTGGTGTACGCCGGCCAGGGCTACCTGAAGCCCGAGGTGTGGACCTACCTGCCGGTCATGGCGGTGGTGAGCCTCACGGGCACGTGGATCGGCCGCTGGGTGCTGGGGCAGGTGTCGCAGGAGCGCTTCCGCCGGATCGTGCTGCTGCTGGTGATCGCCGTGGCGCTCTTCGGCGGGGCCCGTGCGCTGGGGGCCTGGCTCGGCTGAACCTCAACCGCGCAGCTCCGCTTTCACGCGGCTCTGGTGGTGCATCGCGCCCACGTAGCGCACAAGACGTCCGCACAGGTCGTGCGCGGCCTCATCGATACGACGGAAACGGATGCACGACCGGCCGTGGTTGTATGCCTTCAGCTCGTTGCGGAAGGCGTCGAGCAGGTCGTAGGGAAGCACGTACAGGCACAGGTAGTTCTTCTGGTCGGCGAGCGCGAACACCGCGCGCCCATCGATGAAGTAGGTGGGCATGCCGTTCACCAGGGCTTCACGCGACTGCGGCCATACCGCGCGGATCAGCCCGCGCAGCTCCAGCACCGCATCGCGACGGGTGGAGGCCACCTGTTCGAAGTAATGATCGGGAGTGCTGGCCGCTATCTGCATCCGCCTTGCGCGAAAGGGCGACGAAGATGCGGCACGGGAGCGCAACCGGCAATAGCGGGATCGCTACATCGCTTCATCCGTTCGGACGATATGGTCCAGTCGGATGCGTGCTCCGCCGTCCAGCACCAGCCATTCGGCGCCTTCCTCGTTGCGAAGGTCCACGATGATCCCGTGGGCCACCTGTTCATCGCCTTCGGTGCCCCGGTGAACGATGCGCAACGGTGTTCGCCGCGTGGCCCAGGCCTCGTAACGGTCGTAGAGGTTGCAGTCGATGGGCGTGTACGTGTTCATCGCGGTGCGTTCACCCACAGTTCGCGCCCGGCGCGTGGTGGGATGGAGTTGTAGCAGGGCGCGAAGGAGACCTGCGGGAACAGCGGCTTGAAGAGGGCCTCGTACTCGGCCTTCGAACCGCCGAAGGGTGGACCTTCCGGTCCACGTGCAGGGTGCGGGTCGTCGAAGAGCACGCCCACCAGCTTTCCACCGGGCACGAGCAGTTCGTGCATCTTCTTCACGTAAGCGGCCCGAAGTGCGGGATCGATCGCGCAGAAGCAGGTCTGCTCGATGATGCGGTCGTACCGCCCCTCGTGCTGGAACAGGTCGCCCACGAGCAGGTGGTCCTTCGGGAAGTCGGGGCAGCGCGCCAGCAGGTCGGCGTAGGGCGCATCGGTGAGGTCGATCACGAACACATTGCGGAAGCCCAGGCGGTGCAGGTGCTCGGCCTCGTAGGCACGCCCCGCGCCGGGGATCAGGATCCGCAGGCCCTTTTCCGTGAGCTGCTCGATGTAGGCCTTCAGCGGGGTGGAAGGACCGCCGAGGTCCCAGCCGGTGTCGCGCTCTTGGTAGCGGCTCTCCCAATAGATGCGGTCCAATGGCATGTTCAGCGACGTTGTCGATAAGCAGGTGCGGGTGGGGAGTAGGTCACCAAGGTCAATCCAAGTCCCGTGACCAACTCATCGACGAGCACTCTCGCTTCGTGAGGCGTGTCACATGCTCGGATCAGAAAGCGCTTGCGATGCTCGGCATCCAGCAGGACCACATCGTGGTTGGATCCGCTCAGGTCTGTTGAGCCGCCTGCTCTGCCTTGGACGGTACCGGATCTTCGAACGGCCAACACGGCAACGTGCTTGAAAGGGGTCAGACTTTTCCATGACCCTCGTCGGATACCAAGGATGCCACCATACTCCCTCAACCGCTGTGCGGCCGGGTCGATCTCGACGCCACCAGAGTACGTGAGCGCCGCTCCACAGAGAAGGACGATCAGGATGCCTATTGGCAGCGAGAACAGACCGATCATCGCTATACCGGCGATCAGCATCCGCATGAACAGGGGGATGGGACTTCCCTGAGAGATGACCATCCTCTTCATCGATCAATCGATCAGCGCGAAACGGAAGGTCATCCGTTGCGGCATGTTCATGCCGTACTGGTCGATCCAATCGTCGCTGCCGCGCTGGCGCTCCATCATGCGCATGAACTCGCCGAAGGTGAACTCATCCTCGCCGGGCGTGCGCACCAGCAACAGCTTGCCCAGCTTGCGCCCGCCGAGCGTGGCCAGCGTGCGGCTGCGTTCCTCGGCCTGGCGGTACAGGCGGTTGAGCAGTTCGCCCTGCGCGTCCTTCGAGCGATCGTACTCCACGCGGACCATCGTACCTGTCAAGTCCTTGCGCGGCCGCAGGGTCTCCACCAACCGCTTCAGTTCGGCCTGGTCCTTCAGGTTCACGCGCAGGGTGGTGGCGGTCGCATCCACCGGACCTCCGAGGGTGTACAGGTCGGTGCTGCCGTTGTACCGCTCCACCGCGAAGCCCATGCCCATCACGTCCTTCTCAAGCCGGGCCAGGGCCTTGGTGCGTTTCTCCTCCACCTCGCGCTGCACCTTCTCCCAGTCCGTGTTCTCGTCGTAGCCCTCGTAGTTGGTGTCGTCCACCACGTTCAGCTCGTACACGTAGCCCTTCACCACCAGGGCGAGCGTATCGCTCACGGTGAGCTCGATGTACTGGTCCGTGAGGGTCTGTGCCTGCAGCGTGGTGGCGAGCAGAAGGCAGGAGAGAAACAATGTGCGCATGGTCCGGTGGATGTGCGGACCAAGGTAGGTCCGGTCACGATCACCCCCGCACGAGCGGTCGTCTTGAGGTATGGTAGATGTTGTATACCACCACGACGCCTTGGTCCAGTTCGAAGACGATCCGGTACGGGAACTTCGGTACGGGCGCGTAGCGGAACCCGTTCTCCCGTATCTGATAGTGGGAGGCCACCGAACACAGATGTTCGAGCGCGGATATCACGGACTTGTCGAAGTGATCACCCAAGCCGGAGCGCTCAAGGTCGTAACGCAAGGAAGCCTGCTGCCATTCCTCCCAAGCCTCCTCGCGCAGCTCCAGCTGCAAGCGCTTCATTTCCGCTTGGCCTTCACCATGCGTTTCACCTCGGCCAGGGAATACCCCTTGCCTTCCTTGCGGGCACGTCGGGCGCGTCGGTCCTCCAACATGACCAGGTGTTCGGGGCTTAGTTGAGCGTTGCCGCGCTCAACGCCGAGGACCTTTCCCACACGCTCAAGCACCTTTTCATCGGACGTGGCGATGATCCGCTCGATCAGGTCGAGTTTGGTGAACATGCATCGAAGGTAAGGATGCCAGCGCCTCAGGGAGCAACATCCATCCGCTCCAATCGCACGATGTGCGCCATGTGGTGGCCACGTTGGCTTGGGAAATGTGTGTTCAAGTTACGCCGGAGCAAGGGTTTCGCCTTTAGCTCGAACGTTCTGGAATGCTTGCTGGATAAGGTTTCATTGGCGTTCGAGGGGCTGAAATGATCGCCCATCGAGCACCCCGAAGCGTAACATGAACCGGCGCAGGACCGGCCCATGTTTGCAGCCGATGAGCAACAGGACGAACACGGAACGAATGGCAGCGCACATGGAGATGTTCGCCGGATCGGGGGGCTTTATCCATTGCTTCAATGCGGGCGATGCGATCGGGAATGCCTCCCAGGTCCGCAATTACTTCCCGGGCGCTGCTCCGATGCTCGGGGCTTCTCGCGTTCCCGGCGTTCCATCGCCACAAGCCTGGCGCAGGAGGAAAATGCCATTCACCTTGGAGGCCTGTTCGTGCGAACCCCACGTGGCTCTAGGGCGAAAATTCGATCAAATGCGGTCATTTTCCGCGGACCGTGAGCGCTTGTCCTTTGTCCCCGTCAACCGAGCGAACGCATGAACCCCTTGTACCTCATCGCCTACCTGACAAGCGCGGTCGGCGCCGTGGCGGAGAACGCTGCCAGGCTTTGTGTCACGCTCGCCATGCTCTTCTTCTTGCTGCGATGCACGACCCCTGAAGATGGGCCCGCGAGGCGATCGGCCGTTGCGGTTCGCCGCCCCTGCTTCAGCAAAGTCAGCGCCCGCCGAACAACGCCTGTTCGACGTCGATGCCGTGCCTTGAAGGCCGCTCTGTCGCCGATGCGCGCCGCACGCCCTCCGCCCGAATGCCTCGCCCTCCGGACCTGCTTGCGGATCCCGAACGTTCGCGAGCAGTGTATGGAACGCGTTCGGTCAGTTGAACCCCTAAGTAGAAGAACCATGACCACTTCCATTTTAACGAAGAACATCCACCGCCTGAACGCCAACCAGCTGGTGGAAAAGAGCAAGTTCGTCGTGAGCCGTATGACGAACAACCCCGCCTTCCCCGATCCCACGCCGAAGCTCAGCGATGTGACCGCTGCGATCACGGCGCTGGAGGAGGCCATCACGGCGGCCGTGGATCGTGGACGCACCGCGATCGCCATCCGGCGGGCACGCCAGCAGGACCTGAAACTGCTGATGGACCAGCTGGGCGGACACGTGGCTTCCGTGGCGCAGGGCAATGCGCTGGCCATCCTCAGCACCGGCTTTGGCGTGAAGCGGATGAGCTCGCCATCCAAGGAGCTTTCCGCACCCACCGACCTCCGGGCCGACATCTCGGCCCACCATGGACGGGTGGACCTGCGTTGGGCGCCGGTGAAAAAGGCCGTGGCCTACCATGTGTACATGAGCGCCACCGAACCCGGCCCCAATGCGGTGTGGGAGCAGGTGGCCGTGAGCACCAAGGCCAGCACCAAGGTGGTGGGCCTGGTCTCCGCTCGCACGTACTGGTTCCGCGTGGCCGCCATCGGTTCGCTCGGCGCCGGACCCTTCAGTGAGGTGGCGCACAGCCTGGTGCGCTAGGCGGGCACGGCCGGGGGTACGTTCGTAGCGCTCCCCGGTCCGCGCCCTTGGACCCCTTAGCACGGAGGCCGTACCGCAAGGTACGGCCTCCGCTGTTCGGTGGTGTCCGATTGCTTAAGTAAAGTGAAGTAGGTACTTTCGTGTGCGATGCGCCGCTTCATCCCTGCCGCTTTGGTCCTTGCCGTGCTGCTTTGTCGGTGCTTAAGCGCGATGGCCCAGGACCGCACCACCATCCGGCTGGCCGATGCGCAGGGGTATGTGGATGCGACCGTTTCGGGGAACGACAAGCTGCCGGCCGAGCCGGACCCGCAAGTGGTGTATCACTGGTACCGGGCACAGCGCGTGCAGGCCACCGCCGGAGGGGCCGCGGGCCGCCTGCTCGATGGGCCCTACCGGGCCTTCCATCCGGATGGCCAGTTGCGGGAACAGGGCGTGTTCGAGGATGGCATGCGGACAGGGGAGTGGCGGCAGTGGAACGCCGCCGGCGAACTGCAGGCCGTGGTCCATTGGAAGCACGGTTCGTTGCATGGCGACTCGGTCGCGTACGCGGGCGGCATCATGCTGCATCGGGTATCGTATCGCCATGGGGAACGGGGCAAGGTGCATCCCGGCGAGGTGGAGCTGGCCCGGCAGGCCGAGGTCAAGGCCCAGGAGCGCGAGGCTCGGCGGTCGAAGCAGCAGGAGGACCGCAAGGCCCATCAGGCGGAACGCGCCGCGCGGAAGCAGGAGCGCCGGAAAGCCCGCGCTGCGGGCAAGGAGCGCACGAAGGAACCCCGGCCGGCGAAGCCCCATGCCGGGCAGGAAGCTCCAGCCCCATGAGCCGGCGTGTGCGTGCCTCCGCGCTGTTCTACGCCATCACCGTGTCCCTGCTGGTGGCCATGGTCACCGGCTCGTCGTTGTTGCTGGCCCATCACCGCAGCGTGGAGACCGAGCGCTGGCTGGCGCTGCTGCGGGCCACCTCCAACGCCGAGAGCGCCATCCACCTCGCCCTGGCCACCGAAGGACCGCTGCCGCCTGCGCTCGACCTGTTCGGCGAGGGCCGCGATACGGTACAGCTCACCAGCCTACCCTACGGCCTCTTCGATCGCGTGATCGCCTTGGCGCGGCAAGGCGCACGAAGCGCACGCAAGGAGGCCTTGGTGGGCCTGCCTTCCCAGGCCGGTCCGGTGCTCGTGCTTACCGCGCACAACGGCCCCTTGCACTTCTGCGGCGACGCGCGGATCATGGGCGATGCCGTGGTGCCCGGCAAGGACCTCCGGAGAGGGTACATCGCCGGACGCCCCTTCAGCGGTGAACGTTTCGTGAACGGGGCGGTGAGCGGGGAAGGCACCCCGGCCTATGCCCTTGATCGTGACCTGCGTGAGCGCGCGGGCGCCCTGTGCGCCATGCTTCCCGACCCGCGCGAGGTGCCGTGGCAAGGCGAGCGCATGGCCCCGGGCGCGGTGATCACGCCGCAAGATGAGCGCCTGCCCGTACTGCAGTGGACGGCCGGGCGTGTGCTTACGGGGAGCTTCCGCGGCCCCTTGGTGATCCGGTCCGTGGACACCCTGGTGGTCGATCGGAGCGCACGGCTGAGCAACGTGATCGTGCAGGCGCCGTTCGTGGACCTGAGCGGTGCGCAATGCCTCCAGGTCTTCAGCACCGGCGGTGTTCGCGTGCGGCAGGATGCGCGGCTGCTGCATCCGTCGGTGTTGTGCGTGGCCTCTGCGCGGTCGGCCCAAGGCGTTCCGTTGGTGCAGGTGGACAGCGGGGCTGTGTTGCAGGGCGGTGTGCTGGCCTTGCGCACCCCGGGCAGCATGACCGGGCCCGAGCTCCGCGCGGCGCGCGGTGCGCTCATCCAGGGCGAGGTGTACTGCGAAGGCGCGGTGGATGTGCAAGGCGCTGTGGAGGGCCGCGTGATCGGGGAGCAGGCCGTGGTCCACACGAGCTCATCCGTCCATCGCGGCTATCTCCTCGATGGAACCCTGGCGCCCGACAGCGCATCCGCGGGGCTCTCGTTCATACGGTCCACGAACGCACACCCGGTGATCCTGCAATGGGAAGGCTCCGTTCAACACTGAACAGGCGCGTGCCGGCCGCCACCTTGCTCGAGAGCGTGCTGGCCCTCGCCTTGCTCGCGGGCGCCTTGAGCTTCGGGGTTTACCTGCATTTCCGCATCCAGGCCACCGACCACCTGGCCGAAAAGCTGCAGGCTTGGTCGCTGAGCGAGCAATTGCTCCGCACGGGCACCGCATCATCAGCCTCCACGGAGGCCACCGTGACCTCGGGGGCGTTGCAGGCCACGCTGCGGCACGAGCCCCTCACCGCCGCCTGCGACCGCATCACCATCACCTGCACCAAGGGTGAACGCCAGGTGCTCGAACGCCACCTGATCCGCGTCCGACCATGAACCGCGTGCCCGCCTTCACCCTGCTTGAGGTCCTCGTTTCGCTGCTGCTGCTGGCGATCGTGGGGGGGCTGGTCTTCGTGGTGCTGCAGACCCTTGCCGAGGGCACCGGGACCGCCGGCACCGCTGCGGTCGCCGCCCGCGATCGACTCTGGCTCGAGCAGGCCCTGCGGGCCGACCTGGAGCGTGCTGACCGCCTGAGCCTCGGTCCACAAGGCTCCATTGAACTGGCGAACGATACCGCGCGCTGGACCTACCGCTTCACGCCCGACAGCGCCTTGCGCCAGGCGGATGGCGTACCCGCCGGTGGCTGGGCGGTGCCCGGCATCACCGTGGCCCACGTTCCCGTACGGCCCGGCATGGCGCTGCTGGCGGAGCTTACGCTGGAGATGGGGGGGGCGCCGCAGCAACGCCTCGTGCTCGTGAAGCACTACGACCGCGCCACACCCGCCCGCGAAACGCTTGCTCATGGCCATACCGATCCATACTGAGGCCAAGGCACGTCGTGTTCTGCCCACTGCGGCCAAGCCGCCATGGGGCCACCGGGTGCGATCGTGGTGGGCCGCACAGGGGGCACAGGTGCCCAACGACGTGCGCAAGGAGCGCCTCTACCGCGAGCTTTCGGTGCTCTTGCAGGCCGGCGTGGACCCGCGCTCCGTGCTCGACCTGCTCGTGAAGGCCCAGACCGATGCGCAGCTCCGGAAGGTCCTGGAGGCCTTGCGCGGCCATGTGCTACGCGGCAGCACCTTGAGCGAGGCCATGGCCGCCGAGCCGGCCTTTACCGACCACGAGCGCTTCAGCGTGCGCATCGGGGAGGAGAGCGGCCGCACCACCGAGGTCTTCCTGCAGCTGGCCCGCTACTACGCCGACCGCGTCAAGCTCAAGCGCCTGGTGCGCCAGGCCTTCGCGTACCCGCTGTTCGTGCTGGCCGTTACCATGGGCGTGGTGCTGTTCATGATGAACGTGATCGTGCCCATGTTCGCCCAGGTGTTCGCACGCACGGGCTCCGAGCTGCCCGCGCTCACGCGCCTGGTGCTGCGGGTGGCCGCGGCCTTCCAGCTGCTGTGGCCGTACATGCTGGCCTCTCTCGTCACTGCGACGGTGATCGTGCTGCGGGTGCGGAAGCGGGCCGACGTGCAGGCCGTGACCGAACGGGTCCTGTGGCGCCTGCCGGTGCTGGGGCCCATGCGCCGCCGCACGTTACTGGCCCGGGTGTGCGGCTCCATGGCCTTCCTGTTGCAGGCGGGCACCCCGCTGGACAAGGCCCTGGAGCTTACCGGCCGCATGTGCGGTTCGCCCCGCCTCGCCCGGGCCTTCGCCGACATCCGCCAGCGGGTGGTGCGCGGCGGTTCGCTGCGCGATGGCCTCGCCGCCCATGCCGAGTTCGATGCCCAGCTGGTGGCCATGGTGGGCGTGGCCGAGGAGGTGAAGCAGCTGGACCGCATGTTCGAACGCCTCGCCGAGGCCTACACCGCCGATGTGCAGCACCGCACCGCCCTCCTCGGCAGCGTGCTCGAACCCGCCACCATCCTGGTGATCGCCGTGCTCGTGGGCACGGTGCTGGTGGCCATGTACCTGCCCATGTTCAAGCTAAGCACGGCGATGTGACGGCCTAGTGCTTGGTCAAGACGCGTTCCGTGTTGTTCAGGCTGAGCACCACGCTGTCCGATAGCACGGACACGACACGTAGTCCATTGTGCTCCCCACCCGCCCGCAAGGCCACATCGCGACCATCGATGGCCAGCAAGGCCACCCGCTTGCCGGGCGGGCCGCTCGCGTTCAAGGCGCCCTTGTAGGCGAGCTGGGGCCAGTGCGCCGCGGGTGCGGGTGCTGGCGGTGGCGCATGCGCCGCAGGCGCAGCTGTCGGGACGTTCCGGGCGGTGGCCGCCACCGGTGCCGTTCGCTCGGTCGGCCGCGCACCGCTGCCGTCCAGGAAGGGGTCGCGCGGCCAGTTCAAGGCCAGGGGAGCCTCCGTTGCGGGTGCTGCGGCGGTCGCCTGCCGGGCGGGGATCGCCGCTTGTTCCAAGGGGGCTTCCACCGGCCTGCGGAAGAAGGCCTTCACCAGCACGGCGCCCCACACCCCCAAGGCCACCAGCACCAAGCCGATGCGCAGCAGCTTCGGGTTCATGGGATGGTGAGCGTGCGCGCCGCCGCGCTGGTGCCGTTACCCGCCGCATCGGTGGTGCGGATGGTCCACTGGTACACGCCGGTGCCGAGGGAATCGCTGTGGCTCGTGCCCGTTACGGCCAGCCTGCGCACCGCCACCTGGTTCTGGTCGGTCACCAGCAGGCTGTCCACCGTGGCGGAGGCGTCGGTGCCGCTCTGCCATTGGAACGTGAAGGGCGCCTGGGGCAGCGTTGCGTTGGCCGCCGGGGCGATCAGCAGCGGTGCGGTGGGTGCGGTAAGGTCGATGCGGAAGCTGCGGTAGCTGAAGGCGGAGACCGATGTGCTGTTCTGCCCCTGTACGCCCCAGGTGTACAGCCCTTCGGGCAGGGCCGATAGCGCGCAGGTGGTGGTGGTGACCAGCTGCGCCTGCAGCAACGCGCCGTTCTGGTCGCCCTGGCGCAGCTCCACGCGGTAGTCCTGCGCACCGCCCAGGGCCTGCCAGCTGAGCGTGAGGGCCGTGGCGGACAGGGCGGCGTTGGCCGCCGGGCTCAGCAGAATGGGGGTGAGGTCCGCGAGGGAGGTGGCCTCCAGCACCACCAGCCGCCGCTGGTAGTAGTCGGTGTGGCTGCTGCCGTTTTCGGCCCGCACACGCCAGGTGTAGGCGCCGGGGGCCAGGGCGAAGGGGACCACCGTGCCGGTGACGACGGAGTCCACCACGTACACCTGCGGACTGATGAAGTCGGGCGTGGCGATCTGGATGCGGTACCCGGTGGCGTGCGGCACCTCCTCCCAGCGGAACTGCACCACGTTGCTGGTGGTGCTGTCCTGGTCGGGCGGGGTCAGCAGCACCACGCCCAGGCCGTCGAGGTCCTCTTCGAGGATGTCGCTGCACCCGGCGATGAGCAGGGCGGAGAGCAGGAGAAGGGGGAGGGTTCTCATGGCGAAACGGTGCGGAAGGTGAGGGTGGCCAGCAGGGTGCGCGAGCGGCTTAAGTGGGCCGGCGGCACGTGCAGGTCGAGCGAGGCGAGGTGCACACCGGGGAGCTCGCGCTCCAGGCGGTCGGCGCTGGTGAGCAGGGCATCGGCCCGCCCTTGGAGCACCACGGGCAGGGAGCGGACGGTGAGGCCCTGGGTGCTTTCCACGTGTTCGGCGCTCACCTCGTGCAGCGCGGCACCGCCATCGTGGCCGAAGGCCGTGGTGCGCGCCAGCAGTTCGCTCCAGCGGTCGGCACCGGCGCGGCCGGCGTTGAGCTGGCGGTCCAGCCGGCCGAGCTGCGCGTGCAGGCGCGCCTGCTCGTGGCGGAGCTCGGCGGTGCTCGCCAGTTCGGCCTGTGCCGCATGCAGCTCCTGCCACGCCCGCAGGGTGGGCAGCAGCTTGCGTTGCACGAAGACGTAGCCCAATGCGCACACCACCACGGCCAGCAGCAGGAACTTGCGCTGGTGGTCCAGGTGGAAGGTGGTGGTGCCGGTGCTCATGTGGTGATCTCCAGGTCGAACACGGGGTCGCCGCCGTCGGCGGCCAGCCGGTAGCCGAGCAGGCGCACCCCACGCACCCCGCGCACGGTGCGCAGGCTGTCCATCCACGCGTTCAGCAGCTCGGTGCGGGCGCAGGTGCCGCGCACCAAGGCCACGCCGCGGGCGATGCGCACCGGCTCGCGCTCCTGCAGCGGTGCCTGCAACGGGTCCAGGGCCAGGCGGTCCAGGCGGATGCCGGCGGGCACCGTGGCGGCGATCGCCGCGGCCTGCACCGCGAGGCGGCGCAGGCTGTCCACGCCCAGGGCCTGGGCCAGGGCCTGCCGCTCCTGCAACAGCTGCCGCTCCTGTTCCACCGCCTTCAGCAGGGCCACGCGGTCCTGCACGTTGCCATCGGTGCGCGCGCGTTCCGCGGCCACCGTGCGCTGCAGCGCCCATTCGCCGCCGAAGAGGATCACGAAGAGCAGCAGGGCGCCCACCAGCAGCCGTTCGTACCGCAGGCGGGCCTTCTCCTGCGAGCGGGCGCCCAGCACCAGGTCGGCGTGGGTGCTGGCGCGTGCTTCCGTGGGCACCGCCCAGGCCCATGCGGTGGCGAAGGCGAGCGCCTGCGCGGCGGGCAGCCTGTCGGGGCCCAGCTGGATCATGGCGGCGCCGTCCGCGTCAACGCGTTCCAGTCGCAAGGACCCTTCGGCGCGCACGAAACGGGAGCGGTGCAGGGTGAGCGCATCGTCGGCACTGCCGAGCAGGGGCGCCAGGCCGAGCAGGTCCCAGGGGCCGATGGTGAGGTCGACCACGCGCGCACCGGCGGACTCGAACGGCGCGAGCAGTTCCAGGGCCTGGGCGCGGCGCATCATGCTGCAGCCGCTGGCGCCCGAGTGTGCACGCACGCTCACGCACAGGTCGTCCACCGGCGCGTTGGGGAAGGCCAGGGGCAGCAGGTCGTGCAACGGGCCTTCGGCGGCCACCGCACGATGCACGCACCGCTCATGGTCGATGCACAGCGCCATGGGCACGCGTGTGCCGGTGGTCTTCAGCAGCTCCTCGGCCGTGGCGGCCGTTCCATGCGCGATCAGGTGCATGGCCTTGCGGCCGCGCCGCAGGTGCACCCAGGTGTAGGGCCGATCCTCCTGCAGGGGACCGATGGCCACGCCCACCACCTGCCCTGCGCCCACGTACAGTCCACCCTGGTCCATGGCTCAGTAGATGATGGTGGGGCGGATGAAGATGGTGAGCTTGCTCTGGCTGTTCTTGCTGGTGCGCGAACCGAAGAACCACTTGAGCACGGGGATGCGCGAAAGGAAGGGCAGGCCGCTGCCGCTCTTGCTGGTCTCCTTTTCCTCCAGGCCGCCGAGCACGATCATGTCCCGGTCCTTCACGCGCACGCTGCTGCTGAACTTGCGGGCCACCGTGCCGGGCGGGGCGGTCTCGCTGATGCGGGTGGTGAAGGTGCTCTGGTTCACCTCGATGTTCAGCGTCACCATGTCCTCGCTGCTCACGATGGGCATGATCTTCAGGTTGAGGTCGGCGGTGACGGGCTTGTAGACCTGCGAGGTGGTCACGGTGGGGTTCTGCGTGCCGATGAGGTCGTTGCGCACCTCCAGGTAATACTCGGTCTCGCCGATGCTCAGGGTGGCCTCGTGCCCGTTGAGCGTGGCGAGCTGGGGCGTGCTGCGCAGCTTCAGCACCCCGTCGGTCTCCAGGGCCTGGATGCTCACGTAGAAGCCGGGGGCCACGTTGCCCAGGTTGAACACGCCGGCGCCGTTGAAGCTGTTGAGCAGGCTGTTGATGGAGCCCGCGTTGAGGTCGTAGCTGATGCCGGGCAGGATGGTGCCGCCGCTGTTCTGCGGCCCGCCGCCCAGCCCCGCCTTCAGGCCCGTGCTCAGGGTGCGCGAGCGGTTCACGTCCACGATCATCACCTCGATCATCACCACGGGCACCACCTGGTCGATGCTGCGCAGAAAGGCCTTGATCTCCTCGATGCGGTGCTGGTCGCCGCTGAGCACGAAACCGTTCAGCTCCACGAACTCGGCGATGGTGACGTTCTTGCGGATGCCCTCGGGCACGGCGGCGGCCAGGTCCTTCACGGGGCGGTTGTGCAGGCGCACCAGCTCGGTGTGGCGCAGGCCCTCCTGGTCGCGCTTGCCGATGAGGTACACGCCTTCGCGCGTGCGGTAGGTGTAGTCGCTGCCGTTGAGCACTTGCGCGAGCACCTCGTCGTACGTGGCCTGCTCCACGCTGAAGGTGCAGGTGCCCTCGACGGCATCGTAGAAGTAGTAGCTCTTGCCCAGGGTGCTGCTCACCGTGGCGATCACGTCCTTGCGGGGCGCATCGAGCGCGTCGATCTTCAGCCAGCGGCCGTCGGTGAGGTCCACGCTCAGGCCGCTCTGGGCGCTGGTCTCCGCGCCGGCCGGCCGGCCGCCCCCCTTGGCCGTTCCCGCTGCGGGGGCGTTGGCCTTCAGCAGGAAGGCGCCGTCGCGCGCGCGGTCCACGCTGAGCCCGTTGGCGTAGGCGAGCTTCTCCAGGGCGCCGGTGAGCGGGGTGTTCTTCACGAACACGCTCACCAGCCGGTCCTCCAGTCCGGGCGCCAGCACCACGTTGGTGCCGGTGGCGAGCGTAAGGGCGCGCACCACGGCGGAGAGGGTGTCGCGGTGCAGGTCGAGCGCGAGCCACGCGCTGTCCGCCTGGTAGCTCACCGAAGGGCCCTGGTCCACGGGTGGCGGCGGTGCCAGCACGGGCGGCCGGTAGGGCTTCAGCGCCAGGATGGAGCCGATCTGCTCCAGGTCCAGGTCGAAGGTCTTGCACAGGTACAGCAGCACGTCGGCCACGCGGGCGTTGGTGAAGGTGTTGACCACCTCGCCCTTCACCTGCGGGTCCACGCTGATGTTGAGGTCGTGGGCCAGGCCGAGGGCGCGGGCGAACTCGGTGACCTGCGTGCCGCTCACGCTCATCTCCACGCGGCCATCGAGCCCGGGCTGGTCGGCGATGGCGGCATCGAGCCGGGTGCGGATGGCCTCGAAACGGTCCTGCGCCAGGGCCGGTGCCAGCAGGGCCGGCAACGCGAGCAGCAAAAGGAGCAGGCGTATCATGGGCTCAAGCGGCGCTGAACAGGGGATGGACCTCCTCCAGGCTCGTGCGCTGGTCGCGCAGCAGCTCGTAGGCGCTGGCGGCCAGGGTGCGGATGCCTTTGCGGCCGAGCACGGCGCCGGCATCGTGCGTGCCGGTGCGCAGCAGCTCGGCGAGCTCGCCATCGAGCCGCAGCACCTCGTACACCGCCTGCCGGCCCTTGTAGCCGGTGTAGTGGCATGCGGTGCAGCCCACGGCCACGGCATGGGCGTGCAGCGCACCGGGCAGCTTCAGCCCCGGCGCCAGGCCCGCCTCCCACGGCGCCGTGCGCTTGCAGGCAGGGCACAGCAGGCGCACCAGCCGCTGCGCCACGCTGGTGTTGAGCGTGGCGGCCACCAGGAAGGGGGGTACCCCCATGTCCATCAACCGGCTCAGGGTGCCCCACGCGCTGTTGGTGTGGATGGTGCTGAGCACCAGGTGGCCGGTGAGCGCGGCGCGGATGGCCATCTGCGCGGTCTCGGCATCGCGGATCTCGCCGAGCATGATCACGTCGGGGTCCTGCCGCAGGAAGGTGCGCAGGGCCTGGGCGAAGGTGAGCCCGATGCCTTCGCGCAGCTGCACCTGGTTGATGCCCTCCAGCGTGTACTCGATCGGGTCCTCCACGGTCACCACGTTGCGGCGCACCTCGTTCAGCTGCTTCAGCGTGGCGTACAGCGTGGTGGTCTTGCCGCTGCCGGTGGGACCGCTGATGAGCACGATGCCGTGCGGGCGCCGGACACCGTCCTGGTAGTCGGCGAGCTGCCGCGCGTCCATGCCCAGGTCGTCGATGCGCAGGTGGCCCGCGTCCTGGCCCAGCAGGCGCAGCACCACCTTTTCGCCGTGCAGGGTGGGCAGCACGCTCACGCGGATGTCGCTGCGCTGACCCTCGCGTTCCAGCACCATGCGGCCGTCCTGCGGCAGGCGCTTCTCGCTGATGTCGAGCCCGGCCTGCACCTTCACGCGGTTCACCAGCGCGGGGTGGTCGGCCTTGCCGTAGCGGTAGCGCTCCACGAGCAGGCCGTCGATGCGGATGCGTACGCGGGCGGCATCGGCGTAGACCTCGATGTGGATGTCGCTGCTGCCGAGCTGCCGGGCCTCGTGCACCAGGTCGTGCAACAGGTGCTCCGCGCCGCGCGCGCCCAGGTCGATGCGGCGGCTGGGCTGCCCCGTGCGCCGGTAGTGCGTGCCCAAGGCGCGCTCCAGCTCCACCGGGTCGGCGGCCTTCAGGGCGATGGGCGCCCCCAGCAGCACCTCCAGCTCCTGCCGCAGGGCCTCGTCGCCGGGGCGGTCGCTCAGCAGCAGCGTGCGGCCGTCAGCCTCGCCGGCGGGCACCACGCGGTAGTGCCAGGCCTGGTCGGGCGTGAGCAGGTCGCGCTGGGCGGTGGTGGGCTCAGCCATGCACGAGCAGGCTGTGGGCGAAGGCGCCGCGGTGAAGGGCGCCGAGCACGCCCAGTTGTTCCAAGGCGATCCATCCGGCAAGCCAGAGGGCCAGCAGGCCGGCGGTGGGTACGGTGGGCGCAGCCGAGGGCCGCGACCAGCGCAGCAGCAGATGGCCCAGCAGCGTGGCGATCAGGCCGGTGACGTAGTAGGGGATGAAGCGCTCGGTGCTGAGCCCGCAGGCCACCACCAGCAGGAAGAGCACATCGCCCAGGCCGATCAGGTGGGTGAAGGGGGCGCGCCATTGCCCCTGCCGCAGCATCACCAGCGCGAGGCCCGCGCCCAGCTGCAGCACCACGAAGCCGGCATTGAGGACCGCGCTCGCCGCCCACGCGCCGAAGGGCTGTTCCCGCATCGCAGGAATGGCCAAGGTGATCAGCAGCAGGGGAAAGAGCGCCCAATGCACCGCGCGGTGGCGGAGGTCCTCCGCAAAGACCAGCGCCAGCAGCAGCATGGAGGCGAGTTTGATCAGGGTCATGGTTCCGTGGGCTTCCGACGCCATTCGTTCCGCCCTTGGCGGTTGCGCTGCATCCTCATCGCCGTATTGTGCGTCAAGCCGGTTATCTCTCTGGTCTGCTCTGCGCCTTCGCGACGCTGCGTTGCAACGGGAAGCACCATTAATCCTTCACCACCTCCTTCAACTGCTTGCGGTGGTCGATCTCCCACACGTTGAAGCTGCCGTCCTGGTCGAAGTCGACCACGGCGGTGGCCCGGGCCAGGAACTGGCCGCTGCCGGCGTTCACCACCTCCACCTTGTAGTTGGCCGTGCCTCCCTCGCTCACCAAGGGCTGTTGCTGGTAGCCCAGCGCGCCCAGGTCGCCGCTGTAGGTGCTGCGCTCGTAGAAGTGCGTGCTCTCCAGGCTGTACAGGTGCTCCAGCTGCAGCTTGGCCTCGGTGGCCTTGGCGTTGGCCACCACCTGGCTGTAGTCGGGCAACGCCAGGTACACCAGGATGCCCACGATCACCAGGGCGATCAAGAGCTCGGTGAGGGTGAAGGCCGGCAGGCGGGCGGCAACAGGACGCGACAGCTTCATGGTGCGACCAAGATACTAAATAATGATGTAGTAAAATCAAGCGCGGCAGGTCACGAGCGCGCCTCCAGCCCTCATTCACCTTGGGCTCAGGCGAGCAACAGGCTTTCGCAATGATCAAGTAGCGCCGACCCGGGCAGGCGCGGTACCGAACGCACCCTGGCGCCGTGCAAGGGGCCATCCGCGCAGTGCAACCACTGGGGCCGAATGCCGTTGGGCATGAAGGCGATGTCCAACGGCAAAGGCGTTATGTCGAACGACTCGCGCCCTACGACGTTCGTGCCGAAGGCTGTGATCCGGATAGTGGACGTCGAGCCGCTGGCCTTGGCCGTAATGTGCTGCTGCTTGGGCCCAAAGCCGAACGCCCCTGGCCCTTTGGGGTGTGGCCAAGCACCGGTGCCGCTGGGAGTTCTCCGCGGAAGCAAGGGCACCACGGCATGTTAGCTACCGATCCGTCGGCTCCGACCAGTGCACCGAAGGCCACCGCTTCGAGCTACCGGGCGGGAGCCATGGCAGGCCCCATGCCGCTCAACGGGCCGATCAGTGCTCCACCACCACCCGCTGCGCACCCACCACGGCGCCATCGCGCACCAAACGCACCGTGTAGACCCCGGCGCTCCAGCCCTGCGTGCGCAGAGGGATGGGCTGTGCGCTACCTGCCGGCAAGGCCCCTGTGGCCACCACCTGGCCCAGGGTGTTCTGCACTTGGTAGCGTGTGCCGCTCGCCCACGGGCCGCCCGGTGCCAAGGTCAGCAGGTCGCTGGCGGGGTTCGGGAACACGATGAAGGTGTGGCCGTCGAGCTCGGCCATGCCGATGGTGCTGATCACTTCCACGAAGAGGGTGTCGTACGTGGTGCAGCCATTGTTATTGGTCACATACGCCCACAACGGATGTGTGCCTGGAGTGGTCCACTGGACCTGAACAACCTGGGTGTTCTGGCCGGAGACCACAATGCCCCCGATCAGGTCCCAGTGCACGATGGGCTGGAGGGTCGAACTCACATAGGTCGCGATCGAATCCACATCGACGCTCAGGGGGCCGGCGAATGAGAAGGATGGGCTGGGCAATGCACCGATCGTTACGCTATCCGATGTCAGGGAACAGCCTTGGCTGTTGCTGCCCACCACGGCGTAGTTCCCGGGGCCTGGTGCGTACCATTGGGTGCCTGTACTGCCATCGGGCCACAGATAGAACTGGGCGCCAGTGGCGGTCAGGAGCACGCTATCCTCTTGGCATGCCTGGGTCGCCGTAGCGGTGATCGCGGGCAGTGCTCCCGGCCAAAAGTTCACCGCAAGGCTGCTCGGTGGCGACGTGCCGCAGGCATTGCGGCCCATCGCGATCACATTTCCGGCCTGTGTGCCGAAGTTCACGGTGATCAGGGTGTCGCCCTGCTCCGATTGGATCGATGCTCCAAGTGGCAGTAACCACTGCACGTCCAGGTAGGCGGTATCGCTGTGCACCCAGAAGGTGAGGCCGCTATCGCCGGGACAGACCGTCGTTGGCCCGTTGATGGGAGAGGGTTGGACAGTGGGAGTGTTCGTGCAATCTTGGAATATTGCGCAGTAGCTGCCGTTCACGGAATAGTTCAGCCCGGGGATTTCATTCTGCAAAGGCATAGGGCCTTGACACCAAGCGCCAACAGCAAAATTGGCGTCGCCATTTTTGTTGCTCGTGATCTTTCCATTGGTATATGTCGATGGGGAGAGATATGTCGACCACTCCAGAACACCATGACTACTGAATTTGCCGATGATCGAGACCTCACTGGCGCCTGGTGATGAGTCAAAGGCACCTGGTGTAATTAGCTGTGGGGATCGCGGATTCTCAAAACTGAAGAAAAAGCCCCCATTTGCTGCTGGCGAAACATCGGGTTCCTGAAGAGGGTTCGAATTGCCCCAATAACTTGCCCACTGAAGGTCCGTTCCCGAAGTATCAATGGCGGCAATTACGACGGTTCGATTCTGAAAGCCTTGATAGGTCCCCAAATTGGATTGAAAGCAATTGTTGGTCACTGGAAATTCACTGCACGTGGTCGTTCCTGAGAGATACACATTCCCATCGTTTATCGCCATGGCTCCGAATCCTTCGGACAGAGCAGAAGCCAGATCCTCTGCGCGACTTCCGAAGTAAGTCGCCCACGCTAACTGGGCGTTCGGCGTTACTTTGGCGACGAAGGAACGCCGTACATCTGTTGCATAGCTTCCGGTTGTGGCAAACCCTGGGTCTGGGGAAGAGAAGTCTGACCATCCGAGCACGTACACATTTCCAGCGCTGTCAGCCTCAACCCTGCCGATCCCCTCGTTATGAGCATCCGAGCCAATGAATGTGCACCATTCGACGGCGAAGATGGAATAGACATCAAGCTTTAGCAGGTAATCGTCGTAAGTTCCAATTCCGTTATTTACCGGCCTCCACACACCTGGCGTTGTCGGAAATGAATTTACGCCATTGCGTGTAGCGCTTAAGTAGAAGTGGCCATTCATTGCCGTCGCTTCGTTTCGTTCAACCTGATCAAGGTCAATTCGCCTTCCACACAGTAACGTGCCGTCGGAAATGAAAAATGCCGCGAGCCATGTTTTTCCGAATGTTGGCGGAGAATTGTAGTCAACCTGACTTTGGCTACCTGCTGTTCCGCAGATCACCGCGGTCATCTGGTCATACAATTCCACTTCCATAAAGTAATCCTGGCCGATCCCACCATAATAGGACATGAACAATACTGTAGAGTCTTTAATGCAGCCATAGATCCCATCATATAACCCCAAAACGATCGTTTGATACGCTCCTGAAGTGGCCAGATTCGGGGTGTCCGTTCCCCCGGCGAAATAGATGAATCCATCGCCGATGAGCTCAAAGTCTACCAGTAAGCCGTTATCTGGCATGAAACTCCCCCACAACAAGGTCGGCACCGGGTCCAACACGATCGTGCTTCCGGCGGGGGCTTCTTCTGCGGTGCGTATCCCGTACTCGCCCGGTCCGAGCTCCACGAAGGCGCCTTGCAAGGTGCCGCTGGCTTCCGGGGTGCTCCAGGTGCACAGGGGGATGCGCTCCACCAAGGCGCCGAAGCGCGTACCGATGCGCAGGCCTTCGGACGTAAGCTCCAGTGCGTCAGCGCCCTTCACCTGCAGGCGGATGTCCGCCATGCGGCCGCCAGGGTGGACCACGAAATTGTACTTGAAGCCCTCGGCGCCCTGGGCAATGAACTCAAGGTCGATGTGGGGGTAGACCTCGCGGTACAACAAGCGACCGTAGCTGTGCACGAAGGTGACGCCGCTGTCCGGCACACCGACCGTGTAGAAGTTGTAGTGCGTGGGGCTGCGCTCCAAGGCCTCGCGCACACATCCAGGGTCAGCGCCGACCAGGTCGAAGTCGATGCGGTGCCATTGGCTGGGCAGGGGCACGGTGTCGAATTCCACCTCACCGGTGCGTTCGTTGCGCTTTTGCTCGCGCTGTTCGCGGTGGTACAGGTCGTAGCTGAAGCCGGTGGCGCGCAGCTGCACGTTGTAGCCGGGGCCTTGCAGCAGGTACAGGGCGGCGGGGTTGGGCTGGTCGTATTGGTCGATCAGCTGGCCCTTGTTCTCCATGAATCCCTGTCCAGCGGTAGCGCCAAGCTCCAGCTCCTTTCCGGGGCCACCCGCTTCAGCATGCAAGGGAGCGGCACACAGGGTCAAGAGAAGGAGGAGGCTCGGCTTCATGGTGAGAAGGGATAGGCGCACTTAAGATAGATAAAGCCACCGAGGCGCTAGGCTACCGGCAGGCTCAGTTTGGTGAATAGGGCTTGGTTACGGGCCTTGGAGTCGCGGATCAGCTTGTCGAAACTGATGATCTCGGTATACAGGTGGTAGTTCTCGTTGTAATGGAAGAAGCCGTCGTTATCCGGCAACTGCCGATAGCCGGCGTCGCGTGCAAAGTCCCGAAGCTTGGGCGTAAGGTCGCACACGATGTAGGCGTAGATCGGGGTGTTCGCCCGTAGGTCCAGGGGGCGGTTATCCTTATCCACCGTGCTTGGTGTATTCAGTTCGCGGGCATAGCGGGTCACCTGGGCGATGGGGTTCTCCTTTTCGGAGTAGTCGTCCCGCAGCGGCTTCTTGAACTCCACCAGCACCACCGAATCGTAAGGCTTTTCCTTGCGCGAGAGGGCGAAGGCCGTGTTGAACACGATGAGATCGGGGCGGTCCTTGGAGTCGGAGCTCACCATGGCCTTCAGCTCCTTCATCGGCTTGTCCGACGCCAGGTAGGTGTGGAAGGCGAGGCGCTCGTCGATCAGCCACAGGTTATGATCCTCGAAGCCGATGTCGTCGCTGAAGGTCTTCAGCGGGAAGATGAGCTTGTGCACGGCCTCCTCACGCGCTGCAGCATTGCCGGCACCCTTGCCCAGGTGTTTCTCCAGCAGGTCGATCACCGTTCGGCGGTGCATCACGTACTCGGCCAGCTTGGAGCCCCCCACCTCGATGATCTTGTTGTAGAGCTCGCCCAGCTTCTCCTTCAAATGCTCCAGCTCATCTGGGCGGGAAAGCATGCCCATGGCTTTGTTGGCCTCGCTCATCACCTCCAGCTCAAGGCCCTGCTGGATCTTGAAGAGCTCCACCTCCATGCGCTCGTCGCTCAGGTTCGAAGGTACCCGGCGCACCTCCTCCGCCCGGTACTTGATCAGGTGGCGGTAGCGCGGATGCTTCACAACGAACTGCCGCACGCGCTGCATCCGCATGTCCGAAAGCTGGTGCAGGTGGTCGGCGAAATGGGCGCGGATCACCTCCACCACCTCGGCACGCACCTGGTCCAGGCTGATGGAATCGGTGTAGCGTAGTTCGTCCTCCTCGGCGCCCGAGCGCAGGTCAAGCCGTGTGCGCTCCTCGTTCACGCTCTCGTCCAGGTAAGGGCTGCTCACGTAGGCGGCAATGGAGAAGTACTGGCCGTGCTCGTCCTCGATCAAGCGGTCCAGGTCGGGTATGGCCAGGCTCAGCTTCTCGCGCTGCACCTCGCGGGTGTGGGCGCAATAGTGGATCTTGTTGTCCTCCCGTTCGTGGTAGAGCTTCACCACGCGCACGTCGAACGGTATGCCGTTGATCGGACGCTCTTCCTTCACCACGTGCCCTTTGGTGTACACCTGGAACAGGTCGTTCACCACGATGGTGCGGTCGCCGTCGATGATGCGGATGGTGGGGCAGGAGGGGTTGAGGAAGAAGACGAAGCAGTGCTCGATCACCTTCACGGCGATGTCCTCAGGGTCGTTGTTGCACCACTTGTGGTAGTCTTCGCGCAAGCCCTTCAAGCGAACGCTGGTGCGGCAGGGGCTGGTGCCGTCCAGCACCCGGTCGGTGGCATTCTCGATGCCTTTGCGGGAAGGGAGGAAGTCGAAGGTGCGGTGGCGAAGCTCCTGTTCCTGCCGGTACACGCTATCCACCTCCACTTTGGTGAAGGCCCGCAGCCAGGTGAAGCGGCCGATGCCCTTGCCACCGCGTTTCTCCTTGTAGGTGCTGTGGGCGTAGTTGAACGACTCGTAGTTCTTGGCGTTGAAGCCGATGCCGTTGTCCTCCACCGTGAAGTCGATGATGGGCGGCAGGGTGGCTTCGCCATCCAGGGGCAGCTCGGGCTGGTTGAGCCGCCCAAGCGTAACAGTGATCAGGCCTTGATGCCCCGCACCAAGCTCCTCAATGGCATGGATGGAATTGACGAGGGCTTCGTACAGGGGCAGCAGCGTGTGGCTATAGGCCAGCTTCTTCTCCTTGATCTTGCCGCGGATGTCGATCTCCATGGTCTAGCAAGCTTGACGGAAGGGTCGCCAAGTTCGGTTGTCCAACATACGAACTGCTTGCGGGCGCTAGCCAGTGTGTTCGAACTGCGCGGGTGCAGGTGGGCAGCTAGAATGAGCGGTCACAGCCTGCGTGAGAAGCTAGCCGTGTTCCTCGGCTAGCTGTGGCTCACAAGCGACCCCGCCTGTGCAGTGGGATCATGGGTGGGGCGGGGAGGGGCTGCGGTAGTTGGAGCACCAGGCCACCTGCGGATCCCACATGCCGCACCACTGGGAAAAGCGGAGCCCAGCAAGCGGCGATCACTCCTGCCCCTTTACCACCGCACAGCTGCCGATCGGCCGGCCTTGCCGGTCGATCAGGCGCAGCACGTAGCAGCCCGGCTCCAGTGCCGCGGGGTAGGTGATCGGCAGGGTGCGGCCCATGCCTTGGGCGGCTTGGATCCCTTGCACCTGCGCGACAAGCTTGCCCGTAACATCGTGGAAGGCGGCGCCAGAGATGGTCGTGCCGTCGGCGGGAAGCTCCACGAAGGTGGCGCCACTGCTGCTGCCGCAGGCCAGACCGTTCCGCTGTGCATCAAGCTCCGCTATGCCCACAGCAGGTCCGTTCAACTGAAGCACATGCGCCACGGCCTGGGGGCTGGTCGAGCTGTTGTTCACCACGGTCATGATCTTTCCGTTGGGCAGCATGGTCAGGGCGTAGCTGCCGGGGAACATGAAATACGGCAGCAACAAACTGCCGCCGTTGCCGAAACCCGCGTCCAGTGCGCCCGTGGTGGTGTATCGGGTGAACATGGATTTGTAACCGGGTGATGCATCGTTCATGCCCCCGGAACCGATAAGCGTACCATCGGGCAGGGCCACCAACCTGTTCAGCCAGTGGAGCACGGGTGCGGCGTCGGGTACGATCGACCCATTGTTGCCGAAACCGGTCACGAGGTCGCCATTGTTGTCCAGCGCATAGAGCTTCACATGGTCCTGATCATCGATCTCGGTCACGATCAGCGTGCCATCGGGCCTGCGGGCTGCATTCCGGGTGTTGTTGTACATGTTCACCGCGTTCAAGGCCACGATGCCACTGGACCCATAGGCTGCGTTCACCTGCCCTGTAGGAAGCATGCCCAGCACGAACACAGCGTTGTAGTTGCGGTTGCAGTTGATATGGTAGTTGCCATCGCTGGCCGGGTGGATGGACATGGCCCGCTCCGGTGTGCCCGGGAACATGTCGTGGGTGAGCATACCGTTGGTGCCGAAGGTGCTGTCGAGCGTGCCGTCCGCATTGAACCGCGCCACCAGCAACGACCCTGCGGTGGCGTCCTTCCACTCGCCCACACAGAGCACCTGGCCATTGCCAAGGATGGTCATGTCGTACAAATTGTCGTTGCCACCGGTATGGGCGATCGTGGTCATGCCTTGCGAACCGAAGGTGGCATCGGGCGTGCCATCGGCATTGAAGCGGTAAAGGGCCGCTACGCCGAGTTGGTTGCCGGTGATCATGTTGCCGCAGACCAGGAGCTTGCCATCCGGCAGCAGCTTGGTGCTTTGGGCGCGCATGCCCAAGGCGCCCGGTGACCAGCGCAGCATGCCACCCTGGCCGAAGGTGTTGTCCAGCGCGCCATTGGGGTCGAGCTTCATCAACAGCATGCGGCTGATGTTCTGGGCGTCCACCGCGATGGAGACCACCAGGGCATCACCGTCCGGCATGGGTACGATATCCGTGGCGGCCACCCACCCTTCGGTCAGCGTGAACGTGGCCACCCCGCCCGTACCGAAGGTGGGATCCAAGGTGCCCGGCTGGCCCACCAGGCACAAGGGAAGCAATACGGCTAGAAGAGCGTGGAACGAGGCTTTCATCGTGGGGGAATTGACGGTAAAGTAGTGAGTTCGGGCTTTCAAGCGGAATTGACCCGTAAGGTGCTTGACAGGGTACCGCCTGCCGCGCCTTACCCGTCAGGTGGAACGCATCTTCCGAGCAGCAGATCGGTCGGAGTTGCTTGCGGTAACAGTGCAGTCGCAGTTCTCCGCCATAGCCAAGACCTAAGCGTGAGCCTGCGCAGATGCGGACCCGAGCAGCTCTTGATGAGCAAGAAGGTCACAAGTCGCCCGCTTCCGCTCGCTCATGCCCACCCACGCGGAAGACTTGCGACAAGGAGGGCACAACAGCTTCGACGCCAAGCCAACCCGGCCCTGGCCTGCACGCATTGCGGCTGAAGTGTGCAACCCAGGCCATACACTGCGGCCCAAGAGCCTGTTCGGGATCACTTGAATGATGGGCTCCGAGACCATTTTTTGGTCAGGCTCAGCCGAAAAATGGTCCCGCCGTACGGCGAGCATTTGAAGAGGTCCCGAACAGGCTCTAGGCCCCTTTCACGCGGCGAACGGTGCGGTAGCCTTGTGCGATCTACCCTTCACCCAGCCATCTACACCCAGCCCCACGAAGCCGGGCTAGGGCCAACCTGGCCCGTGACCCACCTGGCCAGCTCACCGTCCCTTACAAGGAACGCGTTGTGGCAGGGGTGTCTAGGATTGTGCGGTGCGACCTACCCTTCACCCAGCCCTCTACACCCAGCCCCACGAACCCGGCCTTGGGCCAACCTGGCCCTTGATCCACCAGGCCGCCCACCGTCCCTTACAAGGAACGCGTTGCGGCAGGGGTGTCTGGGATTGTGCGGGGGATCTGTACACATTTCAATGGCTCCACCAGCCGTGGCCGTGCGTCGGTTGGGGCGTGAACCCGTGGAGAAGCGATCTGTACACCTTTCAACAGGTCCCACCAATCATGTGCGCTCGGCGCGCCGTCCAAGTGCTGGTTTAGTCACTATGGATTTGCGGCATCGGAACGCCGGTTAGGGCGTGCTAACTTTGAATTTACTTCCGGATTTTTGCAACTTGTACGAAATTGGTGTGCATAAATCAGATATAATTATTGTTTGGATACAACTGGCGTCCATTTTACATTGCAATACTGAGTGAGGTCTTGAGCTAAGGGATTTACCGTATACTGAATTTTCACTTGGGATACTCAATGAAGCTTCGATGGGAATATCTCCTTGTAGCGTGGTATAAACTGATAGTGTGCCAATTTCTGTATGGTAGGAAACGATACTATCTTTTTGAAGCGTTAACCAAGGACCAAAACGCTTACCGTTGAGAAGCACGCCTACCATGATCGGGCCCCGAATTGAATCTGTTGTGAAGACAACACAGGTACAATGTTCTTTAGTGTTATTTGACACGTAGAACCCTTCAGATGTGTATGAAACGGAATTCAACTGGCATGTATCAATCTGTGCCAATGAATTTCCTGCTTCACAGAATATGACTGTGTAAAGGATGAAACGGAGTAAGTTCATGTTTTACTTGCCTTTAGGTGTGACCTTTTCCGTGTCTAGCGTCCTTGGATTGCCCATATAAATGTTCAGCTTGAGTTCGCCAGGTATTTTCAACACTTCGTCATTTCGCGTGTCAGGTATGCGGGTGTTCCCCGCACCGTCAAAAGGCACCAATCGAAGGATATCACGCGTCATGTTCTCAAGTTGAAATCTTATAACGCGCATATCCTCATCAGTCAATTGTCTGGCAATGCCTGCGTCGCCACCGCGAGCTATGAAAGGGTCTGAGTGGCCATAAAAAGACCCTAGCAATCCTCGGGTTATTGCCGCATCCCCGTTACGATTATCTCTGTTTTTGTAATCTTTTGAGTAAAATAAATTGAATGATTTCGACGTAATTCCTTCTTCATTGAAAAGTATCAACGAATTATTTCCACCACCTCCTTGGAAACTATCCCCGCCATTATACGAGTCGTCAGAGTCAGTGAGCACAGAGCCCTTGCCGCTGGCAATTTCATAGGGCAGCTCGAAGCCCGTCGTTGCCTGCGCATAACCCTCTTCTTCGGCGATGGGGGTATTATTATGGACCAACATGAACGTGTATACTCGCTGAGAATTAACGGCTTCGAAGTATCCATTTGCGAGAGCGCGGACATTGGGGTCACTTATATCTTTGACCGCAGCAAGGAAATCGGCCTCACTGATGGGCGCGAATTGATGTGTTCCTGCCTGTTGCTGGAATAATGCTTTGAGCGCATCGTAACCAGTGAACACCGTCTGAACGTGCAGCTGCAGTCTGGCGAACGATTGCTGATTCCCCCCTTGAACGACTTGTCCATCAGGATCAACAAACTGTAGCGGACTGTTCTTCGCGAAGTGGTATGGCGAATAGTGTGGGAGCAAACGGGCCTTGGGGTCGATGCCTGACCACCTACCGATACGTACATCCAATAACCTTGATCCGAAGTCATAACTGGTTGCATTGGAGCCAAATATCTCGTCATCCTTCTCCTTGCCGTTGAACCCGAACCGATAATCCCCCCCACTGGCCGTGGTGGCGTTCGAGATCATCCCAAAGGGAAAATAGTCGGTCTGGTTGAGCACCTCGGCGCGGTAGGCGGTGGGCGGGGTGGGCAGAGCGGCGTTGTCGCAGAGCTTACGATCGGAGACAACCGCGCGCACGTTCCCCAGGTGATCAGCAAGCTCGTATCGCTTCTGGTTGAGGCTGCGGGTGCTGGTGGCGGGCAAGAGCTCGTACACCAGGGGCTGCAGGCCAATGGCGGCCTCCCCGCGGGCATCGGGCTGGCTGAAGAAGTCCCACGCGAAGGTGGGCGCGGGGTCGTTGGGGTCTTTGATGAGGAAGGCCTCGCCCTGGTTGTAGGCCCAGGCGGGGGTGGCCACGAGCATGTCGCCGTGCTTGGTGCGGCGTATGTCGCCGCCCTCGCCGGTGATCACATCGGCGGTGTTGGTGGCCAGGTCCAGGCGTTTCACTTCGTGGGTGGCTGTTCCGAAGGTAAGGCCGGTGCGCACGAAATACAAGTACTGGGTGCCGGGGGCATAGTCCAGGTAGTGGATGGCGGCATCGACCTCGTCGTAGGCGCCCAGGTAGCTGGCCGCCAGGTGATCGGGGCTCAAGGCGTAGCGGTGCACCGTTACGGTGGGCGCCCACAGGGTGTTGAGCAACAGGGGCCCATCGGCCGTTACAAAGGCAAGCTCGGCCCCATCGGGCCGCAGCTGCAGCAGGCCCTGCTGGGCCTGGTCGCTGCCGGTAAGGGGCGGTGCCAGCGGGGCGAGCAGGCCGCCGCCGTTCTGGGTCAGGGCCTCCAGGTCGAGGCCCATGAGGGTGTAGTCGGTGCCCTGGCGGCGCACGGCGTACAGCATGGTGCGGCCGTAGGCGGTGCGGTCGTCCACCACGGCCAGCGCCCGGTCGTCCACGCTGGCGGGGTCGTTGTCCAGCGGCACGTTCTTCAGCACCACGGCCCCCTGGGTAATGGCGGTGATCGAGAGGTCGATGAGGTGGATGTAGGGCCGCCCATCGGGCCCGATGGTGAAGAGGTAGTGCTTGTTGGGGCTGCCGGGCACCTGGCAGCTGTGCGTTACGGTGTTGGCCGCGGCCCGTATGCCCTGGCTGTTCCAGAGCACATCGCCGTTGCGGTCCAGCAGGTACAGGGTGTGCACGGTGCTGCCGTTCACCACCTGGCTGGTGGCAATGGTGGCGAAGAGGCGGTTGCCCTGGCGGTCCTCGGCGCGGTGCACGTTGGTGCAGCCGGTGCCCACCACGGTGTGCTGGGCGGTCATGGCCGGTATGGCGGGCACGGTGGGGCTGGTCGCGTAGGTGCGGGTGTAGGTGTAGTTGCTGCTGGGGGTGAGGATCTCGCCGGCGCGCAACTTGGCCACACGGCTGGGCACATCGAGCCGTTCGAGCTCGGCCTTGGGGGTGAGCAGGGTGGGCAGCTCACGTTGCTGGGCCCCATCCCACACGCTGCGGCGCACCACGGGGTTGTCGCGGTGGGTGCCCAGGCGGGCGCTGCCGTAGATCAGGTGCTCTTCCAGGCGGGTCTCGTCGAGCAGCTGGCCGGTGGTGTTGTCGAAGGTGCGGCGGTAGGTGGCCAGGGGGTTGCCCTGCGCATCGAGCACGTAGTAGGTGAATACGTCGCCGGGCACGGGGGCCTGCGTAATGCCGCTGCCCGGCGCGCTCACATCGGCCTTCATCACGCGGTGGCCGGCGGCATCGTACGCAAAGCGCAGGTGGCGCCCGCTGCTCAGGGCCACGGCGTGCACCTTGCCGTAGGGGGTCCAGCTGATGGTGTTGCCCTGGTTGTTCCAGGTCTCCTGCTCGAGCTGGCCGATGGCGTCGTAGGTGTAGGTGTGCGTTTCAGCGAGGTCGTCGCCTGCGCCATTGATGCTTTCGCTGATGCTGGTAAGGCGGTTGGGGCCGTTGGGGTCGCCGTAGGCGTAGGCGATGGCGTCCAGGGGGTTCCCGTTCAGGTCAAAACGCTTCAACGCCGGTTGGCCGCCGGCCAGGTTGTCGTTCACGAAGTTGCCGTTGGCATCGTAGGCATAGCTGGTGGCGTGCTCCAGCCCGCCGTCGGTCCATTGGCCGCCCACCAGGTCGCGCTGGCGGTCGGCCTTCAGGCGGTTGAGCACATCGTAGCGGTAGCGCATCACACGCCGGTCCTCGGCGTTGAAGGGCGGTTGGGGCGGCTGGTTGGCCTCGGCGGTCTGCGCCTGCCAGCTCCACGCGCCGATGTTACCGTTGTAGAGGTCGTCGCGCACGCGGCCGTTGCCGCTGGTGTTGTGGAAGGGGCTGTTCAGGTCGTTGAAGTCGCCGTTGAAGTAGGAGAGCATCATGCCGAAGGCGTCGCGGCCGGTGGTGCTGTTGGTGCCTGCGAAGCTGTCGGCGCCGGGGTCGAGGTTGGTGAGCTCGGGCGCGTTGATGGCCTTGAGCCAGCCCTGGATGGTGTAGGTATGGTCGATGCCCTGCACCTTGTCCTCGCCGAGCAGGGTGCGGCGCAGCGGTCCGTGGGCGTAGTAGCTGTAGGTGGCGTCGCGGTCCCACAGCACGCCGTCGGTGCTGGTCTGCGCGGTAAGGATGCGCCCGTCGGCATCGTAGGTGTAGCGCTGGAAGTATTGGTCGGTGAAGCCTTCGTTGTAGCGCAGCTGGCGCACGCGGCCGCTCACCAGGTCGTAGTCGTAGGCCACATGGGCGCGCCCCAGGCCGGGCAGCTGGTGCACGAGCCAGGCCACGTTGCCGTGCACATCGTAGCTGTAGGCGGTGAGCACCTGGTCGTGGGTGGTGAAGAGGTCGCCGTCCTCATCGCTCACCGTCCAGCTCACGCGGTTCACCAGGTTGCGCTGGGGTTGGCCGTTGGGGAAGGTGAGGCCGGCCAGCGGGGCGGTGTAGGTGGTGCGGGTAACGAACTTGCCTGCGGCGGGGAAGCTGTTGTCGTTGGCGAGGGCGGGGTCGGTGAGCACGGTGGCGGCGGCCAGGTTGCTCTCGCCCACCTCGATCACGCGGCCCAGCTCGTCATACCGGGTGTAGCTGTAGGTGGGGGTGGGGTAGGCGGCCTGCTTGGCGTTCTGGCTGAAGCGCAGGCGGCCCAGGCGGTCGTAGGCCATGGTGGTGGCGCCGCCATCGGGGGTGCGCTGCCACACCAACTGGCCCAGGCTGTTGTAGCGGTACTGGGTGCGTTCGTCGTAGGCCGGCACGTTGTTGGGCCAGTTGGCCTCGGGCACACCGGCATGGTCGAGCTGCTTGTCCTCGTCGTTGGGCGGCACGGTGCTCATGAGGTTGCCGGCGCGGTCGTAGTAGTACAGGGTGTAGTGGTGCTTGCCGCTGGCGAAGCTCACGTGCAGGTTGTCCTGGATGTTGGCGGGCACGGCGCACCGGCTCATGTAGTCCTGCGCGAACTGGTCCACCAGCTGTTCCACCTGCATGGTGATGGCCGCGAGCAGCTCCTGGCGCAGGGCCTGGGCGTGGATGGCCTCGCAGGAGAGCGCGGTGCTGGGGTCGGGCGGGGTGGCGGGCGCGACCTCAGGCACCCAATGCAGGCACACCTCGGTGGGTATGCACAGGTTGTTCACCTGGAATTGCTGGGGATCCTGGTTGTTGCATGGCACGCCGTCCACCACGGGATGCGCGGCGCCGATCAGGCTTGCGGTGATCAAGGCTTCGGGAGGCCCGATGCTGGATACCGGCGAGCCTTGTGCCTGCACGGTGTTGCAGGCGCTTACGCAGGTGTTCTGCAGGGCGAGCACGAGGCAGTCGATCGCGGCTTCGTCGTTGTCGTTCGCACCGGCCGAACTTTCCGGCTGCAGGCCGTACTCGGCGATCACGGCCTGGCGGAAGGCGGCCTCCTGTTGCGTGCTGAAGCACGCCGTGGTGCATGCGGCCACGATCTGGTCCGCCTGGTCCTGGATCTGGGTGGGTGTGAGCGGTGCTGCGTTCAGGTCGATCTCGGCCGCAAGGCAGCCCATGAGCAGGTCGTAGCCGGTGGTGAGCACGCCCGGGTTGGCGGGGTCCATGATGATCGGCTCGGCGAAGGCCACGCCAGGCGTGAGCGGCGTGCCGTTGAGGCTCGGTGGGTCGAGCATCAGTGCACCCTGCGTTGAGGTGAACGGCTGCAAGCTGGCCAGGAACAGGTGGCAGTCGCTGCCGACCACGTCATCGCTCAGCCCTTGGTACGCGTTGGTGAGGTAGCCTTGGGTGCTGGAGAATTGGAGCGGGGTATGGGTGCTTCCGGCTGTACTGTAAAGCACGTCCGTTCTGCGGCCCGCGCAGTCGAGGAACAGGTCCACGAGGTATTGCTGCGGAAGCGGTGTCGCCGGGTTATAGCCGGGCAAGGTGGCGGCCCCGGGGACCGACCCGGGTGTAATGGGGTTGGGCGAGTTCTGTGCGGCCAGAAAGGCCGTGTACCCCTGCACCGCCCCGATCCAGCAGCCCCAGATCTTTTCGCAGTCGTACGGGGCGCCACCGGTGGCCGGTATGTTCAGCATGTTGTACATCAGTTGCGAGAAGCTCGCGTACGTGTAGACCGCTGTGGGGTCGCCACTGATGGGGTAGCTGAAATGGTCGCTCCAGAACGTGGCGGGCAGGTTGTTGAGGTCGGTGGGCAGATCGGGGTCGATGGCCTCGTTGTACGCGCTGATGAAATAGCGGAGCAGGGTGTCGGCATCGATCACGCACGGGGGGCATTCGAGCTTGGGCAGGTTGATCGACGCGCATTCCAGGGCGATCTGCACCTGGTCGTTGCCCAGGTCGGTCACCAGGTTGCTGGCGTAGAAGGCGTCGAGGTCCGCATTGTCCAGTGCCGTCAGCAACGGGGCCACGGTGGTCAACATGGCATCGGTGTACGCTTCGCGCAGGGTCTGCTGGTGGGCCTGCAGCGCGGGCCAGCCGGGGAAGGCGGGGTCATTATCGTCCAGCACGTTGTTCACGCGGATGCGGCGGCCCACCTTGTAGGAGCCGGCGTTCAGGGTAACGGTGTGGTTGAGGCTGGGCACGGTGCCGGCGGCGGCGGAGCAATCGAGGTTGGCCAGGGTGAGCGGTGTGGGCCAGGTCGCCACCGCCAACGTTTCGGGGATCAGGTTCTCGGCCGGGCAATCGGTGCGCACCAGGTAGTACTCGATGGTATAGTCGCAGGTGGCGCAGTAGTTCGGGCATGCTTCCACCTGGTCCGGCGTAAGCGTGTAGCTGAGGGTTACTGCGGTGTTGTTCCCGGGGATCAGCAGGTCGGCGCCCGCATCGAGCATGTAGTTGTCCACCACCACGCCGCCGTTCACGTCGAAGGCTTCCTCCTCGTTGGCGTACTGCTCGCTCTCCAGGCCCACGAGCCTGCGGGAATCGTCGTCCAAGGGCAGGTTGGGGGCGGTGGTGCGCACCAGGCAGGTGGCCAGCGTCTTGCCCTCCTTGTCCTGGTAGGTGATGGAGGTGACGCCGTTGGGGTCCACGGTCATCATCTTCATCACGCTCTGCGCCTGGTAGGCCTCCTTGCCGAAGATGCGCAGCAGCTCAGCGGGCGTTACGGCGCCATAGTAGGTGCGCGCGGTGCGGGGCGTGGCGTTGTTGGCGAAGGCGAAGACCTCGCCCGGCCCGCTCACCTGGCGCACACGCCCGGTGCCATCGGGCAGGTAGGTGGTGCGGCTGAAGGGGTAGCCTTCGGCACTGGGCACCTGCGGGTCGCCGCTGTTGGAGTAGTAGGTCGTGGGCCCTGCGTTGATGGGGGTGTTGCTCCCCAGGGTGCCTGCGGGCAGGTCGAAGTCCGCCGCGGTGTAATTGCCGACAGACCCTTGGAGCAGCTGGTTCTTATAGCCGAGGGAAGGCTGCTGCCCAAGGGGCGTGGGAAGGCTTTGCAGGGCGGGCCTGCCCTGCAGGTCCATCACCGTTTGGGTGGCCACCACCGTGTTGTTGGCGCTTTGCCGCACCTGCTCCTGCTGCACCTGCTGCAGGTCGGTGGCGTAGGTGATGCGTTCGCCGATGCGCACGCCCTGGATGCCGTCGGGGTCGGGCTCGGTGAACATCCTGCTGTACGCCCAGTTGCGGTCCTTGTCGAACTGCTCGTAGTAGAAAACGGCCAGGCCGTAGGCGTTGCTCTGCCAGAGCCCTGTGCCCAGGGCGCTGGTGCGCTGCACGTTCACCACGGCGTTCTGCTGGGCCGCGGCGGGGTTCCAGGGCCCGCGGTTGCGCGCATCGGCGCCCCCGCCCGGTACGAAGTTGCTGATGGCCCGCACCCGCCAGGCATAGAAGCCGGTGCCTTCGGCCAGCGTAAGCGTCAGGGCGTTCTGCGGCGTGCCCGTTTCCAGGGTCATGGCCTGCGACCAGTCGACCGTGGTCTCAATGTGCTGCTCGGTGGTGAGCGCGGCGGAGCGGTTGTACAGCCGCACCAGCTGCACCTCGTAGTTGGTATAGGGGGCCGGGCACGGGCATTGGTTGTTGGTGGACCATTGCAGGGTCACCTGGTTCGATTGGGCACCGGCATTGGTCACCCCGGCCGGCATCAGGGCGCAGTTGGTGTTCGCGATGGGCGCGAAGCTCACGCGCCGGTCCAGGGTGATGCGCGCGTTGACGAAGGGCAGGTGCGTGCTGGCCGCGGCAAAACCGGGGTTGGGGGTGTCCTCGCGCACCACGCGCAGCGTATGCGTCTGCTGGTAGAAGGGGGAGAGGTCGAGCTCGATCACCTGTTCGGGTCGGTCGAGCGCCAGGTTGAGCTCGAAGGGGCCTTGCTCGAACACGGTGGTGTTGTTCAGGGCCAGGCCGATCACCTTGAAGCGGAGCCGGGCCGCGGGGTCGGAGAGCCCCAGGTCGTGGTCCTCTCCGGTGCGGAAGGCCACGCGCAGGCTGAAGCGCTCCACGCGGTAGGTGTTGCCGCACGCCACCGGCGTGGTGGCCTGGCTGAACAACGTGGTCGCGGGTGCGCCCAGTTGCGTGGATCCCAGATCCACCACGGTCTGCTGGGCCTGCAGCATGGCTGGCAACAGGGCGGCGATCGCCAGTGCGACCGTGCACGAAAGAAGGGTGCGGAACACCATGGGTTGGTCGATCAGGGTTTCTTCGCCTGCGGTTTCTCCGAAATGCGATGGTCGCGCAACCGGTGGTCAGCGAGCGCCGGTCGCAAGCGGCCTCCGGCCAGCACATGGTCCACCGCCGGACCGGCCAGGCGCGGGTCCACCTCGCCAGGCCGGTAGCTGAGGAAACGGATGCGGTAGCGGTGCAGCATGTGGCCGGGCCGGTAGGTGGTCTCCATGTCGGTGATCAGGTCCTTGCGCGTGTCCACCACGTACCGCACGCTCGCGATAGGGCCCTTGTCGGCGGGTGCCTGCAGTTCGATCACCAGATCGCTGCCTTCCTTGCCGTTCGTGCGGCAGGTGGCCACCGTGCTCGTCAGGATCAACGCCTCGTTGAACTGCTCCCAGTCGGTGGGGGCCTTGGCCGTGCCAACCTGCGGATGGATCATCACCTGCTTCTCGGTATGCAGCACCACCACCCGGTCCTGCGGGTCGATGTAACTGCTGAAGTGCTCGTTCTCCACGATCGAGCGGCCCGGTGCGACGGAGACGGTGGTGTGCAGCACCACCTCGGGGGCCTGCCCCGCGGCCTGGCTGTGGATCTCCAGCTCGGCGCGCAGGTGCCCCTTGCCGGCCACGTTCACGCGGGCCTGCATGTCCTTCGCCAGGCGCAACAGTTCCTGCCTGCAATCGTCCTGGGCCCGCAGCGGTGCCCACACATGCAGCAGAAGCCAACCGATGAAGAGGGTGCGGATGCTCATGGCCAGATGCGGTTCTTTTCCAAGGGCGTGTTGTACTGCGTTTCCTGCACCGTGCGCAGGCCGCGTTCGGTCTCCACCAGCTTGCGCACCAGCTTGCCCTCGTCGTTGTATTGGTAGTACAGGCCGAAGTGCTGGTCGTCGAAACTGGTCAGCAGGCGGTAGGTGGCCGGGTCGTAGACATAGGTGGTCATCTGCGCATCGATCGGCTGTATCCGCACATCGTCCACGTGGAGGCTTCCGCTCACCGAGCCGCGCTGGCAGCTGAGGTCGATGGCGTAGGTGGCCGAGCCGCTGGGCAGCACCAACTGGGCTTCGCACAGCACCCATTCGCCCACGCGGGCCACCTGTTGCATGGGCACACCGGTGGGGTCGCTGTTCAGGTGGGCCTTCGGGCCTACCGGGTCGAGCGGACCGGTGACGTCCATGCACCGGAACCAGGCCTTCACCAGCATGGTGCGCGGGGCGCTCAAGGGAGCCTCCAGCGCGCGGGTCCCGCTCTTGTACACAAAGCCCTGCGGCACGGCCAGCCGGAAGCTCTTGCGGCCTGCGTGCCCCACGTTATCGATCTGGCCGGCATTGTTCCAGGAGAACTGCACCTTGTCCTCGAGCGTCCCGGTATAGTCGTTCTCGAAGCTCTCGAAGAGCGCCAGGGGCGAAGCGCAGTTCTGGGCCACCAGGTAGGGCAGCTGGTGGTGGTACCCGAACTTCGAGCAGCTCCGCACGTGCAGCGCGTTCTCTTCCTCCACCGGCTGCCCGTTCGGTGAATAGGCCACCACATGGTTGGTGAGCACCCATTGGGCCGCGTTGTTGTCGGGGTCGTCGTGGTCGAAGAAGGGCATGTCGTACCAACCTGTGTTGCGGTTGAGCCCGCCGTTGTAGGTGGGGGAGAGGAAGGCGTAGGTCGAATCGGGGCGCCACTGCCCGCGCATGCCGGTCTCGAACGCGTTCAGCGTATTGGGTACGTTGTACAGGCCGCGGTCGTAGGTCCACAGGTCGGAATACACGGTGGCGTTGCAGCTCACGACCTTGGTCACGGTGCGGTCGGGCGTGGCCGGGCACAAGCGGGGGCAGGTCACCGGTATGAGGTGGCAGGGGCTCGCCCCGGGCCTGTAGTTCACCACGCCCGTGGCATTGTCCAATTCGAAGGTCCCATAGCTGCCGGTGGCCGAGGAGGTGCTGAGCACGAAGGGATCATCGCACGAGGGGCCGTCAGGCTGGGTCATCTGCGCGGAGAGGATGGGCACCAGCGTGTTGCCGTTGGCCGCGATGGTGAACCGCACGCTCGGGGTCGCATTGCACGAGCCGCCGTTCCCCATGAACAGCAGGCCGCTTGGTACCAGCACACTGTAGGGGTTGTTCGGTGTGCCCGCGATCAGATCGGGCAGCACCTGTGCGGCGAACACCGCGTTCAGGTTGTCCACGAACTGCTGGCGCAAGCTCCAGTCGGCCGTCATGGTCATCGCACCATCGTCGTAGGTGGTGTACTCGGCGGCGGGCACCGCCAGCTGGTTGCTGCAGCCGCTGCGGATCACCTCGAGCCTGGTGATGGGCGTGCCCGCGATCAGGTCGGTCGAACCCGTGGAGCGCAGCAGGTGCAGCGTGGGGCCAGCGGGGTTGCTGCGTTCCAGGTGATAGAGCCGCACCTGGCCTCCCTGGGTCAGGGCCAGCTGATCGCCCTGGCACAGCGCGTTCAACAGGTCGCAGATGCCATTGCCCGCAGGCGGCGGGGGCGCGGCCAGCGATACCTGGGCCACACCCGCGCTTGAGGCGGTGCAGGTCATGAGCACGGATTGTGGCGTTACGACCTTGCGCTCGCCCTTGGCGGTCTGGCCCAGGTCGGGATAGACCAGGTGGGCCGGCAGGGTGTGCTTGGTGTAGATGCCATGGGTGGCCGTGGCAAGGCTGCTGGTGTTGGCCGGGTCGGGCAGGAAGCCGTCGTGCGTGCGGATCACCGCCGGTTCACCGGTGGCCGGGTCGAAGGCGACCGGTTCGCTCATGTGGTGTATGCCGTCCACGTAGGTGCGTGTCCGTTTCAGCACGGCCGGGTAGTTGATCACCTTGGTGGTGGCGTGGGAGCGGATGGTGGTGTTGATGTAGGTCACCGTCAATGCGGCTGAGACCGATGGTGGCAGGGGTACGCCTGTGCCGATGTCCACCTCCAGCCCGCCGTTCTCCATTTCATCGCGCGCCACGCGGCCCTCCATGGTGATGTCCATCTCCTGGCCCAAGGGCCGCGGTGCCGTGTTGCCGAAGCGGTCGATCAGCGTGGGCAGCTCATCCCCGGCCGCGTAGTACTCGTACTCGGTGCGCGCACTGAAGGGGGCATTGCCGGCGCCTCCGGTCAACAGGGCCTGCGGCTGGCCGCTGTAGGTGGTCTCGCTCTTGGGCTGCCCGTGCATGTTGTTGAACTTGAGCACGAAGCCCTGCGATACGGCGCGCTTGTCGATGATGGTGGTCACCCAGGGGGTGATCACCGGCAGATAGACCGGCCCGTCCGTTTCAATGCTCGTCATGTCGAACTCCACCGGATGCTCGCGGGCGGTGAAGAACTCCTTGGCCACGAAACCGGCGCCGTTGGGCAGGCAGCTGCCGCTCAGGTGCGAGCCTCCGATGTTGGAGATGATCACCTTGGAATAGCCGACGCTGGGGCCGGGGTAGATGCTCATGCCGATGGGGCCTTCGCTCTGTTCGCGATCGCGACCGGCGATCACTTTGCTGGCCCAGCTCTGTTGGAAGCGCTCCAGCGGGGCCACCAACGGGTTCTCGCAGTTGATCGATGCCGGTTCATTGGTGGCCACGCCGCTGCTGATGACCGTGCCATCCTCGGCCGTGGTCTCGTAGCGGTACTCCGTGCCATACACGGCCGGGTATCCTTCGGCCACGCCCAGGGGATCCACCATCAACAGGCGCTTCACGCGCAGCCCGCCACCGTACTTCCGCTCCGGCACGGGCAACCGCAGGTAGCTGTGCGCGGGGATCACCGTAGTGCACGCAGCGGGAGTGCCCACTGTGTTCAGCAGGAAACCCACGGCATCGGCGACCACGTCCTCCACATTGTTGCTACTGGTGCTGGGGTCGGTCACGCCGTGCTCCACCAGCTCAGTGCCGCCGAACTTGAACTGTTCGGCCAGGGGGGGCACGGGTGGCTGGCCACCGACCGCGCTGTACCACGAGGCCGATGGAAGCGAACGACCACGCTTCTGCGCCTTGAACAGGTCCTTGCACACATCCTTCGGCAATCCGTGATCATCGCTGTTGAACCGGATCATGAGCAGGTAGTGCGAGGGGTCGTTCGGGTCCGCCACCACTTCCACGTGCTCCACTTTCGCATACCCTTCGATGAACTCCATGTTGCGGCCGTGCAGCAGGGGGTCGGTCGCTGCGGCATCGTCGCGCAACACGTGCAGCATGCGGAAGAACATGCGCGCGTTGGTGCCGATGTAGGTGCTGGCGATGAGCTGGGCCATCCGCGCCAGCTTCGGGTCGGTCGCGCTGGTCGCGGTGATCCCGAGCGAGGCCGGGTCCATGAGCAGTTCATCGTATGGCTCCGCCGTCGATCCATTGTACCAGTCCTTCATCACCACCATGGCATGGGCGTGCTTGTCCTGCACGAAGGCATAGTCATCCGGTTCGTATTGCACGTGGATCTCGCCGCCCGAGGGGAGGATGATCCGTTTCAACTGCCACGCGGCCGGGTCGAACGCCGCGGCGTTCTGGTCCATCAGCGCCTGATCCACCCACGGCCGCATCTGGCGGGCACGGTCCACCGCATCCGGGCGGTAGTTGCCCCAGGGGTCGGGCATGTAGGCATTGCCATAGCCCGGGTTCTGGGTCGTGTTGGCGTAGAACGAGGGCAGGACCTGGTCGTAGGGCGCGGGATAGGTCGTGGGGTAGTTGTACACGAACTCGTAAGGGGCGATGCGCGCAGGCACCGTGCCGTTGTACTCGGTCCATACCCGTTTCAAGGTCAGCTTGCCCTGGCCGGCCTGGCTGTTGGGCGGCCCACCTCCGGGTCCGTTCCAGGCCGAATAGTCGTAGTCGAAATGGACGGTCTTGATGGGCCTGGGGTTGGGATTGGGGACCGTGGTACCGGGAAGCGGTCCGAGCTCGGCGCGCGAGTAGAGCGTGATCTTCTTCAGGTAGCGTTGCGTTCCACTGCCTGCCGGTCCGGTGAGCTGCTGTGGCGCGTTCGGCGCCGAGAGCGCATCCTTCCGTAGCTCTGCGGGGTTGGTCGGGTCGTTCAGCTCGAACACGGCCACATGGCTCTTGGTCTCGATGATGGTGAGGTAATAGAGCTCTTTCTCCCCCTCCGCGAACGAGATGCGGTCGTCGTGCACTTCGCTCAGCTGGCCAATGGCATAGTCGTACCCGCGGTAAGGCATGCGCCACTTATAGGAGTCGGCCTTTCGCCCGTAGCGAAAGGCCGTGTAGCCCCCCAGGTCGTCCAGTGTAGGCCCGTCCCCGCTCAGGTCCAGGTAGTCGGCATCCTGGATGGAGGTCAGGAGGTAGGTGGTCGCATAGTGGTCGTTCGCATCGCGCCCCGCTTTGAAGGCCCTCGTGGTTGCGTCCGGATCGCCATTGCACCCGGCCTTGGCCACATTCTCAATGACCGGTGTCACTCCCCCGTCGGTCTCAATGGAGAAGCTGTGCGCGTGTTCATTCATGGCATACACCGGCAGCCCATAGTTGTAGCGCTGCCCTTGGCCGTTGAGCACGGAGAGCTCACCGACCAGGTCGTTCGAGTTGGGTGGGGTGGAAGGGGAGCTTAATGGTAGGGTGGTGTTTGGCAGTGCCGGTGATGAAAGGATGCTGTTATCGATCAACGCTCCAAGGTTCCCTTTCTCATAACTGCGGTAATGATGCCCCCCCGGTGTGGAAACGTTCATGTCGCCCACGGTGTTGAACCCGATGTGACTGGAGCGCCCGGGGCGTTCGCCGTTGTTGGCGTAGGCGCCTGCGAGGTAGGTGGAGTATGGTCCGGACAAGGCGCCGTCGGCGTGTTCCGGCCCATCATCGGTGGTGTACCGCACCCAACCACCCGGGTCGTTGGCCATGCGGAAGAAGAAGGGCTCATCCTCGGGTTTTCCGATCACATTGGAGGTTGACCAGGTGTCAACGCTCATTTCCTGTTTGCCCAGTTGGAATTGTGCACCTGCACCGAGCCATGAACCTGCACCGACCTCGATCCCGGCCCTGTAGAGCGTTGTTGAACTGCTGGTATGCTGCGGACCGAAAGGGATGACCCTTCGCTGGTATAGCCGCGCAGAACCACTGATCCCTTCGCCGCTGAAGGAGAATTGGTCGGGGTCGCTGATGGGCACGTTCAAGTACTTGTCCCGCCGCTCGTAACTGGAAAGGTTCTCGCAGTGATAATCCTGTGCACCGGCGCACGTGGCCGTGGAGTACATGTATCCGGTATGGGGCAGGGTCTCTTCCGCCTGTGTCCTTTGGATACTGTACATGCCTTGTATCCCGGTCGTCAGTCCCACAGGCAGGGGTGCCGGCGTTGCCATTCCGGAAACGCTCACCGTCCAAGCCTGGCTTCCGTCCATCTTGGGTGCGGCGAGGCTGTAGCCGTTGGGGTTAAGTCCTTTGGACAGGTAGGAGTTCGCGATGGCGCCCGTGTTGAGCCGCATCTTCTTCAGCTCCAGACCTTTGATCTTCTTCCGATCCGTAGCATAGATCTCTCCTCGATTGAAGGTCTTATCCCGTCCTTTCTTTTTGATTTCCTTCATGTGTTTCTCCGCATCCGCTTTATTCTGCCTTGGTAGCATGGCGGGATTGACGTCCAACGAGAAGCTGCCGGAGCCATCGGACACTTGGTAGCCAATGGATATCACCCCTTGGGCCAGGTGCATTCCTGCCCCGATCGTGCTTCCGAAACCGGTGTAGTTGTTGTACCGCGCGGTGCCGTGCGTGCTGAGCTGAACGGGTTGGCTGAACGCTTCGGGTTCGATCTGTCCAGATAAGGAGACCGTGTGCTGGGGGATGGTCTGATTGTACAGCGTTACGTTGCTGTTCTTCCAATCATCGGGCACGCCCCTGGTCTGGCGGCTGATGGAGCCGGGGTTCAGGGTCCACCCATAACCCACCCAGCTGGCCTCCTCTTCAGCGCTTGCACCAGCATGGTAGCTGAGGGAAAGCGCGTACCCGCCGCCATTGGGCCCGGGTATCTGCAGCACGGGCAGGTTGTAGGTGAAGTCGCCCGTGAACTCGTTCACCATGTTGGTGGTGACCACCGGCTCGAAGCTGGTGAACTCGGGCTGGGCAGGCCCGGAGGTGAGCGCATAGGCCGCCGTGGGGTACACCACATCAGCAAGCAGGCTCAGGAGCGTGAAGGATGCGACGATCCGAACGGTCCGGCCGTGCCGGTAAGGGCGATGGTTCCGCGTGCTCATGGGTCAGGCGTTGGAAGGGGGCACGTTCAACAGGGCCTTGCGCTCGAAACGGAAGTGCTGGATGCCCGTGCCGAGCACATGGTCCGTAAGGACCAGTTCGATCTCCGGTGAATCGTAGAAAGCGCGGTCGTCAGCATGTTCGGGTACGAAGACCAGAACGACGTTCCGGTCACGCGATAGACCGTAGGTGTTCTCCAGTGTGCTGAGCACGGGTGCGTATGAACGCGACCCGCAACGCAGTTCGATCATCTCCTCCCAGTTGAAGTTGAGGTCGAAGGCCTGCTGGAAAAGCTCCACGCGATCGGTGGCGCCGGCACGCATCACGTCGCCCTTGTAGCTCTCCATGTCCGGTGCGATGTTCACCACCACCGTCAGTTGCTTGCGCATGTCCTCGCCCTGCCCCAGGTGCATGCGTTGCGCCGCCAATGCCGGCGGCACCAGCCGCACGGTCGTGGTAATGCCGCTCACGGTCCTTTTGCGTAGCAGCCCATGCTCCGGATCGGCCGCGTAGGTGGCCAGCTCATCGGCGCTCAGGGGCGCATGCGCGCATCCACTGCCCAGCAGTAGGAGCGGTAGTAGGAGCAGATGCATGGGTCTCATGGGCGCAGACCTTGGTGGTGTTCGTTCAGGGCGGTGAGCAGTTCCTCGGTAATGTCCAAGGCACCCTCGCCGTAGAGCACATTGCCTTCGTCCGTGGTGCCAAGCACCATGTTGTAGCCGTGCTGAGCGGCATAAGCGCCAACGAACGTGTTGATCTGCCCCAGCACGGCCTGCAGTTGTTCCCGTTCCTCGTCCTGTGCCTTGGCCTCCATGGCCTTCGCATAGCGTTGCAGCTCCTGCTGCTGCTTCATGGCCACCCGTTCCAGCTCTTCGTCGGCCCTGCCCTCATTCCGCAGCGCTGCCGCCTTCGCCATCGTGCGGCGCAGGTCGGCCGTGAGCGAATCCAGGTTGGAGCGCCAGCCTTGCTGTTCAGCCTGGAAGGCATCCACGGCCTCCTTCATGCCGAAGTAGCCGTAAACGAGCTCCTCCGAGCGCACGTAGGCGATCCGCGGCGTTCGCGACCAGGACCAGACGGACCAGGCCAAGTGCACGCCAAGGAGCACAGCGAGGAGGATGAGCAGGCGTTTCTGTACGATCATGGTGATCAGTTCTTTAGCATGAATTGGCCCTGATAGGGGGTGCCGTCGAGCTCGAGCTCGTAGACATAGACCCCATCGGGCACCATGGAACCGGAGTTCATGAACCTTCCGTTCCACCCCTGGGCCGGGTCGTTCGTCTGGTAGAGCAGCGCTCCTGAGCGGTCCTTGATCGTGAGCAGGAAGGCGTCCTCGGCCCGGTGCCCGCCGATGAGGAACAGGTCGTAGGCGCCGTCGCCGTTCGGTGTCATCAACAGCTGATCATCCAGGAGGAGGTGGAAGGGGGCCTCCTCGTTCGCCCAGCGCGATTCGGGCGCGTCGAGAAAGACCACTTCGTTGAGGTCATGGACCGCATAGAGCGCAGGGTCGAGGGTGTATCGCCCTTCGGAAGTGACGATGGCGGGCTCCACGACCGTGCCGCTGTCCAGGCGGAAGGTGATGCTACCAGCACGCACATCCGCAGCAGCGGCCACCTCCAGCGTGTACAGCTCTTCCGAAGGCCCGGTGCCCAGGTCCACCTCGGAACGGGTGCCGCTCGTAAGGCCGCTGCTCTCGTTGGTGGGCTGCTGCATGGTCATGGCAATGCCGGGCACCAGCTGCTCGGTGTTCACGACCAGCGGAAGGGGCACGCTGGTGGCGAGGTCCTCGATCCGCACATGTTCGGACCAGGCCGTGACCATCAAGGCGAGCTTCACTCCTTCGCTCTGCATCGGGATCGAGAACATGCGCTGGTCATCGATCTCGTAGTGAACGGCGCCCTCGTTGAAGCGGATCCCCACCAGGGAACCTGCCTTGAGCATGAACTCCTTCAACTCACCGGATGGCCCGATCGCCCGCGCGACGAGCTCGCCGTTGAGCGGATGCACCCACCATGCGAACTGCGTGCGCTGGTTCACCAGGTCCTTGAAGCCCAGCAGGCATCCGTTCTTGTCCTCCCGGCCGATGACCGGCCGCCCCTTCATCCAATGCTTGTCCGGCTGCGCGGTGCAGTTCCTGCTGGTCGCGGCCACGGGTCGGCCACCACTGGGTGCGAAGGAGAGGTGGGTACCAAGGCCTTGCTGTTCCGTGCCAAGGCCCTTCGCCTCGTTCCACACAATGAGCTGACCCAGATCGACCGCAAGGGTGTTCTGCGTGCCGTAATAGCTCGAATTGACCGTGACCTCGTATCGCCCCGGCTTCAGGCCATCCCTGTCCTTCGTCTCCGGGCCATCGCTCCACTGAAAGGCGTAGGTCCCGATATCCGGCTCGACCTGCAGTTCAACTCGTCCGCTCTTGGGCCATAATGGCTTCAATTGACCGGCCTGGGCCTGGATGGTGAAGTCGGGAGGCAGGTCCGTCTTGAGGCCCTCGATGGTCCCATTGTTGTCGTAGATCGCCACGTCCGCGATCATGGCCTCAGGGAATGAGCTTGGTTTCGAATCCCTTTCGATGGTTCCGTTCCGGGTGAACAGTACCCGGCCTTCCTTGATCTCAATGGAGAACTTGGTGTCGGGAGCGAAAGGCACTTTCGGGCCGGTGAAGCTCCCGCCCTCCCAGGTGGAGGCCGAATCGCCGTCAAGGACCCACGCGAAGGCCATCTGCTGGTAGCTCGTGGCAGCGCCGATCGACTGGTCCCTGAAGCCCACGGCGAGCTTGCCTTGGGTATCGGGCGCCACGAAGACCAACCAACCATCCTGCTGGTCCAACAGGATGTTCTTCGTGGTGTAGCGCATGTTGGTCCACCCATTGCCAGCGGTCTTGGTGATGGCGCCTTCATCGGGCACTACACCTCCCTGTATGACGGCGGGAGCAAGGGGTTGCCCGATCTCCGCCACGGCGCTCGCCTGGTTCCCTGCGGCATCCACGGCGATGAGCTGGTACTTGCCGGGCGGAAGGCTGTCCAACCGGGGCTCATGGAGCTCGAGGAAGGAACTGTAGGTGATCGATCTCGGGTCCACCGCGGGCATGCCCAGCAACGAGAAACCCGTCGTGTCCAGCTCGGTCAATTGTGCGCCATACGACGTGCTGTCTGGCAAGGAGTCGATGGCAAGGATCCGCACATCCCCTATGGCGCCGTCCACGTTGAGGTCGACGCTTCCGGGTGCTGTCAATGTCGCATCCTCCACGCTGAGGGTGATGACAAGGCTGTCCTGCGCGCTACCGCTCAAGGTCCAGAGCAGGAACATGATCAGGAGGGTCCGTAACGGTGCGCCGGTCTGCGAGGCGGGCCTCCGTTCCGGGGGGCGATCGAACATGGCTTGGTTCATGATCGTGGAGTATGGCCAGGGCGGCAGCCCTACGGGGGTGGTACTTTTGGGCTATCGCCGGAAGCGAACATACTAAACAAAAGTTAAGTGTCAAGGCCCATCGAAAAAAAAGTGCCCGACCTTAACCAGCGCTTCGTGCATGTGATGGAGCGTCTGGGCCTGTCGGGTTACGCCTTGAGCAAAGCGCTCGGCACGTCGGAGGCGGTGATTAGCAACATCCGCAACGGCAAGAACCCGCCCAACATCCTGCTGGTGCAGGACCTGCTTAATAAATATGAAGAAGTGGACCCCGTCTGGTTGCTCACCGGGCAGGGGAAGGTCTTCCGGCGGGGACAGGGTAGCGCTGCTCAGGAGGCCGTGGTCCCGGGTTCGGAAGGGGTGTCGCTGAAGCAGCTCGACGAGCGCCTGGAGCGCATGGAGCGGTTGCTGCAACGCTCCATCGAGGCCCAGCTGGAGCGCAATGTGTTGAGCGACGAGTCCGTGAGCGACCTGGAGAAGCAGGTGGACCGCCTGGAGAAGAGCGTGGAGTCGCTCAGGAAAGACCGTCGTAGAAGCGCGTAACGGCCTGCTCCACGTGCCAGAGGCGTTCGTGGGCCTCTTCGGCGGCCACGAGCGACTCGTGCTCGATCCCGTGCGCGTACGCCTTGGCCAAGCCGGCGCGCAGGCTCAGGTGGTACGCCCGCAGTTGCTCCGGGCAGCGATGGCCCAGCTCGAACACGGGCACGTCGGGCATCAGGGCCAGCTGCCGCAGCAGGTTGGCGAACTTGTGCAGGTTGCGCCGGCACTTGCGGTCATGCGCCAGCAACAGGGTGGGGTGGGTGCCGAAGGCGGCCTGGCTCACGCGTTCCACCGCATCGGCCATGCAGGAAAGGTCCGCATGGCAACCATGGAGCAGCTCGCGCAGGCTGGGGAATGCGATGGCGGGGGCCGCCTTCGCGCCTTCGATCGGTCGCTCCATGGGAACAGCGTGGTGCGAAGTGAAAATACCGGATCGCACCATTCGTGTCAAATTCTCCAGCCTGCAATGGCTGCTGGATCGAGCGGTCGCGGCGATCCATATACATCTCCGACCTCCGCGTTCCAGCGGGGTTGCGCAAGGCTCACGCGATCCGCTCCAACCGCACGATGTTCTCGATGTGGTAGGTGTGCGGGAACATGTCCACGGGTTGCACGTGGGTGATGCGGTACATGTCCTGCAGCAGGGCGAGGTCGCGGGCCTGGGTGGCGGGGTTGCAGCTCACGTACACGATGCGCTGCGGGGCGAGCTCGCGCAGGCGTTGCACCACGTCCTCGTGCATGCCGGCGCGGGGCGGGTCGGTGATCACCACATCGGGCCGGCCGTGGCGCTCGGCGAAGCTGGCGTCGAGCAGGTGGCGCAGGTCGCCGCTCTCGAAGCGCACGTTGGTGATGCCGTTGAGGCGCGCGTTCACCTCGGCGTCCTGCACGGCCTCGGGCACGATCTCGGCGCCGATCACCTCCTTGGCCATGCCGGCCACGTAGAGCGTGATGCTGCCGGCGCCGCAGTACAGGTCGTACACGCGTTCCTGCCCGGTGAGGCCGGCCCATTCGCGCGTAAGCGCGTACATGGCCTTGGTCTGCTCGGGGTTGGTCTGGAAGAAGGTCTTCGGCCCGATGCGGAACTTGAGCGGCACGCCGCCCGGACCGTCGGGCAGTTCCTCGATCACGTGGTCGCGGCCGCTGAACACGTGCGTGTCCAGGTCCCAGATGGTGTCGTTCTTCTTCTCGTTGATCACCCACTGCAGCGAGGTGATGCCGGGCACCGCTTCGTTCAGGGCCGCCAGCAGGGCCTCGCGCTTCGCAACGTCCTCGTGGCCGAAGGCGAGCACCACCATGCTCTCGCCGGTGGTGGTGGTGCGGATGGTGACGGTGCGCAGGAAGCCCTGGTGCTCGCGGATGTCGTAGAAGCTGAGCTTCTGCTCGTCGGCGTAGCGGCGCAGGAAGGCGCGGATGGATTCGCTGGGCTCGGGCTGCAGGTGGCACTCGCTGAGGTCGAGCACGCGGTCGAAGCGCTGGGGGATGTGGAAGCCGAGCGCGTTGCGGTCGAGGAACTTGTTCTCGTTGCGCACCTCGTGCCCGGTGAGCCAGCGGTGGCAGCTGAAGGTGAACTCGAGCTTGTTGCGGAAGTGCGTGGTGTGCGGTGAACCGAGGGTGGGCGGGACCGCGGGCAGGCTGAGGCCGCCGAGGCGCTCCAGGTTGTCGATCACCTGCTGGCGTTTGTACTCGAGCTGCTTCCCGTAGCCGAGGTCCTGCCACTTGCAGCCACCGCAGAGGCCGAAGTGCGGGCAGAAGGGCGTGACGCGGTCGGGGGAGGGGGCCACGATGCGCGTGGCGGTGGCCTCCATGAAGTTCTTCTTCTTCACGTCGACCCGCAGGTCGGCCACATCGCCAGGCACGGCACCGGTGATGAAGACCACCATGCCCTCCACGCGGGCCAGGGCCTTGCCGTTCGCACCGGCGCCGGTCACCGGCACGGCCTCCAACACTTCCTTCGGCCGGTTGCGGGCCTTCTTCGATCGGCTCATGGTCGCTGTTCTTCGATCGGGCCGTTGGCCCTTTTCGTGAAGGGCGGCAAAGATACCGGCACCCCGTAGTTTTGCGGCCCGCTCGGCCCCCGCCGCCGCGACCTTCAGCCCATGCAGCACACGTCCGCCTCCCAGAGCAAGACCCAACGCGCCATCGAACTCGAGGAGCGCTACGGTGCCCACAACTACCACCCGCTGCCGGTGGTGCTCGACAGTGGCCTGGGCGTGCACGTGTGGGACGTGGAGGGCAAGCGCTACTTCGACTTCCTCAGTGCCTACAGCGCGGTGAACCAGGGCCATTGCCACCCGCGCCTGGTGAAGGTGATGCAGGAGCAGGCCACGCGCATGACGCTCACCAGCCGCGCCTTCTACAACAGCGTGCTCGGCGAGTATGAGAAGGCGGTATGCGAGCTCTTCGGGTACGCGAAGATGCTGCCCATGAACACCGGTGCCGAGGCGGTGGAGACCGCGCTGAAGATGGCGCGCAAGTGGGGCTACGAGAAGAAGGGCATCCCCGCCGGGCAGGCCAAGGTGATCGTGTGCGAGGGCAACTTCCACGGCCGCACCATCACCATCGTGAGCATGAGCACCGATCCCGACAGCCAGGGCGGCTTCGGGCCGTTCACCCCGGGCTTCGAGGTGATCCCGTACGATGACATCCCCGCGCTGGAGCGGGCGCTGCAGGACCCGAACGTGTGCGCCTTCCTCGTGGAGCCCATCCAGGGCGAGAAGGGTGTGTACGTGCCCGCCGACGATTACATCCCCAAGGCCATCGCGCTGTGCAAGGCGAAGGGCGTGCTCTTCATCGCCGACGAGATCCAGACGGGCATCGCGCGCACGGGACGCCTGCTCGCCTCGTGCCACCAATGCGGCTGCAGCTGCGCCACGGGCCTGTGCGAGAACCCCGATCCGGCGAAGCGCCCCGATGCGGTGATCCTGGCCAAGGCCCTCAGCGGCGGCATGTATCCGGTGAGCGCCGTGCTCGCCAACGACGAGGTGATGGGGGTGTTCACCCCGGGCACCCACGGCAGCACCTACGGCGGCAACCCCATGGGCGCGCGCATCGCCATCGAAGCGCTGGCCATCGTGAAGGACGAAGGGCTCGTGCAGAACGCCGACCGGCTGGGCCGGGTCTTCCGCGCCGAGATGCAGAAGCTGGTGGACGCCTACCCCTTCGTGAAGCTGGTGCGCGGCCGTGGCCTGCTCAACGCCCTGGTGATCGAGCCGCGCACCGCGGCCGATGGTTCACCCCGCACCGCGTGGGAGCTCTGCCTGCTGCTGCGCGACAACGGCCTGCTGGCCAAGCCCACGCACGGCGACATCATCCGATTCGCGCCTCCGCTGGTGATCACCGAGGAGCAGCTGTTGGAGGCCTGCCGCATCATCGCGGCGAGCGTGCAGCAGTTCGCGTAAGGAGGGCCTAGTTGGTGGCCATGAGCCACGCGCGCACGCGGTCGCCCTTGCCGTCCTTCCAGAAGTAGCACAGGCGCTCCTTGCCCGAGCGCAGCAGGATCATCACGTCGTCGCGCTCCTGCTCGGGGTAGAACATCTCCATGCGGCCGCCCTCGCTGTCGAGCATGGGCTTGGGCACGGACTCTCCCAGTGGCACGAAGGTGATGCGCGCCTTGCGCACCTTGCTCGAGCGCGAGCCGGGGATGCCCTCCATGGAGATCCCCAGCTGGTCCACCTTGGTGCGGCGAACATGCAGCACTTCCAAGGTCCCGGGCAGCCGGCCGGGCGCTGCGGGCTGACGGTCGGCGGGGGCGTTGATCACCGAAACGGAGGGTGTCTGGTAGGCCATGGCAGGGGAGGTGCTTACCCCAAATGTGCAACGACCTGTCCAGCGAAAGCACGGCTTTCGTCAGACTTCATGAAAACTTCACATTGCCATCGCCCGAACGGACGACCCGGATCACTCGCGCGACCGGTCCACGGTGCGCACCAGCCGGCCGTTCTCGTAGTGCAGCTCGCGGTACACCTGGCCATCGGGCGAATAATCGAGGTGCACGCCGTGCTCCTGGCCGTTCAGCCAGTGCTCCACGTACTTCTTGCTGCCGGTCTCGTAGTAGTAGACCCATTCACCGCTCTCCACCCCTTTTTCGAAATGGCCCACGTACTCCAGCTGACCGTTGGGGTAGTACACCTTCTCCATCACCTTCTCGGCCTCATCGCCCTTGCCCTTCATGTAGATCACCACCTCGGGCTTGCCGTTGCTGTGGCTGGAGGCCACGTACTTGTGCGTGGAGCAGCCGCACAGGGCGAGCACCAGGCCGGCCAGGGGAAGGAGGCGGTTCATTGCCCGGCGAAATTAGGCCAAGGCCCCGCTCAAGGCAAGGCGCTCAGAACGAGGCCACCAGCTTCAGGTTGAGCCGCCGCGGGGTGAGGAAGTCGGGGATGGCGTACTGGCGGCCGCTCACGTCCTGGATCCAGGTGTAGTTGACCGCGTTGTTGATGTTCAGCAGGTTGAAGACCTCCAGGCTCAGGTGCATGGTCTTGAGCCCGCTGAGGAACTTGGGCGCCTTCTGCCCGGGTGCGCCGATGAACTGTTTGCTGAAGCCGATGTCGACCCGGCGGTACAGGCTGGTGCGCAGGGTGTCGGCATAGCGGGTCTCGTTGGGCGGGCCGAAGGGAAGGCCCGTGCCGAACACCAGGTTCATGTGCACCTTGAAGGTGGGCCAGCGCGGCATCTCGTCCTGGAAGAAGAGCGCCACGCTCACACGCTGGTCGGTGGGGCGGGGGATGAACCCCGGTTCCACCCGTGTGCTGTCCACCGCCTTCTGGTCGAAGGTGTAGCCGGGGACGATGGTGTCGCCTGCAGCGTTGAAGCGCAGGTAGTAGAAGTCGTCCACCAGGTCCTCCTGCGTGCTCATGATGCCCACGCTCACCCACGATTCGATGCCGGGGATCATCTCCCCGTTCAGCTTGGCATCGAGGCCCATGGCATAGCCGCGCGAGTTGTTGGTGGCGTAGTAGCGGATGCGCACGTTGTCCACCTCGTAGGGGATGAGGCTGCTGAGCGACTTGTAGTAGGCCTCGGTGGTGAACTTGAAGGGACGGTCCCACAACTTCAGCATGCGGTCCATGCCCACGATGGCGTGGATGCTGCGCTGCGCCTGGATGTCGGGGTTGAGCTGCCCCTGGAAGTTGCGCACCTCGCGGTAGAAGGGGGCCTGGTAGTACCAGCCGCCGGCGAGCCAGAAGGTGAGGTCGCGGTCCTCCTCCTTGCCGGCCTTGGTGGTACGCTGGCCGCCAGGGCGGTAGTTGAAGCGCACGCGGGGACTGGCGATCGTCTGCCCATTGTAGGTCCAGTACTGCACCCGCGCCCCGGCGATGAGGCCGATGCTGCGCGGGTTGCGCGCGGCCGAATCCAGCTTCCACTCCCACGCGTTCTGCACATAGGCGCTGGTGCGCACGCTCTCCATGTTCAGCCGGCTCTTCAGGCTGTAACTGAGCGTGAGGTCGTCGCCGCTGCTCTGGGGGATGCTGTAGCCCGCCGAATCGATCAGGGTCCACTCGCTGAGCTTGTCGTTGATCACCTCGCTGCGGGCGTCCACACCCCACTGCAGGTAGCTGTTGGGCCGCTGCAGGAAGCCCTTGTGGGCGACGGTGAGCACAGTGGCGTCGAGGTCGTTGCGGGCATGGTCGAGGTAGCTGCCCACGCCCAGGTTGCGCACCGCCTCACCGAACTGGTCGCTGCCCAGGTCGCGCTCGAGCTCCTGCAGGTAGTACTGCCCGAGCACATCGAAATGCTCGCTCTCGAAGGTGCGGAAGGCACTGCCGGTGAACTTGAGCAGCAGGTCCTTGCGGGCCCGCCAGTTGAGGTTCACCGCACCGAAGTAGGTCTCGAACTGGGTCTTCTCCGCCCCTTCGAAGTACACCTTGAAGCGCAGGGCCTGGTTGAAGTTGCCGAGCTCGGTCTCGCGGTCCTCGGGGATGGTGTTGTAGCGGTTGCGCGAGTACACGCCCAGGAAGCCGAGCTCCACCTTGTCGCTGAGGTCGTAGGTCCAGTAGGTCTGCAGGTCGATGTAGCGCGCATCGTACTCGCCCTGCGTGTCGAGTCCGCTCAGCAGGTTCTGCAGGGTGCGGTAGCGGAAGCCGGTCACCTGGCGCAGGCGGCGGTTGAGCATGGGGCTGGCCAGGTGGAAGCTGCCGCCCATGAGGCCGGCCTGCACCGAGCCTTCGAACTCGCGCGGGCGCTTGTAGGTGATGTCGAGCACGCTGCTCATCTTGTCGCCATAGCGCGCCTCGAAGCCGCCTGCACTGAAGCGGATGCCCTGGATGAGGTCCGGGTTGGGGAAGCTCAGGCCTTCCTGCTGACCTGCCCGCACCAGGAAGGGGCGGTACACCTCGATGTCGTTGACATACACGAGGTTCTCGTCGAAGTTGCCACCGCGTACGCTGTAGCCGCTGCTGAGCTCATTGCGGCTCATCACGCCCAGTGCGCCCTTGATCAGCGACATGGCATCGCCGGTGGGGTTGGGCATCAGCGTCACGTTGCGCGGGTCGAGCACCTCCATGGTGCCGCGGGTGCGGGTGTTGCGCACGTCGACCTCGCCGAGCTCCCCGGCCTTGAGCATCACGTTGAGCGTGCGGCGTTCGCCCGCGGCCAGCTCCACGGTGCGTTCCACGGTGTTGCCCACCAGGCTGTAGCGCAGGGTCACCGGTCGGCCGGCGGGCACCTCGATGGTGTACCGGCCCTCCTCATCGGCCAGCACGGCCTTGCCGCCCACCACGGCCACGCTCGTAAGCCCGGCGGGGGAACCGTCCTCGTTGGTGACCTCGCCCGCCACGGTACCGGTCTGGGCCGCCGCCCCGAGCGCGCAGGCGCAGAGCAGGAGCAGCAGGAGAAGGCGATGCATGGAGCGGGGGCGGAAGGGCGGCTAAGATAACGGGGTGCCCCGGAGGCTATTGCCCCTAGGCGAGCGCCCGGCGCACGTTCTCCACCAGTTGGTCCGGCCCGCCATAGTGCTCGAGCAGGCGGATGCCGCGGCGCTGGCAGAGCTCGCGCAGCTTCAACCGGGGACCGTCCTCGATGCCGCCGCCCAGCACGAGCAGGGCCACATCGGTATGCTCCAAGCGAGAGAGCAAAGCACCGTCGTCCATGAAGCCCTCGCTCGCATAGCCCGCACCGGCCAGCTGGTTCCTCACCAGGGCCATGATGCTGGGGTTGCGGCCGAAGAAGACGATGCTGCCGTCCATGGCCGGTGAAGATAAGGAACGGCCCTTGGCGGGGGAAGCCGGCCTACTTCTTCAGCAGCTTGAAGGCGTGCGACCACTGGTTGCGGGTAAAGCCCGGCAGGCACCAGAGGATGCACAGCGGTTCGATGGCCCGCGCGGCCTCCACGCCGCCCATGTCCTCGCTCTCCCAGCCGAACTGGTCGAGGATGGCGGTCACTTCCTTCTTCGCGTTCGCATCGTTGCCGCAGATGAACATCGTGGGCTTGATGCCGCCGAAGTCGGGGTCGACCATGTAGGCGTTGCCCACGCTGTTGAAGGCCTTCACGAAGTGGGCCTTGGGGTTGGCCTTCTGGAGCTGTTCCATGAGGCTCTCCTCGAGCGTGGTGAAGTAGTGCAGCACGCCGTTGGTCGGTGGCGCGTCGGCGATGGGGTTGGTGGCATCGATCACCGTCTTGCCGGCCAGGTCGTCGGCATCGCAGAGCCGCACCGCCGCTTCAGCCGCGCTACCCTTGGAGGCAAGCACGATCATGTCGGCCCAGGCACCCACCTCCTTGTGGCTGCCCACGCGCCCGGCAGGGTTCTTCTCAAGCCAGGCGGCCACCTTGTCGGGGTTGCGCGTGGCGATCATCACCTGGTGGCCGTGCTTGAGGAACCCGCTGGCGAGCACCTGGCCCACCATGCCCGTTCCGAGGATGCCGATCTTCCTGCTCATCGTGTTGCGTTGGTTCCTGCAAAGGTGCATCGCCGCGCGACCGTGCCGATGACGCCGGTCATCCGGCCGATCTTCGCGCAGGGCCCATGCCCCGATCCCTCCATGGCACGGCACCTTCGCTCGTTCCTCTTCAGCCTGCTGCTGGGCTTCCACAACGCCTGGACGCATGACGATGCCGCGCTGGAGGAGGTGACCGTGCGCATCCGCACACCGCATCGCGAGGCAGGCCACGAAGCGCTGAACGACCCGGCCCGCTGCTTCTTCTGGGGCCGGAGCAGCCTGTTGAGCTGAGCGGCTTCATGTGGTCTTCACCTTCGGCATGTCGGATCGAGCGACCTTTGCCGCCCCATTTCCGTCGTGTACCCGTGAACCGTTCGCTGCTCCTGTCCGGCTCCCTGCTCCTGGCCCTGCTCGCCGAGGCCCAGGTGCCCACGCAATGCCTCGAGGTCGAGCGCATCCTGGTGGATGCCTGCATCTCGAGCGCTGACTGCCCCGGTTCGCAGGAAGGCCAGAACGAGATGGTGCGCTTCCGCGTGGGGCCGCAGCCCATCGCCCTCGCCGACCTGGAGGTCGACTGGCCGAACAACAGCTTCCTCGGCTTGGCGCAGAACAGCTCCACAGCGGCGGTAACGGCGGCCTTGAACGCGACCATCACGGCCTGTGGCCAGTTGCTGGAGCCCCCCGGCGGTATCATTCCGGCCGGTGCCTCGGTGCTGCTGATCACCAGCCCGGAGATGTGCACGGCGGCCAACAGTTTCGCCGGCCTCGCCGATACGCTCTATGTGATCTACCAGGCCGTGGGTAATTCCGCCGGCCACTTCGCCAACCACAACAACGGCGGCAATGTGTCACCGGTGCCGGTGGGCGGCATCGCCTTGCGCACCCTGGTGATCGGCGTGCAGGGTTCCGGCTGTGCCGATACCGTCACCTACGACAGGCAGCTGCTGGTGAACACCTTCGGCACCTACGGCGGCACCAGTGCGGAGAACGATGGGGCCACGGTCGCCTTCAGCTGGCCTGGACCGCCGCAGGCCACGTACAGCAACCCGGGATGCCAGGCACCGGTGGTGGCCACCACAGTGGTCGCGAGCAGCGGATCGGGCACCGTATGTCCGGGGGGAACGGTGGCGCTCACCGCCACGGTGACGGGCCCGTACAGCACCCTGCAATGGTCCGGTGGCACCGGCAGTTTCAGCGCTCCCAACGACAGCATCAGTGTGTACACGCTTGGACCGGGTGATGCGGGCACGGTCACGCTCACCTTCTGCGCCGCGGGCGGCTGTGGGCAGGGCGTGTGCGACACGGTGCAGCTGCAGGTGGGCACGGGCCCGGCCGTGTCCATCAGCGGTGGCGGCGCCCTGTGCCCGGGCAGCACCATGATGCTCTTCGCCAGCGGCGCCGATACCTACGTGTGGAGCACGGGCGACATCGGTCCGTCGTTGCTCATCGGCACACCGGGAACGTACGCGGTGGTGGGCACGGGCCCCTGCGGCCAGTCGAGCGATACGGTGGTGGTGGCGCCCGTGCCGCCGCTCCAGGTCTCGATCACCGGGGATACCGTCCTGTGCCCCGGGGAAAGCATCGTGCTCACCGCCACACCGGGCGTCACCTACCAATGGAACAACGGCGCCAGCACCCAGGGCATCACCGTGGATGTGCCGGGCCCCTACTTCGTCACCGTGAGCAACGGCTGCACCTCGGGCATGGCCTACACGGCCGTCACGGAGGTCGCCCTGGCCGTGGCCTTCACGGCCGCGCCCGCGACAGGCACCGCGCCGCTCAACGTGGCCTTCAGCAACACCAGCACGCCGGCCTCCGCCGCGTGGGCCTGGGACTTCGGTGATGGCACCGGTTCCGCATCGGCCGCTCCGGCGCACCTCTTCACGGACCCTGGCAGTTACACCGTAACGCTCACCGGCACGCTGGATGGCTGCACGGACCAGGCGCAGCTCACCGTGGTGGTGCAGTCCGCACCGGAGGGGCCGCCCAGCATCACCATACCCAACGTCTTCAGCCCGAACGGCGATGGCGTCAACGACGGCTTCGTGGTGCTTTCCGAAGGCATCCGCAGCCTGCGCGTGCTGGTGTACAACCGCTGGGGCCAGGAGGTCGGCTCCCTGGAAGGGCGGCTGGAACCTTGGGACGGTCGCACGAAGAGCGGACAGCAGGTACCCGAGGGGACCTACTTCTACGTGCTCGAGGCCGAGGCCGTCGACGGCACGGCGCTCAGCCGGAGCGGCACCTTGACGCTGGTGCGGTAGGCCGGGGCCAGCGGGCAGGGCCCCGGTGCCCCGTACCTTTGCCGCCCTCTCCTTCGTGCGCTCCGTGATCCGCTCCTTCGCCCTGGTGCTTTTGCATGCCGCGTTCGTGGCGGCCCGGGCCCAGTGCGTCACCACCATCACCACCTTCCCATACCTCGAGGACTTCGAGGCGGGACCGGCGTGGACCAGTGGCGGCACGGCCAGCGACTGGGCCTGGGGCACGCCGGCGCATCCCACCATCAACAGCGCGGGGGGCGGGGTGAACAGCTGGTGCGTGGGCGGCCTCACCGGTTCGTTCTACAGCCTTGGTCAGCAGAGCTGGATCGAAAGTCCCTGCTTCGACCTGTCCGGTGTCCCTTATCCGTGGATCAGCTTCAAGATCTTCTGGGAGGTGGAGCGCCAGTACGATGGCCTTGTGCTGCAATACTCGCTGAACGCGGGCGCCACCTGGCAGAACGTAGGGGCCTTCGGCGACCCGGTCGACTGCCTCAACGACAACTGGTACAATGAGGACAACGTGAACAACCTCACCACCGCCAACCCCCGCCATGGCTGGAGCGGGCGCATCGGGGCCACGGTGGGCAGCTGCTCCGGCGGCCAGGGCAGCGCTGGCTGGGTCACCGCGAAGCACTGCCTGGTGGGGCTCGGCGGCCAGTCCAGCGTGAAGTTGCGCTTCCTCTTCGGGGCGGGCACGGCATGCAACAACTACGACGGCATCGCCATCGACGATGTGTTCATCGGTGCCGCGCCGGCCAACAGCGCGTCGTTCACCTACACCTGCAACGGCAACCAGGTCACCTTCACCAACACCAGCGCGCAATGCCCCACGGCCTATGCGTGGGACTTCGGTGATCCGGCCTCGGGCGCGCAGAACACCGCCACCACGGCCAACGCCGCGCATACCTATCCGGGCCCCGGCACCTACACGGTCACCTTCACCACCTCGGGGCCGTGCAATGCCCCCGCCACCGTCACCACGCCCATCACCATCCTCGACGTCTCCATCAACGGGGTCGATCCGCAATGCACCGCCAACTCCGGTTCGTGCACGGCGGTGGTGGCGAACTACGGTCCGCCCTTTACCTATGCATGGAGCCCGGGCGGGCAGAGCACGGCCTCCATCACAGGCCTGGTGGCCGGCACCTACGATGTCACCGTGACCGCGCCCGGAGCCTGTGCGGGTACCGCCACGGCCACGCTTACCGCGCCGGCCTCACCGCTGGTGCTCACCCCGAACGCCTCGCCCGTCACCTGCGCCGGTGCGAGCGATGGTGAAGTGTCCGTGACCGTGGCCGGAGGGAGCGCGCCCTTCAGCTATGCCTGGAGCCCAGGAGGTGGCAACGCATCCACGGTGACCGGCCTGGCCGTGGGCACCTACACCGTTACCGTGACGGATGCGGCCGGCTGCTCGGCGGACACCACCGCGGTGGTGAACGGCCCCCAGCCGTTGGTGGTCACGGCCATGGCCGATGCGTCCGTGTGCAACGGTGCCTCCATCACGCTCACCGCCACCACCAGCGGAGGCACGGGAGCCGCCACGCTCGCCTGGTCGCCCGCTGGTCCTGTGGTGGCTCCCGCGGCCACCACCACGTACACGGTGACCGCCACCGATGCGAACGGCTGCTCCTCCGCACCGGACGATGTGCAGATCACCGTGGGCAGCGCCGTAGTGCCGGTGATCACCACGGGACCGCCCGCGGGCTGCGCCACCTGGTGCGTGGACCTGTCCACGACCACGCCGGGCGTCCAGTTCGACTGGGCCTTCGGCGATGGCGCCACGGGGCAGGGCGCCAACGTCACCCATTGCTACACCGATGCAGGCCTCTTCGATGTAAGCCTCACCGTGACCGATGCCGCAGGGTGCAGTGGTGTGAGCGAGCTGGCCGGTGTGATCGAGGTGTATGCGGTGCCTGCGGCCACATACGTGCAGTCGCCTACGGTGGCGCTGGTGAGCGATCCCACGTTCACGTTCACGGCCTCGGGCGCGGCCGACGCCACCTATGCCTGGTCCTTCGGTGATCCGACCGGTGCGACGGCCACAGGCCAGGGCACGGCCTTTACCTATCCGGGCGCGGGCTGCTATCCCGTGTCGCTGTTGGTGACCTCCGCCGACGGCTGCGTGAACAGCACGGAGGGCGAGGCCTGCGTGGAGGACGAGTTCGCACTGTACGTGCCGAACACCTTCAGCCCCAACGGCGATGGCATCAACGACGCGTTCGGTGTGGTGACCTCGGTACGCGCCCCCAAGGACTTCGTGCTGCGCGTGTTCGATCGCTGGGGGCAGGAGCTGTGGACAGGCCGGGAGCTCAACGCCGGTTGGTCGGGCGATGCGGTGCCGCAGGGCGTGTACGCCTGGACCCTGGAGCTGCGCGATGCCACCGGGACCCAGCGCCGCGCGCGCGGGCACGTGGTGCTGCTGCGCTAGCCGCCAACGAAAAGCCCGGCGCATTGGCCGGGCTTCTCTTGTGACGCGATGTGAAGGTGATTCAACGCATGGCGCGCGGCTCGTGGCCACCATCACCACGGATGAACTCCGTCTTCCGGCCATCGAAGAGCGCGAAGCCCAGCGAAACGGTGAGGAGGTTGCAGTTGAGGCCGGCGTAGGGCTTGTAGGTCACGCCGTCCTTGGTCTCCTGGAAATCCTGGTTGTGGAAGTTGGTGAGGTAGTAGCGCACCGTGAGCGTAACGCTGCCCGGACCTTGCACACCGGCGAACACGCTCTGGTAGAACTGTTCGTTGCGGTCGCTGAACCACACGTTGAACTTGTCCTCCTTCTTCTCGTTCTCGAACATCTTCTCCTTGTAGTTGAAGGGCATCTCGAACTCGTATCCGGCGAAGAAGAGCGCGCCGTTCATCTTGCCGGCCTTGATGCCCACGGGGATGCCCACATTGTACGTGCGGAACTTGTAACGGCGGTTGAGGGAGTCGCCGGGCACGTCGTAGATGAAGCCCTGGTTGCGGATGCTCAGGCCGGTGAACAGCCCGAAATGCTCGCTGAGGTCATAGTTCAGCATGCCCTGGGCGTTGAAGAAGGGCGAGAAGCGCACCACGCTGCCCTGGTCGCTGCCGTTCACATCGAGGATCGGCATGGAGAAGATCCACTCGCCGCTGGTGGACCAGTAGGCCTTCTTCACCGGCGGGGTGTACACGGCGAAGTTCTGGGCCTGCACGCCAAGGGCGGTGGCGATGCCGAGGCAGGAGGTGAGCACGATGCGCAACATGGGGGGAGGGTTTGGTCGTACGACGATCGTAAGGCGCCGAAGTTACAGGCCGGCACCGGAAGGGGTGGGAAGCGCGCGCAACGCATCGTACACCCGGTGCATCGGCAGGCCCATCACGGTGTAGAAGCTGCCTTCGATGCGCGTGACGGCCGTATAGCCGATCCAGTCCTGCACGCCGTAGCTGCCGGCCTTGTCCAGCGGGCGGTGGCGCTCCACGTAGTAGGCGATCTCCTCCGGGCTTAGCGCGCGGAAGGTCACGTTCGCCACATCGGCGAAGCTGTGCAGCCCTGCCGCGGTCCGCAGGCACACGCCGGTGATCACCCGATGGCTGCGGCCGGCGAGCAGGGCCAGCATGCGCCGCGCATCGAAGTCGTCCAACGGCTTGTTGAGCAGGTGGGCACCGGATGTGTCATCGAGCAGCACGGTGGTGTCGGCCGTTACGAGCACCTGGTCGGGTGCGAGGGTGCCGGTCCAGGCGCGGGCCTTTTCGCGCGCGAGGTGCTCGGCCACCTGGTCGTCGGGCATGCCCGCAGGAGGCGTCTCGTCGATGTCCACCTGCGTGATCTCCACGGGCAGGTCGAGCCCCTGCAGCAGTTGCCGCCGGCGCGGGCTGGCCGAGGCGAGCACCAGCCGCCAGGGGAAGAGGGGCGGGGCGGTCATGCGTGCAGGATCGGGCCCAGGAGCCAGGCGTAGGCGATGGCCACCACCATGGCGGCCTTCATCACGTTACCGGCCAGCACGTGCCCCTCGCGCTCGGTGGCGGTGGCCGACATCCAGGCGCTCACGAGCATGGGCGCGATCACGCCGAAGGTGATCACCCAGAACGAGAGCGTATCGCCCAGGTAGCGGCGGTAGAGGAACCAGGCCGCCATGCAGATGCATATGCTGTAGAACACCACCAGGGCGCGCGCCCACTTCATGCCCAGCACGATGGGCACCGTACGGCAGCCGTCGGCCTCGTCGCCGCGCACATCGGCCATGTCCTTCTGCAGTTCGCGCACCAGGGTGGTGGCGAAGGCGAACACGGTGTAGAGCACAATGCCCGACCACAGGAGCTTGAAGTAGCCTTCCGTGGCCTCCACCGGCACCCCGCTGCCGAGCAGTTCGGGGGCATAGCGCAGCTCGAGCAGCGGCACCTCGTACAGGCCCACGGTGAGCGGTACGAGGGCGGTGAGCGTGGCCACGAGCCCGTTGCCGATGAAGAGCCGTCGCTTGAACGTGGTGCTGTAGGTCCACAACGCGCCGATGGCGAAGGCGGGGATCAGGGCGAGCCGGGGCGACCCCGCGCGCCACGCCGCCCAGGCGCCGAGCAGCAGGCCCACGCCGCTGAGCACGAGGTGACCGGCCATGGCCACCCTGCGCTTCACGGTGCGTCCCACGATCACGTCGTTGGGCTTGTTGATGCGGTCGATGCGCGTGTCGAAGTAGTCGTTGATGACGTTGCCGGCCGCGGCGATGAGCACGGTGCTGAGCACGAGCGCCACGAAGGCGGGCAGGTCCTGTTGCAGCGTGTGCGCGTCGGGCCAGAGCAGCCCGCGCAGCAGGCCGTAGCGCATGGTGACCATCGTGAGCACGATGATCAGCAGGTTGAGCGGGCGGGTGAGGGCGATGAAGGCGCGCATGGCGGGGTTCACCAGGTGTAGGCGCCGTCGGTGAGCCAGCGCCCCTGCACCTTCATGGTCTGTTCGATCAGGTCGCGTACACAGCCGCCGCCGCCGGGGTAGCGGCTCACGTAGCGGCTCACGGCCTTGATCTCCTCGGCGGCATCGGCCGGACAGCAGGGCAGGGCCACGCGCTGCATCACCCGCAGGTCGGGGATGTCGTCGCCCATGTATGCCGTGCGCGACAGGTCGAGACCGCCCGCCACGAGCTCGTCGAGCCGGGCGCTCTTGTCGTACACGTGGTCATGGAACTCGGTGACGCGCGACCGGGCGAAGCTCTCGCGCATGCCGTCGCTGCGGCCGCCGGTGATGATCACGATGCGGAAGCCCTCCTTCACCGCGTGCTGCACGGCGTACGAGTCGCGGCTGTTGAAGCTGCGCACGGGGTCGAGGCCGGGCATCAGCAGCACGCGGTTGTCGGTGAACACGCCGTCCACATCGAAGAGGAAGGCGTTGATGCCGCTTAGCAGTTCCTTATAGGTCGGTGATGCCACGCTTGCGGGGATGGTACGCCTTCAGGATGAGCTCGCTGAGGAGCGCATAGGCGCGGCGAAGATCGCCTTCCTCCTCCAACCGCTCCAAGTGCCGTTTGATCGTGTCAAGGTCGCCGCGACGCGCGGGACCGGTGAGGGCCTGTTCCGGGCCCACCTCGGCGACCTTGGCGCTCATGGCCTTCCATAGGGGGGTGAGGAGCTCGGGCGAAAGGCCTTCCTGCTCGAGCAGACGCCCCGCCTCGCGCAGCAGGAACACGGGGAAGTTGGAGGCGAGCACGGCGGCCAGGTGCACGGTGCGGCGCTTCTCCAGCGGCATCTCCACCACCTTGCCGCTGATGCTGCGGGCCACATCGAGGAGCACGGTACGGGCCTGCTCATCGTTCGCGTCAACCACCAGGGGCACACGGCTCAGGTCGGCGGGCTTGCCGGGGCTCAGGCTCTTGATGGGCCACAGCACCCCGCGGTGGGGCGCGCGGCCCAGGATGGCGTGGCCCTGCGCACCGCTGCAATGGGCCACCACGTGCCCGCCCTTGGGCAGCTGCCGGGCCACGGTGCGCACCGCGTCGTCGCTCACGGCCAGCAGCAGCAGGTCGGCCCCGGGCACGCGCGGCAGCAGGTAGGGCATGCACCCGAGCTCGGCCGCCAACGCGTCGACCTTGCCCTGGTCGCGGCCGCACAACCCCTTGAGCTCCACACCCGCGCGCAACAAGGCATGGCCCAGGTGGTAGGCCATCCGGCCGGTGCCGATCAACGCGACGGAGGGCGCCTTGCGCTTCATGCGGTGGCGGGCCGGCGCCTGATGCGCTGCCGCACGGCCATGAAGGTACCCAGGGCCATGAGCACGCAGCCCACCCACAGGATGTTGATCCCGGGGAAGACGATGGCCTGCAGGATCACGAACTCACGCTCGCTCACGTCCAGCACCACGGTGTCGCCTTTCACGCCCTTGAGGTCGAGGCGCATCTTCAGCTCCGGCAGCTCGAAGCCCTTGCTGGCCACCGGTTCGCCGAAGCGGGTGATGAGCACCGGACGCGCCTCGAAGCAGCGTGTGCTGTCGTACACGTCGCACACGTTCACCCGCAGGCTGTAGGCGGTGAACTCCGGACCCAGCACGGCACGCGTCACGCTGTCGCGCACGGTGCGCAGGCTGTCCATGCGGATGATGCTGGTGGGCGTGACGATGGACTCGCCGAGCTTCTTCTCGAAGGTGCGCGGCGGCATGTAGTCGCTGGTGTCGCCACCATCGAGCTTGGCGTAGCGGATGTGGGTGTAGAGGTCGCGCGTGAGCCAGTGGCGCGTGCTGGGCTCGGCCACGTTGCCGAAGCGCGGGTTCAACTGCACGAAGGGCTCCAGCGCGAACTCCCTGGCGCCCGGGCGGTAGGAACCCCAGCGCTCGGCATGCCACAGGGCCCGGCGCGGGTAGTTCTCCAACTCCTCCCAAAGGCCGGCCCCCAGGTCCTTGAGGAAGTCGATGGACGCGGTGTGCGCCGCCTTCGCACGGAACAGGCTGTTGCGCACGCGCACGGTGTCGCCGGGGACATACGCGCTGGGCACCGCGGCCAGGTAGTCCATGTCGAAGTGCAGGTTCACACCTTCCTGGCGGCGGCCGGTGAAGGTGACGAAGTGCGGGCCCATGCGCATGGTGTCGCCCTTGTACAACAGCATGTCCGTGCCGTTGTCGAAGCCCTCGTTCAACAGGCGCAGGTCGGGGCCCTGCAGGTTGCGGCTGATCTCCTGCTGGCGGCTCGTGCTGATGAGCGCGCCCAGCAGCACCAGGGCGAAGCCCACGTGCGCCACGCTCGGCCCCCAGCCGTCCCACTTGCCCTTCAGCACCTGCACGAGGTAGCCGGCGTTGGCCACGGCGGCGAAGGCGGTGGCGAAGTACAGGGCGATCAGGTTGAGGTCGGCGGCCTTGTAGTCGAGCAGCACCACACCGAGCACCGTGAGGGCCAGGGCGATGAGCGCGTGCAGGCCGATGCGCTTGCCGAAGCGCTTCATGTCGGTGTCCTTGTAGCTGAGGAACTGTCCGATGGCCACCAGCAGCGCCACGATGAAGGCGAAGGGGATCTGCCACTTGTTGTAGTGGGCCTTGGCGTCGCCGGGGGGCGCGAGCTTGGCCTGGCTCAGGTCCTTGAACAGCTCGATGCCGGTCTTGTCCGCCAGCCAGCCGAACACGTGCCCGAAGGGTTCGAGCAGCAGGTTGAACACGGGCACGCTGGTGCTAAAGGTGATCTGTGCGGCGCTCAGGACAAGCACCAACGCACCGATGAAGAGCCAGAACTCACGGCTCCACACGTTCTCCTCCCTAGCCGTGATCTCTACCCGACGATTTCTACTTCGTCCGTCTTCAGTGGTATTCGGGGCGATAGGCTTCAATGAGCCAAGACCGATGGCAACTAGCTGGCGCCCGTTACCTCCTTTAGCCACGATTGCGTCGCAAACGACATTAGCTCTTTGCGCGCTGAGCTTCTCATTGATCTTCGCGTCACCAACATTGTCCGTATGTCCAACCACCTCAACGAGCAGGTCAGGATTGGACTTCATGAACAGTATCACCTGCTCCAGCTTGGCGACGCCTTCGGACCGTAAATCACTGCTACCAATATCATAGTTGATCTTTACAGGTCTAAGGTGGAATGGAGAGGTGCGGTAGCCCACCACCAGCATCACCACGCTCGTGATCGCGAAGAGCACGATGGCCGCCACCTGCACCTGCAGGGCCGCACCGAGCACCAGCATCATGCCGCTGATCAGCAGGTAGAAGCGGCGCTGCTCCCATTGCTCGTTGAGCATGGCCACGCTGAGCATGATGAAGCTGAGCAGGAAGAGCAGCAGGCCGGGCAGCATGCCCTCGCCGGTGAAGCTGTGCACGCTGGTGTCGCCGAGCACGCCGCTGCGGGTGAGGAAGGTGCTGTAGAGCACCAGGATGAAGGTGAGCAGGGTGAGGAAGAGGGTGGTGAAGAGGCTCGTGCCCTTGCGCTTGTTCACCAGCATCAGGTGGCCGGCGCCGACCAGGGTGAGCCAGGGCACGAGGCTCGCGTTCTCCACGGGGTCCCAGGCCCAGAATCCGCCGAAGCTGAGCGCCTCGTAGGCCCAGGCACCGCCCATGAGGATGCCTACGCCCAGCACCATCACGCCGAAGAAGGTCCACGGCAGCGCGGGGCCGATCCATGCACTGTACTGCCGCTTCCACAGGCCGGCGATCGCGTAGGCGAAGGGCACCAGGGTGGCGGCGAAGCCCAGGAAGAGGGTGGGCGGGTGGATGGTCATCCAGTAGTTCTGCAGCAGCGGGTTGAGGCCGCGGCCATCGGCGAACTGCGGGATCTTGGTGAGGTAGTCGGGCAGCTGCGTCCAAGGCAGGCCCAGGTTCTCGGGCAGCTCGCGGATCAGCAGGAAGGGGCTGCTGCCCACGCGCACGTCGCCGATCCACACGCCCAGCAGCATGGTGGCCAGGAAGGCCTGCACCAGCGCGAACACGGTCATCACCGGGGCCTCCCACTCGCCCGCACGGCGCAGCAGGATGTTGCCGAGCACCACGTGCCAGAAGGTCCACAACAGGAAGGAGCCTTCCTGGCCCTCCCAGAAGCAGCTGAGGATGTAGCGCAGCGGCATGGCCGTGTTGCTGTGCTTCCACACGTAGTCGAACTCGAACCAGTGCTTCAGCAGCATCACGAAGAGCAGCCCGATGATGCCGAACACGGCGGCGGTGTGCAGCCGGAAGCCGATCCGGCCCAGCCCGTTCAGGCCCTGTTCCCCGCGGAAGGCGCCGGTGAAGTAGGCGAGCAGCGAAAGGAAGGCCCCGCCGAAGCTGAGGCTGGTGAGCACATGGCCGAGCGTACCGGCCCAGGCGTGCTCGCCCACGTATGCGATGGTGTCGTTCAAACCCCGGTGACCTTGTTCTCCTCGTTGTACTTGCTCGGGCACTTCATGAGCATGTCGCGCGCATGGAAGTTGCCGTTCTCATCGGCCTCACCGATCAGCACCAGGCGCTCGCTGCGCTCCAGGTCCTGCGGCTTCGCCTTGTGCAGCATCACGGTGCAGGTGCGGCCCTTGAGGTCGACCATGCTGAACTGCGTGAGGCTGGCGTTCTGCGAGGGTTCGTACACGATGGCCTGGCTGCGGTCGAGCACGCCCACCACGTGGTACTCCTTGCCGGGGTGCGCCATGGCCTGCTCCAGGTCGGCGTAGGTGCTGCTGTCGTACAACGAGCCCACCAGCGCGGCGATGGCCACGGCGATGATGAGAATGGCGATGATGTGGGAGCGTTTCATGACGGTGTCACTTTTTCGTGCGCGCCTCCATCCGCGCGATGCGGCGGTCCATGCGGAAGAGCCACAGGCCGATGCCGGCGATGATCACGGTCACCACGGCGATCACGGTGTTGATCTTGCCGCTGTGGTACAGCTGCTCCTCCAGCCAGCCGGGTGCACTGCCTTGCGCGAAGGTGGCGCCGGTCATGAGCATGCCGAGGAGGAACGCGGGTGCCCTACGGATGGTTCGCATCGTCCAGGTGGTGTTGCAGGCGCGCCAGGCGGAGGCGCAGGGTGTACATCCACACGCCGATGCCGATCCAGCCGAGCACGGCGGGATAGAACACCACGCGCAGGGTGCTGTCGAGGTCGTAGTTGCTGAAGGCGGGGTTGCCGCCGTTGCCGGGGTGCAGGCTGTCCACCGCGTTGAGGCGCGGCAGGATCCAGATGAAGAGGATGAGCAGCACGAAGGCGAACACGTTGTAGATCGCGGCCAGGCGGGCGCGCTTGCCGGGCTCGGGCACGCTACCGCGCAGCACCAGGTAGGCGAGGTAGATGAGGGCGCTCACGGCCGCGCCGTTCAGCTTCACATCGTTGGTCCACCACGCGCCCCAGGTGGCGCGGGCCCAGATGCTGCCGGTGATGAGGCCGAGCGTGCAGAACACCAGGCCGGTGCGCGCGCTGAGGTCGGCGGCCATGTCGTGCCGCAGGTCGTTGCTGCCCAAGGCCCGGATGCTCGCCACCACCGAGATGCCGAAGAGCACCATCATGGTGAACCACATGGGCACGTGGAAGTTGAGGTTGCGGATGGTCTCGTACAGGATGTTCCGGTTCGGGAAGGCGAAGTCGAATAGGTCAATGAACTTTGGTCCAGGGCCACAACCTTGCGGGGCCACGATCCCTTTGCCCAGCCCCTCGGTGAAGAGCGCCCCGTTCATGTGCACCCGACCCGCGTATACATCCGTCAGGTTGGCCTTCAGCCCGGCCGGAACCTCGAACCTGGCGCGCAGGAAATGGTCGTTCACCACCTCCACGCCGGAGGGGCATACGTACTGCCCATCGTTCATCAGGAAGACCCGCTCACCGTCCTTGAAGGCGGTGTTGTAGCCGGTGATCTCCAGCGTAACGGGACCCGGGGCGATGCGGTCGGGGCTCACGTGCACCAGCGCCGGCTTCAGGGGCACTTTCAGGGCCGTGATGGACGCGGCCAGCACCAGCACCACCGCGAGGATCTTCCACCACCAATGCTTCATCGCTCTAGTCGCGCCAAAGGTACGGGAACAGCATCCAGGCCAGCAGCACGGTGATGAGGTCCAGCAGGGCCAATCCCAGGAAGTACTTGCCGTTCACGCTGAAGGCCACGCCGTCGAGGGCGAGCTTGCTGGCGCGCATCACGGCGATGAGCATGGGCAGCACGATGGGGAAGCCGAGGATGGCCATGAGCCCGAGCCCGTTGCCGGCCCGTGCCGCGATGGCGCTGATCAAGGTGAGCACCGTGGCGAAGCCGATGCCGCCGAGCACCACCGCGCCCAGGAACTGCGGCAGGTCAGCTTGTTCCATGGCCTCGCTGCCCACGAAGAGGGCGAAGAAGAGCAGGCTCAGCAGGCTCAGCACCGTCATGGTGGCGGCGTTGTACAGCGTGCGGGCCAGCACCACGCTCCGCGGGTCGGCCAGGGTGTAGAGGTAGAGCTGCCGGCCGGTGTCCTCGCGCTGGAAGCTGCGGGCCAGGGCGTTGAAGGCGGCGAAGAGCAGGATGATCCAGAACAGCGCGTTCCAGGTGGCGGTGCCCAGCCCGCCCTTCACGGCCAGGAAGCACACGTACACGGCGCTTACCACGTACAGCAGCATGCCGCCCCAGGCGTGCTTCTGGCGCAGGTCCAGCAGCACTTCCATGCGCAGCAGGGCGGCGATCTCGCGGGGCTTCATTTACGCTGCGCGAAAGTAGCCACCGCACCACCGATGGTGCCGGATAGGTGGAAGAGATTGGCGGGACCGCGGATGGACCGGCTACTGTGATGGACGGGAGCCGCCTGCCCCGGCCGGAAGGCACTTCAGATGGGGTACCTTGCTCCGTATGAGTTCCACGAGGCCGTCGAACTCCGCCGGTTGCATGGCGCTGCGGGGGAAGAGGTAGGTGTCGTCGGCGCGCAGGAACAGAGCTTCAGGATGGTGCGTGCCGCCGGTCACACTGGACCATGCCACCTCGTATGGCACGCCTGCATGGACCAGGCGGAAGCCCTGCTCGCTAAGGGCGAGCTGCGACGGGGAATTGGCCTCGACATCCCGCGCGAACTTGCGGATGCGCGCCCGTTCGAGCAGCAACCGGAATGCGGCCCGGGCATAGTTGATCAGTGCGGCCAGGAGCACAACTGGCGCCATTACACCGAGGATGATCGCAGCACCTTGCAGCCAGGTCGCGGTCACCAACAGCATCATGGCGAGCAGGCAACCGGCCATCACGCCCAGGCGCGCCTTCCGTGTCACCTCGCTTCGCAGCGGATCGAACCGCCCTCCCTCGAAGTAAAGGGCTTCGATGTCGGATGCCCGCGCGTGCAGGTGGATGGTGCCTTCCATGTGGGTCGGTCCGTGGCCGGGCGTGCTTCCACTTGGCAACAAGCGATGCCCCTTTCTCAGTGCTTGCCGCGTTCCTCGCGTTCGCCCTCGCTCCCCAGGTTCGCGTTGAGCCAGGCCACGAGCTTGGCCCGGTCGCCATCGCTGAGGCGCGCCTCCCCGTGCACCAGGGTGTAATACCCGGGCGGCATCTCGCCCTCGGCCACCTCCTCACCGGCCTCGTGGGTGTGCTTGCCGGTGGCGTAACGGTCCCAAAGGCTGAAGTTCAGGTGCTCCCGGCCTTCCTCGATGTGGTCCTTCATCCAATAGTTCACCGGGGTGATGGCCGTGTACCAAGGGTAGTTGGTGTGGTGGCTGTGGCAGTCGTAACAGGTGCTCTTCACGAGCGCCTGGATGTCGGCGGGGGCGTTGGTGCGCACCAGCATGTCGTTCGCAGGTTCGAACGGCGGGTTCACCAGCTCGGGACGGAAGAACTGGGCCACCAGCAGCAGGCTGATGAGCACGAAGAGGATGCGCTTGAGCATGGGGGAGGCCTGTACGCGGTGAAGGTAGCGGAGCGCCGGGCTCCGGAACGAGGAAGCCCCGGCCTTGAGCGTGTCGAAGGGCCGGGGCTTCCGCGAAGGTGTGCGGGCTACTTCTTCTTCTCCTTCACCTCCACGGCGCCCGTGGAATAGATGAAGTAGAGGTCCACATAAGGACGCAGCAGCACGGGCATCTTCTTGTTCTTCTCCACCGGCACGATCAGCAGCACCTTGTCGTCCCAGCGGGCGCCGAGGTAGGCCTTGTACTTCTTGAAGTCGCTGAGGCGGGGGTAGCGCTCGTCGAAGCTGTCGATGCCATCGGGCCAGTTGCGCTCGTGGCTGCGGAACACCACGGCGTCGATCTCGGCCTGGCTCATGCCGCGCTTGCGCAGGGCCTCGAGCCCGGCGCTGTCGCTGCCCAGGTCGTAGGTGGCGTAGAGCTCATCGGGCTTCAGGATGCGGGCCTCGCGCAGGTTCTTCCAGCGCGGACCACGGCTGATGGCGGGGCGGGTCTCGGTGGCCTTCACCTCCTTCAGCGTGCTGTCGGGCAGCAGCAGGTAGAAGTCGGCCAGGGGGCGCAGGTCCTCGGGCATGTGCACGTTGCTGCTGGCGGGCACCATGAGCACGCTGTGCGCCACGCTGTCCTCCTTGTAGCTGCAGAGGCGGAAGGCGGTGTAGTTCTGTACGTACGGGCCGTTCGCGGCAAGCGCGCTGTCCGTGCGGATGCCGGCCGGCCAGTACGCCGGGTCGCTGAAGCGGGTCACCAGGTCCTGCTGTTCGCTACTGAGCCCGCTGGCGTGCAGGCAGGCGTGCGCGGCCTTGCTCTTGGAGAGCTTCTGGCCCTGGCCGATCCCGGCGTTCGACACGATGCGGAACTGCTGCTGGGCGAACAGGCCTGTGGCAAGGCCGATGGAAAGGAGGAGATGGGCGCTTCGCATGGGGATGCCCCTTCTACGCAACTTCATGCCGAAAGGTACATGGCGGCCCGACCGATCGTTCCCGTTCCGGGAACTTCCGCCATTTTCGCGTGTTGTAAGCGGCATGAAACACCTCTTCCTGCTCCCGGCCCTCATGGCCCTCATGGCCTGCGGCGACTATGTCACCGTGGGTCCCGTGAAAGTTCCGACCGCCCAACCCGCCACCACGCCCATGCCCACCGCCAGCTTCCACGGCCTTTCCGCCACCGACATCCATGGCAAGCCCTTCAGCTTCGACCAGCTCAAGGGGAAGAAGGTGCTGGTGGTGAACACCGCCAGCGAATGCGGCTACACCCCGCAATACCGCCAGCTGCAGGAGCTCTACGCGGCTTACAAGGACAAGGGCCTCGTGGTCGTGGGCTTCCCCAGCAACGATTTCGGCGGGCAGGAGCCCGGCAACGAGCAGCAGATCGAGCAGTTCTGCCAGGCCAACTACGGCGTCACCTTCCCGATGATGAGCAAGGTGAGCACCAAGGGCGCGGACCAGCACCCGGTGTACCAGTGGCTCACGCAGAAGGCACAGAACGGCAAGATGGACAGCGAGGTGAAGTGGAACTTCCAGAAGTACCTGGTGGATGAACAGGGGCAGCTGGTGACCATGCTGGCCAGCGCCGCCGACCCGCTGGGGCCTGAGGTGATCAACTGGATCGAAGGCCGCAAATGAGCACGCAACCGGTCGACCTGCTCTGCATCACGGCGCACCCGGACGATGTGGAGATCAGCTGCGGGGGCACGGTGCTCCGCCACATCGCACAGGGCCGCACCGTGGGCCTGGTGGAGCTGACGGCCGGTGAACTGGGCACCCGGGGCAGCAGCGAACTGCGCCGCCGCGAGGCCGAGGCCGCGCGCGCCGTGCTGGGCGCCAGCTTCCGCTACGACATCGGACTTCCCGACGGGTTCTTCCGCACCGAGCGCGAGGACCTGCTGAAGGTGGTGCAGGTGATCCGCCGCCACCGTCCCCAGGTGGTGATCACCAACGCCGTGCGCGACCGCCATCCGGACCACGGACGCGGGGCGCACCTGGTGGCCGAGGCCTGTTTCCTGAGCGGCCTGCGCCGCATCGAGACCACCGAGGGCCGCACCAAGCAGGAGCCCTGGCGGCCTCGGCTGGTGCTGCATGCCATCCAGGACAACTGGATCGACCCCGATATCGTGGTCGACATCACGCCCTGGTGGGACAAGCGCGTGGAGGCCCTGATGTGCTTCCGCAGCCAGTTCTACGACCCCTCCAGCACCGAGCCGGAAAGTCCGATAGCCACGCGCGATTTCATCCCCTTCCTGGAGGGGCGCATGCGCAACTTCGGCCGCATCATACACGCCACCTACGGCGAAGGCTACACGGTGGCACGCCCGCCCGGCGTGAACGACCTGCTCGATCTCCGCTGAGGGCGTACAGGCACGGTCAGGTGCCCTGCGGGGCCCGCTGCTCCGGGCGTGGCAATGCTCGCTCTCTCCGCACTTTCCGTTCCACCGGTGGCATGAAGGGCCTTAGTCGCCCGCAGGCCTCGAGCAGTGCGGCCGCATGGGCCTCCAGGTTGAACGCCGTGGTACCGGCCAGCGCTTCGCGGCACATGCGGTCGTAGGCCTCATCGGTGATGCCCGCCAGCCGGTAGATCCCTTCCCGGAACGCCGCGGCATACACGCAGGAAAGCCCGTTGACGCCGTCCCGCAGGAAGCGCGCGTTCTCGCCCACGGGGCTGGCCAGTACGGGCACGCCGCAGCTCAGGTACTGCTTCAGCTTGAAGGCGCTCTTGCACCGGCTGATCTCGTTGTCGAGCAGCGGCGCCAGGCCCGCGTCGAACCTGGCGATCCGCGCGTGCACGGCGGCCTCGTCGCACCAGGGGATGTCGCGCTCCACCTCGATCGTGATCCACGGGTCGCCGGCCAGGGCCTCGCGCAGCCGATGTTCGGCCTGGTCGTTGCGCGCGCCCAGCACCACCAGCCGCACCCGGAAGCCCAGGTCGCGCAAGGCCGGGTACACCAGCGCGCGCAGGCTGGCCTCGTGGGTGCCCCAGAAGCAGCCCACCCAGCCGATGGTGAAGACATCGTTCCGTCGCACGAGGCCGCGCTGTTCGGACTTCCGCTGGCCGTGGTCGGGCACGGGGCTCGTGAGCAGCAGCGTGTTCGGGTTGTAGCGACGGGCATAGGCCTGCAGGCCCCGGCTGCCGCAGGTGACCAGGGCGCAGTTCCGCATCAACGCCTGGATGGTGGCCGGATGCCGTTCGATGTACTCGGCATCGTCGATGTCGTAGATGCTGCGGTCGCCGCGGAAAAAGGTGAGGAGCCGCAGGGCCCAGGCGTACGGCCCGAGGGAATGGACCCGTTGCACCACGATCACCGAGCCGGACCTGGGGAAGAGCAGTGCTTCCAAGTACGTCCGCAGGAAACGCAGCACGGCCAGTGGACCGCGGCCCGGTACCACCAGCGTGGACCCCACGCCCCGCCAGGCCCACAGGTGCTGCAAGGGGTGGAGCGCCCGGTAGCGGATGCTGGGGAGCGAGGGTTGCTGGTAGGTGAACCAGTAGAGGTGGCGGACGGTCATGGCGCTTGTGCACAGGACGCTCCGGCGTGCTGCGCGCGCTGCCTCAGGCCCGCTGCTTCACGCGAGACACCACGCTGCGGAGCATGCGCATGTCCTTCGCATTGGGCAGCAGCTCGCCCGGACGTGTGCCCGTGTGCTGCATGAAGCGGAACGCCTGGTACAGCCAGCCCACCAGGTAGGCCGCCGTGGCCGTGGCCGCTGCGCCGATGGCGCCGTGCGACGGAACGGTGAGCCAGCCCATCACGGCGGTCACGAGCAGGCTCAGCAGAGAGCCCACGGTGTTGTTGTGCGCGATGCCGATGCCGCTGAAGTAGTGCGCGAAGGCCTGGCTGCTGCTGGCGAGCACGATGCCGGGGGCCATCCACGCGAACACGGGCCACAGGCCCACCACCTCGTCGCCGAAGAGGCGTTGCAGCAGCTCCTCGGGAAGCACCAACAGCACTGACACCACCGCCACGGCACTGGCCACGGCCGCCTTCATGATGGCCAGCGTGAGGTCCTTGCGCACCTGCGCGTCGGCGGTGTTCGTGACCTTGCTGTACAGCACCATGGCCAGGCTCCGCGGGGCCAGCCAGGCGCTCTCGCTGAGCTGCACGCCCACCGAGTAGACCCCCAGGGCCTTCGTTCCCTTGAAGTGGTCCACGAGCAGGTAGCTCAGGCGGTAGGTGAGCAGCTGCAGCAGGTTGGCGGTCTGCCCGAAGCCCCCGTAGTGCAGCGTGGTGCGCAATAGCGGACCTTCGGCGGGCAGCACGGGGGTGCGGGCCTTCGCGCGGTACACCACCCAGGCGCTCAGCGCCAGCGAGAGCGTGAACGAGGCATAGCTGGCCAGCACGTAGGCCATGGCATCGCGCAGCTCCAACACCAGCACCAGGGTGGCGAACACCCCCAGCTGTGCGAGCGACTGCAGGGCGGCGATGGCGTTGAGCGCCTTGATGCGCTGCTGTCCGAGCAGCAGACCGAAATGGGCGGTGAAGGCCGCTTGCAGGAGGGCCAGCCCCACCACGTGCAACGCATAGGGCCGCGGCACCAGGCCGCTCCACCACATCACGGGCACCGCCACCACCGCGGTGGCCAGCGCCCACAGGTAGGCCTGTCGCAGCAGGGCCGCGCGCGGATACCGGGGGGCCAGGTACACCATGGCGCCGCCGCAGGCCACGTTCACCGGCAGCATGATCAGGCTCAGTCCGAGCACGATCAGGCCCATCTCGCCCAGGCCTTGCGCGCCCAGCGTGTGGCCGGCGAGCATCACCACCAGCATGCCGGCCAGGGCCGTCCATACGCGGGTGACCAGGGTGCCGGTGACCTGCCGCAGGATCATCGCCGCGAGCGTTTGTTCCACAGGCGCGCGAGCTTGGCGCCCCGCACGCGCGCCTCCTGTTCGGGTGAATGCACGTAGCGCTTGCCGTCGACCAGGGTGAGGTCGCCGACGGCGGAAACCGTGTGGAATCCCTTGTTCCAGGAGGTGCCGCCCAGGGGGCCCACGGTCTTCAAGGCCACCTCGCGGAACCGCTCGGGCGTGAGCTCCTCCACGCGGTTGATCACCACGCGGTGACCATAGGTGCTGCTGCTGTCCTGGCTGGGCCGGTACAGCATGCCACCATGAACGAAGGGCGTTCCGGCGGGGCGCGCCGTGCGGATGTCGCACTTCACGGGGTTGCGCGCGTGCGGCGTCCACGGGCCGAAGAGGCTGGGCGCGTGATAGATCACCAGGTGCACGTTGGTCAGCGGGGCGAGCGTGCCCATCATCCACCAGCGCCCTTCGTGCTCGAACACGGTGGGGTCGTAGAGCGGCACATCGAGCAGGCGTTGAACCGGCTCCAGGGCCTCGTTGTCGGCGCGCACACGGTACAGGTCCACGCCTCCGCCTGCCGCGTTCTCGGGGATCACATAGGTCACCTGTTCCCCGTTCGCATCGCGGGTGTTCACCACGTACGGGTAGGAGAGGTGCGAGGGCAGGGTGAGCATGGCGCGCGAGCGCTTCAGCACGTTGTCGCGCTTGGGCCGCAACCGGTTGATGTCGCCCTTGCCCGTGGCGCGGTCGTACCGCTCGTACAGCATGTTCAGCTGGCCGTCGGAGCCCACGTAGCCGAAGGGGTCGGCGCGGAAGGCGCTCTTGGCAGGCGCGGGAAGCCATTGCACATTGAGGCTCGGGCGCTCCTCGAGCAGGTGGTGGATGGGCTGGTAGAGCACGCCCACGTTCCACTCCTCATGCTCCTTGAGCTGCGCCCGATGGAAGCGCACCTTGTTGCGGGCCTGTTTCCGAAGGAAGCGCAGGAAGGTGAGGTTGTCCGGGTACTTGTACACCGGGGCCGTGCTGCCGCTGGCGGTGCCGGTGGCCGCATCGGCATCGCCGCTGAGCAGGGCCCGGCACACATCGGCCGCCCACGGCGCGCTGTGGGTGAGCACGGTGTCCACCGTCTCCTCCAGGGAATGGTCGATGGTGCTGAACCACCCCTTGCGCAGCACCAGGCCCGCATCGAGCTTGTCGGTGAGGCGTTGCAGGATCGCGCCGGTCACCGGGTCGCCCTTCATGATCTCCCAGAAGCCCGGCGGGCCGCCACGGAACTTCTGTTCGTCGCCGTGGTGGTAGCTCCACACACCATGGGTGGGCAGGGTGAGCACCTCGCCACGCACGATGCCGAAGGCGAAGCGCAGGAGCACGTCGGGACGCAGCTCGCGGATGCGCTGCAGCTCCGTGGTGCTGAAGACCCGTGCGCTCCCTTGTGCGGGGGCGGTGCAGGCGATGCGCGGCGCCTGGGCCAGCTCCACAGAAAGGTCCACGGTGTCCATGGCCGCGGGCTTGAACCAGCGATGGCGGTAGGCACGGTAGAGGCGGGTGCTGAGGCCGTGCGCGGATCGAGGGGCGCCCTCGTCCATCACCAGGCCCGCCAGCTTCACGCCGGGCACGGCGAGCACCTGCCGGATGCAGTCGGCCTGCCACCGCTGGAAGGTGAGGCCTTCGCACAGGATGCCCACACGCAGTTCAGCGGCCATGGGCGAGCACACGTTGGTAGATGGCCAGGAACGCACGGCCTACGGCCTCGGGGCTGAACCGCTCGCTCACGCTGGCGCGCACGGCGGCGGGGTCGTAGCGCGGGTGCGCGCGGTGCAGCTCGAGCATCGCCGCGGCCAGCTGGTCGTCGCTGCGCACATCGATCAGCAGCCCGTTCGCGGGGGTGATGAAGGCGGTGGGGCCGCCGCAACGCGTGGCGATCACGGGCTTGCCGCTGGCCAGGGCCTCGCCGGTCACCACGCTGAAGGTCTCCACGTTGCTGTTGATGATCACCGAGCCGGTGCCGGCCATGAGGCGCAGCACCTCGGTGTTGGCGACTCGCCCATGGAAGCGCACGGCGCCCGATAGGCCGAGCTCGCCCACGAGCGCCTCGAGCATCGGGCGGTCGGGACCGTCGCCGATCATATCGAGCGTGAGCGTCGGTTCCTGCCGGCGGGCCTGCGCCAGGGCCCGCAGCACGCCGCTCACGTTCTTGGTGCGGTCCACCAGGTCGGCCACCACCATGAAGGCGTGCGCCGGTCCGGGGGCGGGCAGGGGCCGGTCGAGCCCGGGCACCACGTTGGGAACCACATCGTACCGGTCGCACAGGCCGTGCTTCACCAGCCCGTCGCCGAGCCAGGCGCTAACGGCCGTCACCGCCGAGGCCAGCCGGAAGACCCGCTCATGCATGTGCCGGCTGCCCTGGTGCTTGGCGGCGTAACGCCCGTCGAGGTACTCGCTGCTCTGCTCGCTCACCACGTAGGGCGTTCCGAAGCGGCGCTTGAGCTGCATGGCCAGCAGGGCGGGGCGCAGCAGGATATGGACGTGCACCAGGTCGGGCCGCCCCCGCTCGCGCACGAGGCGCTCCAGGCCCAGGCGACCGGCCTGCCGGTAGCGCAGGTAGTTCACCACCTTGCGCCGCGGGGCGAAGGAGGACCGGTCGGGACGGTAATAGCAGCGCAGCTCCCAGGCCCCGTCGCGCTCGTCAAGCTCCTGCTCGTGGAGCCCGGCCAGACCATCCAACGGCACCACGAACAGCACGCTCATGCGCACCTGCCGGGCCGCGGCCAGCACCTGCTTGCGGATGAAATCGCCCAGCTGCGGGTCATTGCGGCCGGGGTACCATTTGGGCAGGGCGAGTACATGCATCAGGGCGCTGCAAAGTAAACCGACCGCTCCTTGTTCGCAGGACGTGTATATTTGCCACCCCGTTGGTGGAGACATCCGGGATATGGTGGTTGTAGCTCAGTTGGTTAGAGCGTCGGATTGTGGTTCCGAAGGTCGCCGGTTCGAGCCCGGTCTACCACCCGAAATGAAAGAGCCCCGATAAGGGGCTTTTTCATTTCAGGTTGGTCCGCTCCGCAAGGAGTAGCGAGCAGGCAGCGCCTGCTGACCGTGTGGGAAACCTGTCCCGAGGCCCCGCGAGGGAAGCCTGGTCTGCCACCCCGAGAACGAAGAACGCCCCGAACCGGGGCGTTCTCGTTCCATAGGCTTGGCCTTCAGGCCAGTTGCTTCTTCGCCAGGTAGAAGTCGACCTTCTCCAAGGTCGCATCCTTCATGCGGCTGTCCAGGTCCTTCAGGGTCTTGGGCGGCGGGATGATCACCTTGTCGCCCTTGCGCCAGTTCACGGGCATGGCGCAGGCGTTGGTGTCCACGGTCTGCATGGCCTCCAGCACGCGCATGATCTCGTCCATGTTGCGGCCCACGTTCAGCGGGTAATACATGATCAGCCGGATGGTGCCGGCGGGGTCGATGAAGAAGACCGCCCGCACGGCCGCGGTGTTGCTGGTGTTCTCGTGCAGCATGCCGTACAGCTTCGACACCTTCATGTCGATGTCGGCGATGAGCGGGAAATCCAAGAGCACGCCGGTCTTCTCCTGCACGTTGGCCACCCACGCGATGTGGCTGTGGATGCTGTCGATGCTGAGGCCGATGAGCCTGGTCTTCCGCTCGGCGAACCATGAGCCATTGCGCGCGAACTCGGTGAGCTCGGTGGTGCATACCGGGGTGAAGTCGGCCGGGTGGCTGAAAAGGATGGTCCAGTGGTCCTTGATGTACTCGCTGAACTTCAGCGGGCCGACGGTGGTGTTGGCTTCGAAATCGGGGGCCTTGTCCCCGATGCGGGGCATGTGTGTGGGTTCCATGGGTGGGTTGCTTGCGTCGGCAAAGTTCAACGGTCCATGGGAGGTTGAACGTGATGATGGTCACCCGGACGGGGATGCCCCAACAGGAAAGGGCCCCTTTCGAGGCCCTCCCTGACACCAAACACACCGGCCTTTCGGCCAGCTGCTTTCCTTGAAAGCCGGACGCAACGCATCCGTGGTACAAAAGTGTCGCAGGAGGCAGGATGCCATCTGTGACGGATGTCACATTACGGACTGACTTTCCGCAGGGTGTGCTTCGCGTTGTCGAGCACTGTGTCCAGCGACCAGGTGAGGCGCTCCTGGGTGGCGGTCTTGCGTTCGGGGCAGCCGGCCACGTTGCAGATGGCGCAGCTCTCCGGGATGCAAGGGTCCATGTGGATGAAGAGCTCCACCTCGCGCGCGTTGCGGTCGTTCACCAGGTGCTCGATGGCGGCGATCTCCTGGTGCGCTTTCTCCAGGCTGTAGTACCAGGGCAGCGTCACATGGCAGTCGATGTGGAGCACCGCGCCGTACTTGATCATGCGGAAGTTGTGCACGTCTATCCATTGGGGTCGTCGGTGTTCCTCGAGCAGGGCGATCACCTCACGGGCCAGTCCCATGTCGGTCTCGTCCATGATACCTGCCACGCTCCGGCGGAACACCTGCAGGCCGGTGTAGATGATGTACACGGCGAACGCGATGGCGAACAGCTGGTCGAGCCAGGTGAGGCCGGTGAAACGGATGAGGACGAGGCCGCAGACCATGGCCACCGTGCTCCACGCATCGCTGAGCAGGTGCGCGCCGCTGGCCTCCATGGTGATCGA